>CALJJR010000078.1 GCA_937973905.1 uncultured Arenicella sp. | reverse complement strand
CGTTTTTTACAGGTACAACAATAGATAGTTGAATTTGTTTTGAGGGCATTGAGGTGGCTACTACTGGAGTAAGAAGAGAATCAAGTTATCGAGACCTGTCATCGTTAATACATTCTATTGTTATGTCTTGTATTGTGAGAATGGATACGACTCAAGGAGTATATACGCTCGTCTTCTTTGGAAATACTAGTCTATTACAGTCTCCAGCGACATAAGTGAGTATCAAGTGGTTATCTACCTCAAGCAGCCAAAAGCCCGACTAGCAAAAATCGACTAATCAAAATTAATTGTTATCTCATCCACATCGCCATTAAGGTTTAGAGTGACGCAGTTACCTTTGCCGCTCTTCTTACCTTTTGTACTTGGTGAAACCGACACTGGCGCTCGCTTATGGCCAGTATCTACTCTGTCTTTTAAGGCTTCACAATCAGTAATGCACTCCACCAAGCTGCTTAGGATTGCGGACGATTCGTTATCGTCTTGCGCGGTGAGAAAATCTACGATGGCTTTAATGCGGATTCCTTCATTGGTGGCACTGCCGTCTGCATCGTTCCAGCCAGCGTGATGCAGGGCGACTAGGTTCCATTCGTTGTTGAAGACAGGAGATCCGGATGAGCCACCTTCAGTGTCTGCGGTGTAGCGGATGCCCACGTCATAGACGTAGTTCACTTTGTTGTCGTGCAGCGAGATTTCTTTCTTGCGGCCACGTGGGTGTTGAATGATGTTAACTCGCTCACCCCGCGTGACCGTGTCTGGGTCGCGCAGTAACACTATGGGTTCGATGTCCATGGGTAATGGCGAAGGGTCGCAAGCAATAATTGTGAAGTCTAAATCTACGTCAGTAATAAAAAAGCGATCCGGGTCCAGTTGAACGGTATAGAGAATATCGTCCTCATCATAATCAAACTCGGCAATGCTCACCTCTGCGGTCGCAGCATCTGGGATTACGTGATTGTTGGTCATGATGAAATCACGCGATGCCACTAAGAAACCACTCCCAAGACTCACATCGGTGGTGATACGGCAAACGGCTTGCGCACGGCTCACGCCGTCTTCTAAAAAACTGCTGGGTAAGAAATTATTCTCTTTGTGAATCTTCTCAAAGAAATCGCTCAGGTCTTTTTCTAACTGTTTGCGTTCATAGCGTGTTTTTGGAACAGGAACATCCTTCTCCATCACCGTCTCTGCGCGTTTTACCACCAAGTTTAAGAAGTCTTGATTATCCAGCTTCGACATCTGCGCGAGCTTGACTGGCGTTTCGGCATTGGGCGCGACTGACTCAAGCGAGATTGAAGGCGAGGGTGCGGATTCCGCGAGTGCCGCTTTAATAACCTGATCAAACTACTCAGCAACTTTTAAATAACCTGGGTTCTTAGGGTGCAGCTCGTCATGCCATTTCGATTTAGTACCAATCAGCTTTTGGCAATCCACGTGGTATACCGAACCTTGAAAGTCCGCGACGATTTCAATTAAGCGATCATTAAAACGACCAATCATTTCTGCCACGATTTGGCGCTGCAGAACTTTGTCGTTAATGCCGCGAGTTTCAAGTGGTTTGCCCAGCCAAGTGCCATCTGCCGGAATCGCATTGTCATAACCATGGCATAGAATTTTTAGATGCGGCCGGTTGGCGAGCAAGCGAGTAAATAAGCCTCGGTATAAGTTTTCTAACTCGCCCAAGAATTGATCGAATTTGTCGTTAGGGTAATTCTCCGGTTTTCGGTTCGCCGCAAACTCATGCACCAAGGTGGCCATACGCCCATTGCCAACCATGTCGTTACCACCGCCGCTGATTAAGAACACATCCGGGTTCTCGTTCTCTATCGCTTCAGTAATTTCATCTTCCTTAACGATGTTGGAGAGTAAGTCTCCGGCCTCACTCAAGCCATAAATGGCGTACTCAAATTGATCGAGGTCGCAGAGCTGGTCGATGGTGTCTTTTAATATCAGTGGGTACTGAAACCAAGAATCGCCTTCGGCAACGATTTTAACGCCAGTCCAATTTTTGATGCGCCGCCGATACCTGCGGTTACGACGAGCGCGCGCCAAGCCATTAAAGGTGTTAAGAAGAAACGCACCTTCAAGGCCGTTATCTTGAACCAGCTCTGGGTTGGGCTTTACGTGAGGTTGAAACGCCTTGCTTTGTTCGTCGTCCAAAACAAAATATTTTGCTATTTCCTCATCACTGACCTCAAGGTCCAAAACCTTGTTGACCAGCTCCTGCTGAGTAATGGTGTTTGTCGCCATGCTAAACCTCCTAGGTTTATTCCGTGTTGTAGGGTGTCGAGTCCTTTGATCAAGTATAGAACCCGCCTCTTGCGAGAAGCAAGATTATTTAAGGTTGTCTAATGGAAGTGCCATTAAGTTTGAGATTATCTAACTTGGCCAAGGGTTCCCGATTGTTTGATAAATGTCTTCATGATAGATTTGCTTGTGCGTGTTGGGCAGTTAACAGTAGACAGAAAAACACGAAAGATTAACTACAATAATAAACAAGGTTGGGATCTACGTTTGACAAAAGTGAAACGAAACTTACCTGAGCGCACAGGGCTGTGGCATCTAGGGTTGTTTATGGATGGTTGGTTCAGGGTTCTCATTTGTTCAATTTTCGTCCCTTTGGGCCAAGTGTGTGCGGAGCATATTCAAGGTCAAAACCTTTACTCCCCAATAAAATTACCCATAAGTGTTGAACCAGGCGAATTGGTCGCCGTGGTTGCTTCTCAAAGATGGGCGGATGTGACTCTGGATGTCAACAATCTTGATAGTAATGAAGTTATCAAGACTTCCGATACCCTCGCGTTCGGGATGCTTGATGAAGTAATACTGATTAGTCACACGGAATGCAGAAGATGCGAAGTCATTTTATCGGCCAATGAATTCCATCATCAAGATAGCCCTTTTTCACTCAGGTTGATTCGAATTGAGCAGTCTGAATCGAGAAGAAACTTAATAGAAACAATCACATATCTTGATTCCGCCAGTCAAAAAGTAGCCGCATCAAGATCCAAAGCCCCGCAAGAGGCTGAGCAGTTATTGCTTTCTGCTGAACAAGATCTAAGCCGTTTGGCTGAACTTCCCACAATTGGAGAGCATTCTGACTTTCGTTTTGGTGGCCTCCTTCTCCGTGCTGATCTGTTGGCTGAACTGTTTCCTAAAGATCAGGACAAGTGGAAACAATGGAGAGCGTTGTCAGAGCTTGAGGCTGAATCACGTGAACATTCAACGATCACCTATGCCAAAACTTTGGCTGAGCTGGCAATTTTAACTGTGAATCGGGATAGTAAGATATCTCTTCTTAAGGATGCAGTAGAAGCATCAAAGGTTTCTGACTCTCAACATTTAGTAGCACGGTTTTCAAATATTTTGGGAATCCAATTGGTTAGGCAGAATAAATTTTCTGATGCGGAAGCCAACTTTTCAAAAGCATTGGATATATTTTTGCGTGAACGCAATTGGTCATATGTGTTCGATGTCATGTACAACCAATCCTGGTTGAAGCAAGTTAAAGGTGAGCTGGTGGTTTCGCTTGAACTGGCTGCGGAGGCAGAAATATTTGCGCAACGTTTTAAGATGGAGGAAAACATATTGTGGGCAAAATACAATATGGCAATTATTTTCGATAAGTTAGGCGAGCAACAACATGCAAATTTGCTTCTGGATGAGGCAATTGAAAGACATCAAAGCCTTTCAATTTTAAACAATAGCGCAGCAGCAACACTAATTGGGGCTCTCCATAATCGTAAAACTCTGGGATTAATAAAGTATGGGGACTTGGAGAATGCTAGAGACTCAGCTGTAAGAGCCATCGCTTATCACCATGAGCAAGGAAGCTTAGAGAATGAAGCGGATGCGAGATTTGTACTTGGACGTATATATATGATGCAAGGCGAATATGAAGCCGCGCGTTCAAATTACCTTCAATCCATTGAATTCGACAGGAAAAACAACCGATTGAGTGAGCTGGCAGAGCACCTGTTACTGCTGGCGGAACTCGACATGTTGACCCATAACAACGTGAAAGCGTCTAAAAGTCTTGTTGAGGCTAGCAAGGTTGCTATTCAGGTTGACGATCGGGAAGTTATCACCAGAGTTGTATCGCAGATGGCACGAGTGCTTTATTTACTAGGCGATCTAACAGCATCAACCGACCTATATCAAAAAATTGAAATGATGGTTGAAGGGACTCTACAGCCGCAAGACAGGGCAACACACTTCAGTCAGAAAGCCCGCGTTTTTTTTACGGTGGAAGACTTCGAAGAAACCAAGGTCAGTTTGGAGAAGGCAACCGAAGTGATCGAGAGCACTTTGCCAAAGGTCGTTGATAGAACATTAATTAGATCATATCTGGCGCTTCAGTCTTCTATTTTTGAACTCAGTTTAAAAATGTTTTTAAAAGAAAATGCAGGAGCGTCTCAAGGTGCGATAGCTGTTGTTGAGGAGTATCGAGCCAGGACATTGAATGACAGGCTACGTGAAATAAAGGGAATCAAAATTACTCCGCCGAAGTATGAACGTGAACGTGCAAAGATATTGACTGAGTTGAGATTGCTTACAAGAGAACTATATGAATCTAAGCGATTAACTGGCCGCCATGTCGATGAGAGAGCCCGGAAATTGAGCTCGAAACTATCTCTTATCGAAGCAGAGGTAATTAGGGACAAAATTGAGAGGGGCGAGTTCAAACCTTACCACCCTTTCGATGGGTGGGAGTCACAAGCTAACGAACTCGTTTTGTACTACTTCGTTGCAGAATTTGAAAGTTGGTTGTGGTCGATAACCAAAGACTCTGTCGAAATTCATAGGCTGCCTGGAAAAGATGAGTTAAGAGAGGCAACAAATGTCTTCTCTAAAATTCTTAGTAAACACCCCAGTGCGAGATCTAATGAGAACAGTTGGACAGTGGAGAGGGAAATCTCTCAACTTAGTGACATAATATTAGGGCCGGTTGCGCATCAATTAACCGAGCGGAAACTTGATACGGTGATTGTGATACCTGACGGTGCCTTGTATTCGGTTCCTTTTGCTGCACTCAAGATGCCTGAACAAGATCGTTTCCTAGTAGAGGAAAAATCAATTCTCTATGCGGATTCACTACAAACTATGAACATACTCTCTCAACGAGAATTGAGTGCAGGGGAAGATCAGCGCGGAGATATTTTAATTGTTGCCAACCCAAAACCGCCGAAAGAATTTGAGGATTTGCTGGGCGATCTTCAGTTTGCAGATGCGGAAGCTGATGAAATTAGTAGGGCATTAGGGGGATCGGCGAAAATTATGCGGCGCCGAGAAGCCACTA
>CALJJR010000077.1 GCA_937973905.1 uncultured Arenicella sp. | reverse complement strand
CTGCAGCCTTAAAGATTGGCTGATCTCTCTAAATGATATAAAGTTATGACAATATATCATATATTCAGAAATCAGCGAATGCGCGCATAGTTACGTGAGCGCTTTGCAACAGATTAGAAGCTCAACCAAGAAGAAGCAACTTTATGTCTATCGATACTTATCAAGCCCTGGCACTTCAAGTCCGTTGCGATGCGGTCAACCTCGCAAAAGATGCGGAATCCGCGCGTGCATTAATGATGCAAACTATTCAGCGCTGTCATGGCTTGATTAAGGGAAGTATCGGGTTTTCAGCAAGTTTTAGCGGTTTACCAGTTCGACTCGTGGTGCTGCCGGAATACTTTCTAACCAGTTTTCCGATGGGAGAACCGATACCAGCTTGGATTGAAAAAGCATGCTTGCAAATGGATGGCCCGGAATACGATGCGCTCGGGAAGCTCGCGCAAGAAAACAATATTTATTTATCTGGAAACGCATATGAAGTTGACCCTAAGTTTCCACAGCTCTATTTTCAAACCAGCTTTATCATCAACGATCATGGCGATGTGATTTTGCGCTATCGTCGTTTGATCTCAATGTATTCCCCGACGCCGCATGATGTGTTAGATCGTTACGTCGAGTTGTATGGGGAAGAAGCGTTGTTTCCTGTGGTCGATACTCCGCTGGGTCGGTTAGCCTGTGTTGCATCGGAAGAAATCCTCTACCCGGAAATTACTCGTGCCATGTGCTTGCGTGGTGCCGAGCTTATCTGCCACTCATCAAGTGAGGTGGGAAGCCCAAGGCCAACACCAAAAAACATCGCTAAGCAGGCGCGCGCGTATGAGAACATGGCCTATGTGGTTTCAGCGAATAGTGCAGGTATTGCTGGCTTGCCGTTCCCTGCTGAATCCACAGATGGTGGATCACAGGTTGTGGACTATAAAGGTCAGGTATTGGCGGAAGCGGATACCGGCGAGTCGATGGCCGGGACGGCGGTCGTTAACATCGAATCCTTGCGCGAAGCACGAGCGAAGCCAGCGATGACGAATATGCTGGCGCGCCAACGACTAGAAATTAGTACCGCAGTCTACGCCAACCGCGCTGTCTACCCAGCCAACAATATGCTCCAAGATGGCGAGGTAGTGGTACCCGATCGGGCCCACTTTTTAGCCCGTCAGGCAGACGCTATCGAAGCTCTAGAGTCTGCCAAGAAATAGTTTTTTAGTATTCGATCTTTATTCCTGATGAGCAATCAATCGATCTTTAAATCCATTTCGTATTGAAAGTGCTCAGGATTGTAGTAAGCGGTTAAGTGATCACGCAGGTGCTCGCGTTCGTTAATTTTGTTGTAAGAGCGGCGCGTGAGCGTTAACAGCGGGCTGCCGACATTTACCTCTAACGCTTCTGCGGTTTGATGATCAGCGGCGCAGGCCGAGAGCGTTTGAGTTACATGCGTAATCACTAAGCCGTTTTGGCGGAAATAGCTAAGACGAGGCTCAGTTTCAAATAAGGCCGGGTTATCCGGCGTATCCACGCCTGCGGTCCAACTTAAGTAATAACCAAATTTCATGCCCTCTCGCTCGCGTACCCTGATCAAGTGCAGTGCGTTTTCGCCAGCGCCAAGTTCCAGCTCTTCTTGAATCCCTCTCGGTGGCGCCATAAAGGAGCATTCCAACACCGTTGCATGGGAGTTGCGCGCCATGCTTTCAATTTCTTGCAGCATGCCAACCAAGGGTGCTTGTACCGGCTTGGGCGTGTACTTGTAGATCACATGAGAGCCTTTGCCGCGACGTCTTTCAACTAAGCCCTCTTTCGCGAGTTCGTCCATCGATCGTTTGGCGGTAATGCGTGATACATCAAACACACGCGCGAGTTGTTCTTCAGTAGGTATGCGTTCCCCAAAAGACAGGGTTCCATCCAAAATCATGTTTTTAAGCACGCTGAATAATTGAAAATAGAGCGGCGTTGGCGCTTCGCTGTCTAGGCCGCTGCGTAAACGTTTGCTGAACAGGTCTTCTAGGGATGCGGTCATTTTATTGTGTTGAAAATTAAGCAGTTACCAATTGATATAATGATATAACAATTAGATACAAAGATTATGGTAATCGCGTCGTTTTTGGGTCTCATATGACGCTTTTACGCAATTTATGATTGTTTATTATGTTATATAGATATAACATTAATACATATGCTTCACGTTGGCTTGTTTAGACTGCCCAACTTGCTTACGACAACTAATTAAAATTAGATAGAGGAATTAGCAGTGATTACGACTTTAGCGGTATTAAAATGGCTCCACATTATAGCCATGGTTTACTGGTTGGGAGGCGAGTGGGGTGTTTTTCATACGTCACGGTTTGTAGTTGACCGGAAGTTAAGTATGGAAGAACGAAAGCGCCACATGAGCACCGCTTATATTATCGATATACCTGCTCGAACCGGCATCATTTTGCTAATGCCTATTGGCTTGCATATGGGGTATTACTGGGGCGTGCAGCCGTATGGCGGTGGTTATATCGTTGCCATGTGGGCGCTCACCTTCGCTTGGTTGGGTATTTGTTGGGCGGCGTTTTTCTACCGTGAAACTGACCGCGGTGTTCTGCTCACTAAAATCGATGAGAAGATCCGGTTTGTGCTCATCCCACTCATATTATTGGCTGCAATTTCATCGCTCATGGGGCACGGCCCATTTAATGCTGGCGAGATGCAAAAATGGTTTTCTATAAAACTAGGTTTGTTTGCCGGTTTGCTGATCATTGGTCTTATCTTGAGATTTATTATGCGCGAGTGGACGACGATGTTTCGTATTCTCGCTGAAGGGCCGAATGACGAAGTTGAAGACCGTTTGGAGCAATCCATTCGTTTGGGTCGGACCCTAGCTTACTTCTACTGGACTGGAATAGCGACGGTCGCCTTCTTCGGTGCTACCAAATTTATGTAAAGCTCAGAGAAAATCTTGAACGCAAAAAAACCAGCTCAAGGGCTGGTTTTTTTGTGCGAACGCTGGATCTTTGGTCAAGTTTAGTTTGGCGAGTTCGGTTATGGATCTAGCCGTTCAAATAGCTCGATATAAGCCCCTTCAGGTGCACGAAATGCGGTTAACCGTACTGAGCCATAGGGTGGTAGATTGGCTTCAATGGGCGGATGCTCGAAACCTAGTCCACGCTTATTCAACACCGCAATCAACGCATCAAGTTCTTCAACTTGATACCGCAACACAGATAAACCGATATTGTAGGGCTGAGCATTAGCTGAGAGATCACGCCCAGTGGCTCCGTCAAATGCCAATAGCTCGATCTGGCCTTCAGTGGCGTCTTCACCGTTTAAGATATACACAACGCGTGGAATTTCAGCAGTGGCTTCATGTGGTAAGCCCAATACATTGGGTCCTTGCTCCTTGCTGGCTGCATTGTGTTCCAACTTGATACTCATGCCTAAAATATCTCGATAGAATTTTAAGGAAGCGTCTATGTCAGCCACCGTCTGGGTGGAGTTAAAAACACGGCTGAGTCGTGTGAATTCATAGCCTTCCAAAATTGGCTTGATTCGCTCGATGAACGCAAAGCGTACCCCATCCGGGCCGCGAGCGATCCATTCCACAACCTCATAAGGGCCGAAAATCACATCGTTGGGTTTGCTGTCTCCCTGCCAACCCAGAGCGTGCAGCTTGGCATGCGATTGTTTTAAGTTCTTGACTCGAATGTTGAGATCAAAAAAGCCGCCAGTATCCCAGGGGCGATCGTCTACTCGATTCCATTGTTGTTCGACTCCGGTGAGTTCGATCAAACGAATAAAACCCCGCTCGGTGTTTGGATTGGCGAGTACCGTCGCTTGTCCACTGGCATCGTCTGCCAAGCCCCAAGCTTGCAGTATTGCTGGCTCCATAGAGTGTTTTGATAGCACTTCCCAATCTGCGAACTCAGTAAGCAATGCCAGCCAAGGTTGAGGGTCTTGCGTTGTGATAACCGCTTCTTGCCATGTACTCAAACCAGCCGGCTTTTGCTCGTCTGCATTGACATAAAGCGTTAAAGAAAATAAGAGGCAAATGCAGAGCGAACGAAACATATGTTTTTCCTGAGCTATTGTTCGAAGATTTCTATTTCAAACCCGCTTGGATCACGAGTCACCAGAGAGCGGGTGGGGGCTAAATGCGGTAGCGACCGAGCTTTCGCTGCGTGCACGATTTCGGCACCAAAGTCGGCAATGGATTGTTGCACTGCGTCTAAGTCGGCAGTCGCAAATGACCAGCGAACTAGGCCTCGATTGGGCGGCCCATAACTGTCACACGGGCTAGGAATACCGTGCCCGCCATGCTCTAGAAACACTAAATAAGCGGTTCCTGCACCGGGTGCGAACGCCTGCACAAATCGTTCAGGAATGCCTTCTTCCATCAATAAGCCGGAGCGTGGCCCAATGGTCATTTCGATGTCGCGACGTAGTTCAAAGCCCAATACCTGTTCGACAAAATTATTGACTGCATCAAGGTTCTCTACACAACGTGCCGAATAAGCAGCTGCGCCGATGTCAGTGCGGTCATCAATTGCGCCGATTTGTACAAAGGCATCAGGGCGCTGTACACCCAGCATAAAAATGTTTTCTGTGCCGAGAAAGTGTACTTCTCGTGAGACGTAGGTTTCACCGGTTGGGCTCGAAAATTCTAGCTCCTTGATGCCAACGGTCGAGTGCACGCCAGCGCTGGCCATTTTTTCCACTCGCTGTGACATATCGCGCATTGGGAAGCCGATGGTGGCACCACCAAAATAGCGCCCGTCGGCGGTGGGCCGCAGCTGCGCCTTAATGGCATCAACCAACAGCACCAAAATTTGAATGTTTGCGATTGAACCCTGGCCTGAGAATAGGGCGTACTGCCAGCGATCAGATTCTTCGAATCCGAAGTATGACTGGCTGCTCTCTAGCATCTCAACAGGCGGTGTCTGCCAACCCGAGGAGTGCAAGTCTAAACCCTTAGTCATCATAGCTTCAGTGCCTTTTTTGTCAGCAGTGACTAGGGTAATTGTATGCAGCGGCGAGACTATGGCATCCGCCGGTGAGCTTTCGGGTACAAAGATATCCGCGCACATGGTTTGTTTCGCTCAGCTAAATCGAGTCTACGAGCATTACTTGGCAGTCGGCGAGACCATCTCTGAGCTTTTTAATCTCTGCGTATTCGTCTGAATCCCAGAAGCTTTGCGCGGTTTCACGATCTGGCCATTTTGAAACTGCGATAGAGGTGTATCCTTCTAGTGTACCTTCGAGTAAGGTGGCTCCAGGGCCGATAACGACGTATTCGCCACCAAACTTTGCGACTAGTTTGGCTGCTTCCTGTCCATAGCCAGATTTGAATTTGTCTCGATCGTGGATTTTTGCAGCGATAATCATGTAAGCAGGCATTGTTAGTTCTCCGGTTGCGCAAAGTTAAGCGGGTTGTCTAGTAATTGGTCGACGGTTCTGGCGGCTGATTCAGGGTGCACTTCCATAAATCCATGACCCCAGTCTGAAAAGTCATACATTCTGCCGTTGCGTAAATATGCCTCAGTGCGGGGAGTCATTTGATACAGATCATCTTTGGGATTCATCAAGGCGATGGGATGCTCCAGCCCTGCAAGAATTTCGGGAAAGTGAGAATTGAACTCGTAAACGGCATAGTGCCCCCATTCGTAATTCTCGCCACTACGTAGAATTTCCGCCAGCGATGTTGCTAACATCTCTAAGGTTTGTCCCGGACCTTGGTTACGCACGAGCAGATCCCAAAGGCGCATCAGGCGAGTTCCATCCTTATCAAGTGGTACCGGATCGAACGCCTTTTTGAGATCCGCGAGTTCCTCTGGATAAAGAATGGCCGCCGAAGAAAGAACGATGACCTTAACTTGCGCTGGTCGCAAACGCGCAACCTCCGTTGCTAATTTGGCTCCCGCGTGGATGCCGAAGAGATCAATGGCGCCTTCATCTTGGAGTAGATTAAGCGCGTCTATGAGCTCCCAAATGGATTGTGCATAGGCGGTTGCATCAATTTGCTCCGCTGGGCAGTCTGATTCTCCGTAGCCGGGAAAGTCGGGCGCAATCACTGTGCGGTTATCTGGGTAGTGGTTGAGGAAATCTTCAAAGTTTCGCCCTGATTGCGGGAACATATGCAGGCAAATCAGTGGTCGTTTTTCTGGTTTTTCAGCGTGCTTAACGCGGTAATGCATTTGCCCGTATTTGCCGGGAGCAAACTGACGTTTAAACTTTTTCATGCGGCCAGCAGCTTGTTGATGGCTTTAGCAAGAAGCGGTGCGCCCCGATCCAATACCGCGGATTGGATTTCAGTCAATTCCACCAGTTGCGCTTGGGTGATCGCTTGCGCGGTGTTGATGGATTGCTCATACAAGCCGGCACTTGTGGCAATCACCGTACACTCGTGGGTCAGTGCCGCGAAACGTTCTTCACAGGGGTACTGAAAGGCGGCCGCAAACGCGGCGTTGGTGTTTTCTCCAGCACTTATGTGGTCGACAAACATTTGGAAAGCACGCGTCAAGGGAATTTGTTCGAGCCGCTTGGTGATGCAGAAGTCCCAGTCTTTTTGTAAACCGCTAAAGTTGGGAGAAAGTTGAATCGGTTTGCCCATTTTCTCAAGCAACTCTGCGCGCTTTGCTGGTGCAAAAAAGGGCGAATCAGTCATAACAACATGATTTACTTGTTCTGGAGCTTGCAATGCAGTCTCAACTGCAACGAGACATCCAGTATGAAAGCCGAGCAGGTTAGCGGGCTGTTCTCCAGGTAACGTGCGAATGACGGCCGCGGCTGCGGCTGCGTAATCAAAAATTTTGGGTGCTTGCGGGCTAGCTTGAGAGTTGCCGTAACCGGGGTAGTCAATTGCGATCACCGGATGGTCATCTACCAATAGCGGCGCAATGGTGTGGTAAGCGACGCTGCTGAAGGGCGAGGGCGGTAGACACACCAGTGGTATGCCTTGGCCGAGATCGCCCCAACTGCGAAAATGTACTTGGCCAAAAGGCCCATCAATGTAATGGCCTTTCATCGTGAACTTTGCGCCGCTTCAATAGATGCCAATTGTGCGCGGTATAAGCGCATGGTGATGGGGATAAATAGTAGCGGGATCAGACCAAAAATAAGCGGCAGCACACCCACAGCCACATTTAGGTTCTCTTCACCGAACACGCGAGTTGATAACACACCGACCATCGTTGGGCCGATGAACAGGCCGGTTAAACTGATTGCCATGTAGTAGAGCGCGGTGATCTGGCCTCGAATTTGAGCCGGTGTGATCGCCAGCACTGCGGTGATGGCGGCGGTTGAAACAATGCCGATACCAATATTGCTGAGAGTGAGCACTGCGTAAGCTGTTTCCGCAGTTGGCATGAACATGCAAAGTGCACCCGTTGGAACCATGAGAAGCGCGCCGATCACCAACAATCGAAGCGCCGCATCTGCAATCCCAGCTTGCACCCAACGATCCATAATGAAACCGCAGGTGATTACCGTGAGCGGGCCCACAATAATTAACACAGCACCATTGACGGCAGCGTATTTTTCGGGCGCCCAACCCCACGAGCGTTCGAACGCTGGTGGCAGAAATCCGTGGCTGTAGGCGATGATGGTCATCACACACGCGAGTGAAATGAAGCCAACATAAGTGCCGAGGTTTTCTTTTAGATAGCCAACTGCAACGCCAACACCATTGCCCTCCAGTTTGATTTCAGTCGATTCGATCGGTCGACGTGCTGGTTCTCTGATAAAGAAAAAGATTAGGCCGACCAGTAGACCTGGTAAACCGACGGCGACAAAGGTCAATTGCCAAGGCGCCATCACACCCACCACCGGAAAACTCATCTCACCAACGCCTTTGGCCCAAACAAGTACACCACTCACAATGAGTGAAGCGATACCTCCGCCCAGCGAAAGCGCAGCGACGTATACGGAAATAGGTTTACCGCGCCGCTCGGGCGGGAAACTGTCGGCGATCATCGACATCGCCGAAGGGCTTAGTGTGGCCTCGCCGACGCCAACCGTCATGCGCGCGGTGAATAAGTGAAAGAAATTTTTTGCCAGTCCGGAGGCGGCAGTCGCGGCCGACCAAACGAGTACGCCTACGCCCACTATCCAAGTGCGTCGTGAGCGGTCGACAAGCCAACCTAAAGGCAAGCCCATGGTGGCATAAAACACGGCGAATGCCGGGCCGAGAACTAGGCCAATTTGCTCATCAGTCAGGTTGAGGTCGGCTTTTATCGGTTCGATAAGAAGGCCGAGAATGGCTCGATCAATGTAACTGAGGATATAGGCTACGGTCAGTAAGCCAACTAAGAACCACGCCCGCCCGGATGAAGGGTAGGGCAGACCTGGATTTGAAACTTTTTGCATCCGTGTTTGCCATATAAACTATAATGATATAACAATATATCATGGAAGCATTGGATATAGCAAAGGCGCTCATCCAGAGTGCTATTGGGATTTAATTGAGCGAAAAACGACATATTTGTGAGGATAATAATCAACGGCATCGCTCCAGCTCACTACCGGGCTGTTTTCATTTTGTGCGTAGTCAGAATTGTCGCTGACGTGGGTTCGCACATAACCAGAGCCTTTGCTGACTTCTCCCGCTGGGATAACCACCATTTCTGGGCAATCATCGCAGTCTTTGAAACTCTCAACCTGCGGTTCGGTGGTTTCTGGAGTTTGTGCGGACGCGTTGACGGCAACTATGACTAGCCCGAGTAGATTACTCTTTGCATGCTTATTTGATGACCCATTTAATGTTCTCAGGAGCGGCCATTTCTTCGAACAAGATGGCTCGTACAGCACCGGCGCCTTCGCGTAAGGGCTTGATGGCCTCATAGGTGTCCGAAGCCCAAAATTGTTCTGCCCGCGCACGACAAGGAAAGCGCGCGATCACCATGAACTTTTCTTCCGCCCAGCCGCCCTCGAGGGTGACTGCGGGGTCACCAACGGCCGCGTAATAACCTTCTAGTTTGGGGTAGAGGTTCGATTTCAGTAAGGCTTCTGTATAAGTTTTGAATTGCTCTGGGTTGTCGTTCTCACCCTCGACAATCAACATCGTTGGGCGCGCGTCTGCAGCGCATTCAACCGGACTGGGTGGTGGGGGAATTTGCGGCTCGCTAGCCATTAATGTGGAAGACGCTGTTAGACAACACAGAGCGACAGTCAAAATTTGTGGAGCTTTGGTAGTCATACGAGTGAACCTATAGAGCAGTAATTAGTCTTTGACTTTGTTGCCAGTTTCGATGATCTCGATCAGAGTGCCATTGGGCGCGCGGAAGGTAACTCTGCGGTCACCTTTTGCCGTTACCAGTGTACTCGTCGCCGTGACTTCAGCACCTTCCATGCGGCTGGCTACCTTGTCAAAGTTAGAGGTTTCATAAGTCATCATCATCAGGCCTAAATTAGGCGGCAGTATTTCAGCGGAAGCCGGCAGGCTGAGATCTCCTACTGACATCACGATCATGTAATTGCTGGTGCTGCCCGGGCTGTACATTTGGATGAATCGCAGCTTTGTGCCTTTTTCAATCCCAATCAAACCGCCGCCGGGGCCGGATGACTCGAACTCAATATCACGGCGAGCTTCGTAACCCAACACGTCTTCCATAAACGCCTTGAAGACATCGGCGTCTGGGACCATCATCGCTGAGTACGCAGGCCCACCGAGACCACTGTTCGCGTCGACTGCGGCCACCGAATCAAAACCTTCCGGTCGTTCGATGCCTAAGTTATAGCTGTTATGTGGTCCCTTGTAGTGTGATTCTTTGACTACGTAGGTGCCGCCCGATGTTGTGGGCAAGGTGATCGTGGTGATCCCGTCGTTGGTCGGATAACCTAGGTCGACCATCTTTTCTTCATGCGCTTCAATACCGCTGATCGCAAAGCCCAGCGACATAATGCCATTACGTTTTACGTCGAAATCGCTGCGCACTTCTTTGCCTGGCAGGTCTGAAGACAGCAGTCTCACCTCGATACCATCTGATGTTTGTGGGCGAGTACAACTGTGTAGCTGCCAATTGCCATCGTTAGCTAAACGCCAGATTCGTTTGATGTCATCACTTAGTTCACCTTTGCTGCAAGTCAGCCCCATGCCGTCTTCATAGAAGCGGCGAGTTTCCTGCAGACTATTCGTGACCATGCTCACGGCTTTTAGTGGGCTGGTTAAAGCATTGTCAGGCGAACTCCTTGGTGCTAAAGGATCATCATAGTCTTGCCCGGCAGCGGTGAGTGAATAGAGCGCTATAAAGGTACCCACAATTAGGGCGCGCTTGTAAATCACTACCAGAATACTCCTTGAGTTTTGTCTAAATGTCTATTGGGTCAGCGCACATGAAGCTGACATATTGCCAAGATTTACCGACAACTTTTCTGGGTTGGGCCCAGTAGTGACCAAGGCCGTCGAGTACTTTTCACCAACTTCTTTAAGCCGCATAAGAAAGAAATCGGAGCCTTCTTTATAGTAGGGGTATTCTTTCTCGCGCAGTTGCAGCTCGAATTCGGTATTCGTGCGAGGAT
>CALJJR010000076.1 GCA_937973905.1 uncultured Arenicella sp. | reverse complement strand
AAGGTTATGATTGGCCGCGGTACCTTGAAAAAATACGCCAGCAAAACCGTAGCTAAGGAATTAGAACTGGAGTGCGAATTCACTGCTAAGCATCTTTCGTGACTTTGTCGTTCACTTATTTCGCTATAGGCGAGTGACGCCTAACGACAATTCATGTCAAAGTGACTGCGCACGAATACAATATCCGTGACACCTCGCAAACTAATTGAACTGGATATTAAGATGGTCAAAACTCTACTACTGCTAAGCAGCTTACTAGTACTTACTGCCAATGCCGCAGCCGCAGACGATATCGAGATGACTGTCTACAAGACACCAAGCTGTGGTTGCTGTCAGAAATGGGTGGATCACATTGATGCGAATGGTTTTTCGACTAAGACGGTGTCGTTGAATAACCTGAACAAGATCAAAACTAAGTACAATGTCCAAGGGCAGTATCAGTCATGCCATACCGGGGTGGTGGTAACCAAGCAGAGCCAGTTTGTCTTCGAGGGGCACGTTTCGTCCGAGTACGTGGCTGACTTTCTGGCCAACCCTCCAGAAGGTGCCATTGGTTTATCAGTACCCGGAATGCCAATTGGTAGCCCGGGCATGGAAGTCGGTGATCGCAGGGACTATTACCAGGTATTGCAACTCAACGAAGATGGCAGCAGTTCAGTCTTTGCCCACGTGAATCAAAAATAAGCACCTTGTGTTTTGGCATGTGACTGCGCTGCTAGACTTGAGAAGGACGAACCGAGGTGTAGTTTAAATAAGCGGCCGAACAACACGTGATTTCCGCTATCAAAAACATCAGGTTCAGAATGCATTCCTTAGGCTTCTAAACCTAAACTACAACCGAACCCACAACGAAAGAGGGGAAGCATATATCGAAATATCTGCTTCCCCCGGAAAGTTAACCTGACTTTCTCGTGTCATTCTCGTCAGAATTGCGGTAAGGCTTTCTACCGCGAACGATGCTTCTTGGCTTCGCCTTGTTGCATCGCGGCACGTTCGACTAAATTAGCAGCAGACTCGGTCTTCGTCAAATATCTCGCGTGCTTCTCGAACACCGCTGTGCAAACATTTTTCACCACGTCGATTCTCAAACGATATGCCACAAAATTTTCTGATTTTTTGTGCTCCGGAAAATAGTTTTATAAATTATCGTTTTGATCATTCGAAGTTAATGCAGTTTCTTAAGAACAACACTGCTCCTTAAAATACTGGCCGAATTTTAGATCGAGATTATGAATTTTTAGAAAGCAGATAGGCTACCTAGATATTGAAGTACGCAAACCCCGTTTTCGCTCAATCATGTTGATACGAGTTTACCCTCTGCTGTTTGGCAGGGGTTATCAAAGGTCTAAAATGCACTACAATGGCTTGGTCATTAGGCTGTCAAACGTCTAGCATCTGCATGCAGTGGTGACTAGGCGTCTAAAACCAAATCGCTTTTTGGCATTGATACACAAGCAAGACACGAGCCTTTTTCGCAGTCCGCGCCAACATCGTCTTGAATGAGTTCAATGTCGCCCTCTTTGACGGCGGTGATACAGGTACCACAGTTACCGGCGCGGCAGCCAAAATCCATGGACACATCATGCTGTTCGGCTAGGTCAAGAATCGAATCGCAATCGCTGTTCCACTCGACTTCTTTGCCACTTTTGGCAAATTCGACTTTAAACGTAGCAGCCGGCTCGTCACTTTTCTCTTCATCGGCCGCGTGTGCTTCTTTTACTTTTTTAACCGAAGCAGGACCAAACGCCTCAAAGTGAATACGGCTTTCAGGTACGCCCCATTCTTCTAAATCGATGACTACAGAATTCATCATCGGCGGCGGACCACACATGTAGAAATCGTAGTTATTAGAAGGCAATAGTTCTTTAAACAAGGCCACGCCGACTCGGCCTTCGTGGTCGTAATCCTCTCCTTCAACATCGTCTTCATCTGGGCGACTGTAGCAAATATGCATATGCAACCAATCGTGCTGCTCATCCAGCTTTCGCAGGTGCTCTTTCATCGCATGCTCTGTGCCATTACGGAGCCCGTAGAAAAACCAAGTCTCATGGTGGTAACCAGAATCGACCATGGAATTAACCATCGAAAGAACCGGCGTTATGCCAATGCCGCCGCCAATTAAAACCGATGGATGGGGGCGCGTTAGGTCAAAGTAAAAAGCCCCAGATGGTGCTTTCACGTCGATAATGTCGGTTTCGTTCAGATGATCATGGAAAAAGTTTGAAGAAAGTCCCGGCGGAAGTTCAGGCTGATCACGTGGCGCGGGTACTCTTTTTACCGTCAATCGATACGTCTCTGGGTTAAAGGCTGAATCCGACAGTGAGTAGCATCGAATAACATCCTTCTTTAGCCCGGGTATATCGAGTTTAAAAGTGAGAAACTGTCCCGGCTTAAACGGTGGTAACGGTCTGCGATCATGAGGTGCCAAATAGAACGAACAAGTGTCCTTAGCTTCGACAACTTTCTTCACTAGCTCGAATTTACGATAGCTGTTCCAAGCGTGCTCACTGATTTGTTCGACTTCGCGTTTGCGCTCGAGAATTAAATCAGTATTTGCTTTGAACATGCTGAGGTCGGCCTCAGCCAGCTGTGCGGTTGTACTGCGCTGTTGCGACCAGTTGGCGAGCAAGCTAAATAGCCAAAGCGCACTCATCGCAATAACCGCCAGAATGGTGAATTTAAGAATGGCTAAAAACATAATGTGCTACCCCTTTTTTAGAGAGTCACTCGTAATTTAAAATTTGCGGCGAATCTCAAATCTAATGCCGTCAATGTTGTCATCATTTTCCAACCAGCCCTTAATGGCATCGGCTCGAATCAACCAAGCGCGGCTGAGGGGGCGTTGATAACGAATACCCAGTGCCAACTGGTCACCCTTCGCCTTACCTAAGGGTGCGTCGTCGTCCATCAGCTTCACGCCTGCCAGTTCCACGACTAATTGTTGGTCAAGGCTAAAGAGGTTCTGAATACCAATTGCACCGCCAAAAACATCTTGGCCAGTGTCATCTAGAAGAGGGTAACCAGTTAGGGCGTCACTCTCGAAGTTGATACCGACGGTTTTAAGTAGGCCGCCGTTGTCACGTGCAACTGACTGTGGACGATCAAAGCCAGCGAAGAAGTTCATATACGGAATGAATGTGCTTGGGCGGCTGGTGATTAACGAGTTTTCCCATAACAACAGGGTGCCGCCAGCAGTTTTCTCAGTGCCTTCAAGATCTTGGCCAAAGGTGCTGATAATCCGGAAACTTGATGAAGCTATGTCTCTAAACCGTTTGCTGAACGACACAGAAAAATTGTGATGATCGAATTGGTCAAACTCATCACGCCCATCAATAAAGGCGTAGTCAACTTCAGCATAGCCGCGCAATAACTCCCAGAAGCTGGCGATTCCGTATACATTTACGTTGTCATCAGCGACCTGGCCAAACTCATCACGAATGGCCTGCGAAGACACTTTGTCAAAGCCGGCAAAGAAAGTGATATCGAAATTAGAGATATCGAACCGCCGGCTATTGCGCGCCGGAATTGTGACGGCCAGACCAGTAAACGCGTCCTCAAGCCATACCCCATTTTGAAATAACAATGGCATCAAGCCCACCGCAAAAGGTAAGTCAAATGAGCTTGGGACATCGGCAATACCGCCCGCGATAGCACCTAAATCGCCCTCGAAGAACAGCGTTTCTAAGTTGCCATCTAGGATAAATTCATCGTCATCCACATCATCGTTAACAGAGATGCGCGTGAACTCATTGTTTTTATCTAATGGGCGAACGAACGCGTGTAAACGTTCGGTGCCGGTAAGCTTTAGATCGATGTCTAAATTGAGCCGCGCGGCCAACAAATCGTTTTCCACGCCACCGTTATCGTTCAGAGCAACAGCGGTGCGCAGATCACCATATACGGCCAGCGCGGGTGCTATCTGGTTACGATCACCAATGATTGAAGTGGTGCGAGTGAGTGGCCCATTTTGGTACTGCGGTCTACCCAATTCTAATAACGGTCTTGGCGTGAATACGGCTCGCTTGCCACCATAGATAGCCTTTTGCGCTTCGGCATTGTAAATGTCATCACCATAATCAGGGTCTGGACCAAACACGCGGCCGTCATACTCTGAGAGCTTCGCTTGCGGAGACATAACCAACTTATCGAGGTAGCTCTTTTTCTTAGGTTTAGTCTCATTCTTAATCGCCGCCGGGTTGGTGTTAAGAACTTCTGGTTCTGGTTCCGGCGCGTTTTCAGCTGCAGGTGCAGTCGCTACTGCCTGTGTGCTACCCACAACAGTATTAGTTGCCAAGGTGGTGGCCTGTTTGTTCACCAACTCCATAACCGAACCCACTCTAAGTTGGTCACGATCACCATTCAGAAAAATATGCGGGTTGCTATCCTGAATTAATTTGCGGCGTTCATAGTGTGAGCCACCAAAGGACTCAATTTTCTCAGCTAATCCACTTAAGGTATCGCCATTTTTGATGCGATATTCAAAAGTAGCTGCCGAATTCAACTTAGCGTCAGCTGGAGGTAAAGAAGGCGCCGCAGGTGCTGCCTTAGAACTGGAAGCTACCGCGGTAGGTTGCTGACCAAGCTTTACTACTGAGCCAACGCGTAGCTGGTCTAGATCATTGTTAATAAAAATCTGTGGGTTGCTCTCTTGAATCAGCTTTCGACGTTGATAGTGGCTACCTCCAAAGGATTCAATCTTTTCCGCAAGAGTACTCAGTGTGTCACCTTGTTGAATGCGATATTCAAAATCGCCAGTGTTTGCTCCGGCTACTGTATTTGTGCTGGCGGCGGCAGATTGAGTCTCGTTCCGCTGGTCTTGAGGCGTAACAGACTGGCTAACAACCTGTGCAGCCGTTGGGGCCGAACTAACAGCCCCTTGCCCTTGCAAGCTCACCAAGGCGCCAAAACGAAGTTGATTTGGGTCACCATCAATGAAAATGTGTGGGTTGCTGTCTTGAATCAACCTGCGGCGTTGGTTATGGCTACCCCCAAATGACTCGATCTTTTCAGCCAGTGTTCCCAATGTATCGTTGCTGCCAATACGATACTCAAATGTGTTGGCATCTTGAGCTGATGGTGTTGCTGGAATAACCATCCCAGCAAACAGCGCCACCAGTGTACGACGCCCCGACCAATTCTTTTTATTGTTGTTGGTTTTCATTAGCGCACTTCGAACTCTACAGTGTAAGGATGGATGTCTAGCATCCAGCGGTTCATCTCGCGTTCCATTTCGCGGGTTGCATCGACAAACCGCATGAAATAGATCGGCTCGGCGCGGCTACGCATGCGCACCGCGAGCTTATAGGTACCGGGCTCCGTCATCAGCTTAGCCGGGACTTTATATTTCGCCATACGGTGTCCGAGCGGTGGGATGCTGCGGCCTTCCATGCGCACAAACGGCGGATGATTCAATACCGTTGCAGGCTGAGGCGGAGGGCGAAGGAACGGGATTTGATCGATGTCCATGTTGACCGGGAGATACATTTCTCGATCGGTGCCTTTAACATTTGTAGTCAAGAACTTGGTCTGCAGATTAAACAGCTGGTCGTCATGCTCAATTTTGCCTGCGCGCACATCTAGTGAGTGCAAGTCGGCCATATCTCCGTTGCTGTCTATATAACCTGACTCGAAGATGGTTTCACCTTTCGGGTTGATTACCGCAACATTCATCCATAGCTCCGGTTGGGCACCTAGGGAGCCAGACGGAAGATTGTGCCCCGCATTCGTGTTAGTCACCTTGTACTCAAACCTAAGAGGTTTGCCTACTTGCGGATCCTTGGCAAAGAATGGGCCATCAATGTGAGAACCGTTTTCCATTACCTGCCTACGAAGCTCTAGTTTTTCTTCTAGCTTGACCAGATTTTCTTCAATCAGCTTTGCCGCGGCTTTACGCGTGCTTGCTTGCGACCAAGCCTTTGGAAATTTGGTATTAACTTCCTTGGCTTTGACCTTCTTCTCAAACTCGGCAGTACCCCAGCCCGCGATATAATCGAACTCCAGCCAGTCTTCAATGGTTCGTCGCTTTAGACGCCCTTTTTTATTGGCGTTGTGAGGGAATATACCTGGATGTGCGATCGGGTAACCTGGGCCTGCAAACGCGTGGTTGAAGTGTTTGCGCCCTGGGTTGATCTCTTTGCCATTGACTACTGCTGAAGGCCCGATGGCAAAGCCGGTTGGCATGCCGGGGTCCTTACTCATGTGGCAATCTTGGCATGAAATGCCGGCTTTCCTGGCGGGAGACGCACGATATTGGTCCCAAACCACTTCCAGCTTAATACCAAGGTTAACGGCCACTTGATGGCAGCTCATGCAGAATTCCGATTCTCTTAGATTCGTGAACTGAATGGCTTTGTTGTGAATCGGTTTTCCGCGGCCATCGCCTTTGCTGGTTTTAACCGCATAGCTTTTTTTGTTGTCGATTACATCTTGCAAACCACTGCCATCGGAAGACCCATAAACAGGCGCGTAAATTTTGCCTGGTTGAACGTGGCGATCACCGTTCACTTTGCCGTAGGGTTCGTTAACGCGGTGACAGGTGATACAAGTAATACCTTCTCGGGACACCTCGCTGCGCTCCCATAACGGATCTTCGCGATTTTCACCCAGCTGAGTACCCACTTGCGCATGGCAGCGAACACAGAAGTTGCCAATTGTTGGTGCCAGGTCATTAATCTTCTGTTCAAACTTGTGGAACATTGGCGAGATCGACGCGTAAGCATGGTTTGATGAACGCCACTCGTCGAAGATCGTTTCATGGCATTTGGCGCACTCGGTAGCCGACGGGAAGTCACTTTCTGAGAAAACCTGCTGATGCGGGTCTGCGTTTTGCGCTTCATCTTCGGCGTTAGCTGAAAATGAATGCAAACCTAGAGTTAGGCAGCTGGCCACCAATAGGGGCACCCAGTGCGTTGTTTTACTGATTCTCTTCAGTCTCTTGCGTAGTCTCATTATTCCCTCCAAGGGCTGCGCTCAGCCGCTGCGTAAATACAGGAGCTTCGTGATATTGATGGCACAATGTACAGTCATCCTTGATGCTGTTCTCATTGTGACATTGAGCGCAGGTGCTATTTTCGATTGAGTTAAAATTGCTGGTGTATTCGCCAGGAGCAGTCAGTCGTACCGTCTCGGCGTAATTTGATTCAGGGTTTATTTGGTGGCAAACCGCACAGCCGGTGTCTTGTGCATTTAAAGCCGCTGAGCCCGCACCGACAAAGCTTAAGTGCGCGCTATGATTGAATTTAAAGCGATGATGCGCTTCTAGCCCAGCAGATCCCCATTGTGGTTCATCATCAACTACTTTTTGATTCTCTGGGATGTGGCATTTCAAACAGGCACCTAGACCACCATCTTCGGCAAGAATTTGGTCGGCTAAGCGAACGGCCAGTGCGTCGCCAGTATCGCTGCGAAGCTGTTGTGCAAACTTGATCCAAGCCATTGCCACTCGGTCGGCATGATCGGTGGCGCGGTATTTCAGGCCGCCCTTGGAATCAACAAACCACCCAAATTCGGCGACCGGTTTAGGTAGTTTATTTTTGATTGGGCGAAAGCGTTCGTTTTCGATCCATGTGTTGCTAAGGGTAGCCAACAGGGTAGGGCTCAACCCGGTAAACAGATCAGCTTCTGCCGCTGATGATTTCTTTCGCATGGCGGCCAGCAGGCCATCCATATTATCTGTTGATAGCGTTTGGAGAAGTTCGCAGAATCCAGCCGCGTAGTTCCCGACCTGCTTCGGATTTGCATCCACCAACCAGTCTTGAAATGCAGTAGAACGGCCTTTACCGGCAGCTTTGAATTTTTCACCCGGTACGGCACCACATTGCTCAAACATGCTCAGGTCTGCTTCTGTTTTGAGTTTTAATTTGGGTAACTCTAAAACATCCAGTTGGCTTTTAGCTGCTGCGACAATGTTGTTTTGATGACAGCCCGAACAGCTCTGTTCAAAACCGGAAATTTTTAAGCGATTGGTGGCGCCCTCAGCAACATGGCAGGAGGTGCAGGTGGCAGGGATCAGACTGGGGTCTTTTGCTTTCTCAAAGTGAAAATTTACATGTTTAGCATGGTCAAAAACAATGCTACCGCCACTGCGGTGTGGAAATTGCTCGCCGTACGACACATGGTCTTTAAAGCTCGTGAATTTCTTCTCATGGCAGCTCGCACATTGCGCACTACTAATAATGGTTAGCTCAGCAAAACGGCCCTTATGCTCCGTATGGCAGCTTTGGCATTGTAACTCGCCATCAAGATCGACTTGATTGTGCGGTGAGCTCGCCGGGCCACCAAACTCATGGCAGCGCACACAGCCCTCTTGCAGGTCAGCGTGAGGGCTTAGGCTAGCCAGCGAGAAACCGAGCAACGTTGGTTTTTCGCCACTATGATCGGCACTAACCACATGGCACTCGTTACAGCCTTGCTCAGCAGTAAATGCCAAGTGTATATCACTTAATTCGCCTGGGCTGGTAAGTGATGGAATACCACCAAGAAAACTTCCACCGGCATCGCCGACAGGGATACTGCCGTTGCTAATTGCAGCTACGGGCTGTTCGCCGGAAACACTCGCCGCGCCGCTACCAGAGTCTGTTTCAGCATGATTGACCAAGGCGGCGATCGCGAGTACCGAGAGGCTCAATACAAACGCCAACGCTGCGATTCGGCCACGAAGCCGCCGAATGGAGGGCAGGGGTGCACAGGGCGGCTGGGTATTGCAACAGCTGCCGTCCGGGCGTGGCCCTTCCTTGCAAGCGCCACCTAATCTGCGGCACTCCCAACGATCACCATTTTTGTGTGGCCGACAAGCCGCCACACCACGGCAGGATCCGTTTGCATCGGGGCCTTGCGAGCACGGTTTGCCCCACAAACCAGCTCGGCCACAGCGATAGCTATTTGTAGGCCGCTCGTAGCGGCTTACTTTGTGGGTAAAGCGGTCGTTGCGTGGGTACTCACTCATGATTTCGCCCAGCCCTCAATCAGAGTACGTATAAGTGAACCAGCAACACGTGCCAGGCCACAAACACTAATAAGGCTAAGGTCAGTGGTAAGTGCAGGAACAACCAGCCTTTTAATAAGCGCTGGTTTGCGTAATGCGCATCAATTTCGTTTTTGTAGTTCATCAGGCTTAGTAGCGAATCAAACTCTTGTTGCTCTGCATCTGACAAAAAAGGCCGCAGCGACGTATCCTTATTCTTGATCCAAGCCGAGGGTCGTTCAGTCCCGCTCACATGGCTTAAAAAGAAACGTGGGCGAGCGAAAAACCACGCTAATGATTCTTCGTATTCTCGGGCGAGCGTCTCATTGCCGCTGGCTTCCAATGCTGCTGTGATGTGCCCTTTAGCGGCTTCACGGACTTCATAGAGTTCAGCCGGAATCCGTTCAAAAATGATTTCGTTGCCCAAATGACGCAGGCGGGACGGGATGGATCTAGACAGCAGATAGCCTGCAATACCGGTGAGACACACTAGATAAAACAGGCCAGCAAGAATTTGTTCGTACAAGCCAGTTGGCCATAAGGATCCTGTGTGGAGGCCAAACACCACCATAAGAGCAAGGCCAAACACCACATGAAACACTAGCCAGACACGCGCACTGATGATGGGGATCATCGACAGCTTCTTGCGAGTGTTAAACAGGGCCAAAAGGATCATCACGGTCAGCGCGACGTAGCCGCTCAGTATGGTTGGATCGTGGAGTTGCAACGATTGTTGACGCGCAACCCAATACAGCGCGACTAAGCCGGCTATGGCCAGTATGGAAATGACGGTAGTCTTGGTTTGCAGCGTGATCATGCTCAGCTTCCGCGGAGAATGTTTTCGCCATCAAAACCAGTTCGAAATAACGCGTCATGCGGACAGGCTGCAACACACGCGGGGCCACCTGGGTTGGTGTAACAAAGGTCGCATTTAGTGGCCTTTAGAATCGGCTTATGCGAGGCTGGGTCGTTTACCGCCGCTCCGGCCTGATCGGCAATTTCGACCAAGGTGATATTGTCGTAAGCACAGGAATTCGCACAGGTGCCGCAGCCGATGCAAGTTTCATCATTAATTATGACCTGCCCACCGAGGGAACTGCGGTGAATAGCGCCGGTCGGACAGCCAATCATGCACACCGGGTCGATACAGTGCATACAAGCATTAGCCACCATCCAATTATTGTAAGTTTTACCATGCCGTTTAAAACGCGGGTTGCCATCATGTGTCGAGCTACACGCACGCACGCAGTCGTCGCAGCGCACACACTTGTCCATGTCGATCACCATCGCCTGTGTTGCGTTCATAAAACGGTTTTCTAGCAACCAATCATCGGCGACAGTGTCTTGCAATAAGGAATCCTTATTATCGATCAGCCGCTTTGCGGGTATCTCAATGGTGGGGAATACATATTTCTCAAGCAAGGGGAGAGGGATCCGAATCAAATCCACATAACCCAGCGCATTGAGGCTGGTTTCAAGGCGAGTTTCTTGACCCAGGCCTTGTTCGTAAACCTCGTGCAGGCCATAGAGGTCCCCCGCTCCCAGATAGGTGAGTGTTTGATCACCAGCGCCTAAAGAGCGACTGACTCTTGCAAAGCCGGCGCGCACAATGATTAAACCATCTGGGTAATCACCTTCAGTGGCTATCGTGGGCTCAGTTTTTTTGCCGCGCTTATAGTCTATATACCAATCAAAACTACCGTGGGTCTCGAAGATCGCCTTCTCGACTAGCTCATCGAAGGCTGCTTTTGGCAGACCCTTAAAAATTTCAGACTCAGCTAAGTGCTGAAATAGCGCGTTTTCACGATATTTAGTATCTACGGCGGCGCGAAAGTCCTTATCAAAACGCATAATCTCGCGGATACCCTGCCATCGGATTTCCAATAGCTCAGTGTGCTCGGAAGCGACCACGGTTGCTGTGCGGGGCATCCGGCCAAGTGCGGCAAGCTCTCCAAACAAGCTGCCTTTATCTAGGGCTGCTGTAGGGTAATCATTAAATACCTGCTCAAAACTCTTCATTTTGACCAGAATAACGTCGTCTTTAGTCTCGGTCGTAAGCTGGTCTAAGCGACGTGCCTCTGCATGTTTGTTGTTACGCCAGAGTTGCGAAAACGCGTTCCAGTAGCTCTTCCCGGGCGCTTGTGCGCGACCGAGTAGAGCATCTGGGAGGTCTTCATCCAGAATCACTCGAACTTGGCCGGAGATCACCGAGAACGCTGAGTTTCCGTATTCGCCGGCGCGCACGATGATGTGACCAGGTTCAACCGTGATCACTCGCGCATCAAAGCGCAAAATATCGGGTAGGGGAGTGGAGCCGGGAAAATTATCGGCATCCATTGAGGCGAAAGGCTCAGACTTGAGTACTCGAGCAACAACCTCATCGGTCATGTTCTGACCAAAAGGTTGTTGCCACCGAGTGGGTCGGTCAAGCAGCGTTACCTCATTTCCCATGAGAGCACCGATTCGCTTAGAGGGTGTTCAGGTTTTACTCGCTTACTGTTTATAGTCGCTCGGGTCTGGTAGTTTGCCGCCAACCGCGCCGCTAAGGTCTTTCCCTTCAATCGATTTAACGAGCGCTTTAGCGCTGTCCAAGCTTGGGCTGCCGATAAACCCAGCACTGCCATCTACTGCTGACAAATTGGCTTTAGCGTCATCCAAACGAATCTGCATTGCGGTTTTGTACTTATCGTTGGCGCTTTTTTGCAGGCCTTGATGAGCCGCCAACAGCTGGGCAATTTGACCTTCTACATAGAGAGCCTCCAATTCTGCCTTGGTCATGACTGCGTTTACGCTGGTGTCTGGCTCATAAAAACGATGCCGAACTGAACCCTGGCTGTACTTAACCAATTCAAACTCGGTTTTGATCGGATGACCAGCATCAATCATCTTGGCAATTGTGGCGCCATCAACTTCTGGGCGAGCCATTGCGTGACAGCCATTACAGTTGGAGGCGATTTCGAACTTCATGTTCGGGCGAATCATGCCGTGCGACTCCGCTTTGGCCATACGTTGGTCATAGTCAACGTCTTGGTCACTGTGGATATCCCGAAAGGCGGATCCCGAGCCATGACAGCTTTCGCAGGAAGGACCGCTATCAGCGAAGGCTTCTTCGTCGGCAGTTTCCTTAATCATGGTGAAATGGCAGTTAGTACAAACCGGAGACTCTGTCATGTCGTCTGAGCCGACGGCCTCTAAAATTGCTTCTACTTTTTCAGTCAGTTCATCGCTTGGATCGTCAAACTTGTTGAATGATGCGTTATGCGGGCTGCTTTCCCACACTTCGAGTTCTGCTTCGTGGCATTCGCCGCCACAAGACGCAGCACCTAGACTGAAATTTTCATCAGCTTGAGCAGAAAAACTGGTCACTAAACCAGCAGACAATAAGATGAGTGGCAGCGCGCTGCCGCGAAAAACTCTCGCAATACGCTTACTAAAAGAAACCTGCATTTTAATACCCCTAGTATTTTTGTGCTTTTTTTGTGCTTTTATGTACCTTGATAGGTGAAGCCTTCGAACCCTTACTACTACTGGCTGTCTAACATAATATCTCATAGATGTATGTAATCCTAGACTCAGAGCCTGACTCGGTACTTAACTATAAAACTTTGGTGCAATAGCTTGGTACTTTTTCACCTGTTTTCCCAATGCCTGTTGTCACTTGATTGAATTGGCATTGCGCGAATAACCTTTCACTACATGCGCCCTTATTTCGGCCAAAACTGGGTCTCGCTCTGGGTACGCGCTGCTTTCATAAACTAAGTAATTTCCGTAGTCTGATTTCAATGGCCGCTGCCAAACACCCACCAAAGGGCTGAGCTGGCCTAACTGGTTTGCAAAATCCGCTCTAAAGTGTGCTCTATTTTCTAGGTTAAAACTTTATCCTCCAGTTCTCACTAAACATCTTAAGCGCACTGCAATAATTCTTGCATGCACAATTTGGCACGAAGTGGGTTATTCGCGCAGATATTATTCATGACGCTGAGATGCGCATTTAGATAAGCGTCAAATGAATCTTGCGGGTGTAAATTTGATTCATGGTCCGCCCTTATGCCGAGCTCTACCAAATGTTGAAACTGCTGAATTGCCTTGTTACCAGAGGCGAGAAGGAGCATTTGGTGGAACTTTATTTTTGCACCAAGGAACGCTGCCATATCGATTCTCGCATCGCAGAGCTCGGCTGATACAGATCTTAAGACTGATCCTTGCTCCTCGGTCTGACGTTTTGCGGCAATAAATGCACCCATTGGTTCAACGGCTTTTCTTACTTGAGATATTTCCACCAGCAGTTTTTCTGACAACGAGCCTTGTGCCATCCACCTCACAATATCTTTATCCAATAAGTTCCATTCTTGTTCTTTGCATACCCGAGTTCCCTGCGACATATTCGAGCGGATCAATCCCTTGGATGACAAGATCGTGAGCGCTTCGCGTACGATACTACGGCTCGCACCAAAGTCGGTGCACACGCGTTTTTCGGTGATCTTACTGGTTGTGGAAAGCGATTGCTTTGCTACGATCGAAGAACCTAATGATTCAACAATATTTTGAGTCAAATTTAGGTGCGCTGACATGTGAGAAGAGAGCGCGGAGCTGGGTTGACTCATAGACATTAACTTTTCCTATATTAAAGGCGTTAAATAGTTTGAGTAAGGAACGCCAGCGACAACCGGTCATGGAATGGTAGGTTTGCTGACAAACAATGTTGTCGTCCTTACGTTTCTATAAACATCAGTATAGGTGCGTAGCAATCTTTATTGCTATGTGTCAAGTGGTGAGATTCATGTGCAATTTGGCACCGGCTGTCTAAAATCGGTTCAGCATTTTTATATGTACAAGTCGCAATTTAGTATCAAGAATGATTCGCTCTCGTCGCTCGGTGGCATTCGCCTCGCGGGCTCGGTTGTCGGCGGGGTGGGCGTGATCGAAACTACTCGCATACTTCGGAGCTACTCTCTGGTTCTTGTGACTGAGGGTAAAGGTTCATATCGGGATGACACCGGTGTTTCTTTTAACTTGCTGCCAGGTGATGTGATTTTGATTGATCCAGAATGCAAACATTGGTACGGGCCAGATCGAGGGACTGTTTGGGATGAGATTTTTATTGTTTTTGAAGGCCCTCTGTTTGATCTTTGGGCAGAGAACAATTTGCTGGATCTGCGCCGCAAACGATTACGATTTACGCCTCTGAACCACTGGATAGAGCGGTTTGTTCATACCTGTGGCACGCAGCATAATGGGAATCATAAGGACCAAGTAAAGGATGTTCTTCGGGTGCAACAATTACTGTATGAGGTGCATGAAGCCAGTCAAACTGACAGAGGCTCAAGTCAAGATTGGCTCGAGAAAGCAAAGCAACTAATCCAGACCGAAGAAGACATGCACACCGTAGCGGAATTTATGGGTGTTCATTACCAAACTTTCCGTAAAAAGTTTAAGCAGAAGCAAGGCATGGCGCCTCAACAATATAGAATTTATCTGAATGTTCAGCTTGCCCAGAAGCGGTTGGCGGAAAGGGATGATCCGATTTATAAGATTGCCTCAGATCTGGGGTATTGCGATGAATTCCATTTTAGCAAACAGTTTAAAAAGTTTATCGGTTGTTCGCCGAGCGAATACAGGCAGTCTGTAATCGAACGAAATTAAAAAAAACGGCGTGCAGTGCACGCCGTTTCTCCTTTGCAACAACAGGAGAGAGAAATCAAACGAAGTTGCAAATCTTTAGAACGACCCTCTTAGACCAAGGGTGTAGCGTGCACCGGTATCTTCATATTCGAGGAATCGGTTTTCAAAAATAGAAAAGTCACGCCGTTCTTCATCAAGGATATTCACGCCCTGCAGAAATGCTTGCAGATTGTCATTAATGAAGTAAGAGGCAGAAAAATCAAACTGGCCGAATGCCTCTCGATCTCGCGGTTGGCTCTGCACATCAAAACATTGCGACAAGAACTCATCACGATAGTTGTAGGACAAGCGCGCCGATATGCGGTCTGATTCAAAGAACCCGCTTACATTCACGGTGTGTGGTGAGAGACCGTTGTAGTCGCAGTCAACCGCGCCTGAATCGAGGGCGCGATCAATGTCACTCGATACATAGGTGTAGTTGAAGGACGCACCCCAGCCGCTTTCCCAGCCTTTTTGCAAGGCCAGTTCTAACCCGGTAATGCTACCGGTTTCGCCATTGCGAGTACGAGTATCTTGGAAATTGACCGTTACAACTTGATCGGCACCGGTTGGATTTGAGACATTCCCAGCAGGGATTACAATGTCTCGCGCTATCGGCAAGGTTTGTGCCTCAAGGAAGTTATCAAAATCCTTGTAGAAAGCGGCTAAACCGATGAACGAAATGTCATCGACATACCACTCGTATGAAGCATCAAAATTGCTTGACTCAAACGCCTCTAAGTTGGGATTGCCACCGCCACTAATCGGAGCGTTAGATCGTCCACCAAAAGTATTGCTCACGCCCAGCGATGTCAGAGTAGGTCGGGTGACTGTCTCCGAATATGCTAAGCGTAGGATCTTGTCGTCAGCAAGATCAAACTTAATGTTCGCTGAAGGCAAAAAGTTGGTGTACGAGTTATCAATCGCCACTAGCTGTGCTTCACCAAAAACGAACTCCAACTGAGTATCGCCAGCTGATTCACGAATCTGTTGTACTGGTTGATCAACACCAAATGAGGTGGTTTCAGTACGTGCAACGCGGAAACCTACATTCGCAGACCATGGTGTGCCGCCGCCAAATTCGCCTTCCCATTCGGTATTTAGAAAAAATGAACTCACTTCTTCATCCACTGCAAAGCTCGCTGCGGTATTTAAATCAGGTTCATAGAATCCGAATATTGAACCGCCTGCAGCATCCCTGCGTGCTCTCAACTCGTCAGCTGATAAGCTGCCAGTGCGATTCGGATCGTCAAGGTTTACATCTGCATTGAGTTGCGCAAAGGCATCTTCAAACGACGCGGTTAAAAAGTTGGTTGGAACACGGTCAGCACCAGAGACACCACTGAGAAAGCCGTTTAAATTGGCTTGACTCAAAATGTTGTCATCAAAGTCCACGGTGTAGCCGCAGAACGCACAGAAAATGCCAGCACCTTGGGTGGCTGAGAAATTGTCAAACTGATCTCGCGACTTAGTTCTATCGCTGAGGGCGGAGCCCCATGAAACTCGTTTCAATGAGCCACGATCAATATCCCAGTTACCGTTGAACTTAACTTCGTTCACTTCGTCGTCAACGGCTTGGCGGTTAACGTTTACGAAATGAAGGCGTTGAATGGAGGTGTCTTGAGCGCCAACAATGTTCGTCAACGTAGTGATCTCAGCATCTCCGGGCAGCGCAATCAGGGGTGACTGAGGAGCCAATGCCCCAAGAACAACGAATGGATTAGTTTGATCTCGAGTCGCTTCTGACGTTGATAGATCAAATTCGAATGACAGCGCATCGCTATACTGATAATCAAAATTTACGCCGAACAAGTAACTTTCCGCCTCGCGGTTATTTGACGTTAATACGTTGTCGTTTTGCGACAGACCAATGGTCCCGGCAATTGCAGGGTTGCGGTTTTGAAAGTCGATACCGGGTCGATTAAACGCAACAACCGTGCCGTTTGCATCGATTTGTGGATTAATGAATGGCGGGCTGAAGAAACCAGAAAATTGTGTATCGAATGAATCGATCGTGAATTCTGAGTATAAAGCATCAACCGTAACTTCTAATTTGTCGCTCGGTCGGAACTGCAGAGCACCGTTAAGCGTCACGCGTTCCCGGTCCTGTACATCACGACTAACAATTGCTTGTTGCTGTACACGAGATCCGGCCGGTAGCGAGCCTACCGCGGCGGCGGTTAAACCAGAAGCACTCTCTGGTGCGAATACCGCAGGTGCGCCGGATCTTTCTGAGAAACCATTCGTAATCACGCGGTCAATCTGCAAAGACCGATCTGAGTAAGAAACACTGCCGCTAACGCCAAAGTTTGCATCGTCATTAACCCATGAACCGGTCGCTGAAAATTCAGGGCTGAACTCGCTGCCGAGCTCTTGGTAGATCCCCGCTAATGAGTAGTTAAGACTCGATCCTGGACCTTGCGAGAGAGGGCGCGCGGTAACGATGTTTACGGTGGCACCAATCCCGCCAGACTGTAAGTTCGGCACCGCGCTCTTGAATACTTCCGCGCGCTGAATAATATCCGACGATAAAACGTCGAATGAAAACTCACGACCATCGTTATCAGTGGCCAGCGTTCTGCCATTGAGTAACACCGTATTAAATTCTGGGCCCAAGCCTCGCACTGTGATGAATTGTCCCTCACCACCACTACGATCAATCGCAACGCCGGTAATGCGTTGCAGTGATTCGGCTACGTTGGCATCTGGAAATTTGCCGACATCCTCTGCGGATATCGCATCAACAACCTGACTCGCGTCGCGCTTAACGTCGAGAGATCGTTTTAGACTGCCGCGAATACCGGTAACAACGATCTCTTCTAATGCGGTGGCCCCGACGTCCGATTGGGCATGCGCGGTTGTTGAGATAGTCAGTGCCATGGCAACGGCGGTTAAAGGCAGCGAAATCTTTGCCTTCATATTTTCCTCCTCTTTTAGGGTGCGTGGTTCAGCAATATTTTTGTGTGAAACTTTTGATAGAAACATGGTGCGCCGAAACAACTGATTGACGCGGTTTTATACTATAAATCGTACAATTAGGTGAGTGCATGGGTATTTTGGACTGGCATGTGTAATTTGGTATCCGCAGGACAAAATGAGCCTTGGCTTGCCTGTTGCCTCATAAGCTAATGATTGAGCTGATCTTGGTCCAACCGCCAGTGGTTCTTGTGAAGGGTGTATGGAGCCCTCAAAAGGTAAGGTAGCCTTTTGTTCTGTGCCGATTTCAAGCTCTAATCAGTAATTTGCGCGCCAGTTAATTTTTCAAGTAAAACCGCTCTTGTGATTGGCCTTTTGTTCCTAGTAGGTCAACGGTCAT
>CALJJR010000075.1 GCA_937973905.1 uncultured Arenicella sp. | reverse complement strand
TTAAGACCTGCGTGCATGAGTACCGCTAAATAGTTGCACACCATAACCGATGCCGCGTGGTAAAGAGGTTTGGCCTCCTTACTTATTTGCTGGTAGGTAAATCCTGCCGCTGAAAATACTGGTTCGATTTTACTTAAGGCTTCAGTATCACCTTCGCAAATTAATGCGGTGGCATGGCTGGAGGCAGCCAGCGTTGACCATCCGGCGTGCGGGTTTGGAAATGTATTCAGAGGATGTAATGAGCAATACCAGAGCTCATCATTTGCAGAGCGATGACCTCGCAAGTTTGAGCTGTCATGAGCTCCTGAGCAGTGCGCGATGATCGAGCCTGCGCTAACTAGCGGGCTTATTTTAGCCGCAAGCGTCGTGATTTCAGTGTCTGGAACTGTCAATAGAATGAGTTGATAGTCGCTTAAGTCACCGCCCAGTTCGCGTATTTGAACAGAAGTAGGCGTAGCAAGCCGGAGCGAATCGATGACTTGCGAAAGCTTCGCGGTATCCCGGCTTTGCAATACCACCGAATTCCCACTTTTCGCAAGCTTTAACGCCAGCGGTATCCCGAGATTACCGGCTCCAATTACGGCGATCTTCATGCGCGAGATAGTAACTGCCAAAGAGCTGGCGCATCGATACCTTTTTGTCGCTCTTCGTTCTCAACTTGATGGATCAGCTCCACGATGCGGTGATTAAAAGGTGCAACGATTCCTAGATCCTGAGCTGCGTTCACAACGGCTTGATTGAGATAGTCAATTTCGGTCTTTTTGCCATGCTCTAGGTCCCACCAAGTAGAGGCTCGCGCGGTTGGGTCAATCATCAGCATTTTCTGACCCAATAATTTAAACACGAAATCCGGTACATCCAGCGCAACAGGCAGCCATGCTGCGGGCAGAGCTGTTAATTTGGGTAAATCGATTTTCAGACCCTTGCACACCGCAAGCAACTCTCTTTGCAGCTCGGCTATCACGCGTCGATAATCACGTTGTTCGAGCATGCTTTTTACCGGAATATCAGCCAGCGCATTGACTGGGTTGGCGAGATTGAGTTGCAGTTTTGCCCACTGATCAGCAAGAAAATTGTCACTCAGCGTGCAAGGAAACACCGCTGTGTCGAGGTGTGCGATTAGCTCTGCAATATCGGTGGTGTTTTCGACAACCAATTTGCCTTCTGTCGATCGATGAAGGTGCGCATCCTTTGGTTCCGCCACATTATAGCCAACCACTGCTCCGACAATTTTGTTATCCGGAAAACTCGTGCGCACCGCCTGATCACTGCCAAAACCGTTTTGGCAACAGATAATAATGGTGTCGGCATCGACGAGCTTTGCTACTTCATCCATCGCCGATTCTACCGCTGTGCATTTTACCGTTAGCCATAAGACATCAGCACAAGGCGGCTCTGCTTGCCTTGGATCTACGAACTTAGGTGCTCCAACTTTGGCTTTATTATCGAGATAGTCTGTAATCAATAAGCCGTGCGCGAGTTTTCGTTGCACGTTTTCTCTGGCGACCACATAGGTATCTAAACCGGCATTTAGTAAACCACCAGCGACGTAACCGCCAATTAAACCAGCGCCAAATACAATATGTTTGTCAGGGGAGGCCGCTTTCATGTAATTGCTTCTGCCTGTTGAATCGATTCGAGTTCTTCGCTGGCTTCAAGCCACAACGCTTCGGCGTCATCCAGTTCTTTTTGTAAGTATGCTTGATCAGTAAGCAGAGTTTTAAGGGTCTCCTTATTCTCCTCTGCATACATCTCAGGGTTTGCAAGTTGCTCTTCGAGTGACTTTTTTTCTGCAGACAATTTTTCCAATACGCGCTCTGCACGTTTTACTTTGTTGGTGAGCGGTTGAAGAGATTTTCGTCTCTCCGCAGCGAGACGTTTTTGTTCTTTCTTAGCCGACGCAGTATTGAGTTTTGGTGCTGGGCTTGAAGAACCGTCTGATGTATCGAAATCACTACCAGCATCTGCAGGCACGGCACCGCGATTGTGCTCAGCCAGCCATTTAGGATAGTCGTCAACACTGCCCTGAAATTCGGTAGCACGCCCGTTGGCGACTAAAATCAAGGTGTCTGAGTTCACTTTAAGCAAATGTCTGTCATGTGAAACTAATACCACTGCGCCATTAAAATCTTGCAGTGCAACCGCTAAGGCTTGTCTCATCTCCAGATCGAGATGATTGGTTGGTTCATCGAGTAACAAAAGGTTTGGGCGTTGATAGCAGATCAACGCGAGCGCCAAGCGAGACTTCTCACCACCAGAAAATGGCGCGACTTTGCTGGTCGCCTTGGTACCGGTAAACCCAAAGCTTCCGAGATACCGCCGCATCTGGTTTTCTGTAGCATTGCCACCATTAGTTTCGTCATCGAGTAAACGTAGATGCTCAAGCGGCGTATGCTCCATCTGCAGTTGTTCAATTTGATGCTGTGCGAAATAGCCAATATTAATTTCTTTCGATGAGTGGTAGTTACCTTGCAGTAGTTTTAACTCACCCGCGAGCATTTTTATTAATGTGGATTTACCGGCCCCATTGGGGCCGATAAGCCCGATGCGGTCGCCAGGTGTCATGGCAAATTCAATTTTTTCAACGATGGCATCTTCACCGTAGCCAACGGCAGCGTCGTGCAAGCTAAGCAAAGGACTTGGATTTTTTTCAGGCTCTGGGATGACGAACGAAAAAGGTGAATCCACATGCGCTGGCGCAATGCGCTCCATCTTCTCCAGGGCCTTCAAACGGCTCTGTGCTTGCTTCGCCTTGGTGGCTTTGGCACGAAAGCGACGCACAAAATCCTGCATATGGGCAATTTCGCGTTGCTGCTTATCAAACTGCGCTTGCTGATTCGCGAGCTGCTCGCTGCGCACCTTTTCAAACGCCGAATAGTTGCCTTTATACAGATGAGCCTTTTGATTCTCGATATGCAAAGTGTGGCTAGTAAGCTGATCGAGAAAGTCGCGGTCGTGGGCGATTAAAATTAAGGTGCCGGAATAATGCTTTAGCCATCTTTCTAACCAAAGAACAGCGTCTAAATCGAGATGGTTGGTTGGTTCGTCCAGTAACAACAAATCTGAACGACACATTAAGGCCTTGGCAACATTTAAGCGTACGCGCCAGCCACCTGAGAATTCACTCGCGCTTTTCTCTAAATCTGCGTTTTTAAAGCCCAGACCATCCAACAGTTGTGCTGCTCGGCTACGCGCAGAGTAACCGCCAATTTCTTCGTATCGAGATTGGTGTTTTAGAAATCGTGGGTGATCGGTTTGGGTGATCAAGGCATCAAGCTCGCGCCATTCTTGATCTCCGTCGAGAACGTGTTCTATCGCGGCTCGGTTATCCGCGGGTGCTTCCTGAGCAACATGTGCGATAACCCAATCGGCAGGAATTTTTACGTCGCCTTTGTCGATCACTAATTCATTGCGTAGTACCGCAAAGAGGCTCGATTTTCCACAGCCGTTCGCCCCCGTTAGACCCACTTTATGGCCGGGATGAATTTGAAAACTGGCGCCGTCAAACAATAAGTTTTCACCGCGACGAATCGAAAGTTGATCGAACTGCAACATGGGGCGATAGTGTAAGCGCAGGGGAAAAAACTTGCATCTTCACTTTTAGTCTCCATTTGTCAATTTATATAAAATTGAAACCAACCATAGAAAACTTGCATCTAACGAGACAAAGCAGCTTAGTTTTATTACCAAACTGCCTTGTCAAACGATAATTTGCGCCACATTACAAATCGAGGTTTGGTCCGAGAGCCTTCCGAATCACCTCTATAATGGCCGCAACAACACGAAAGGGTGAGCCTGTGTTTGAAGAAGAAGTTAGCCTTTGGGAAAAGATCAAGAGAACCAACATATTTTTGCCTACAGTGGTGCTTCTCGGAGCGGCTGGGATTACCGCCATATTGTGGTACAACAAGCCTGAAGTAGAGGAAGAGAAGAACGAATTCCCGCCGCTCGTTGTCCAAGTGGCTGAGGCCAGTTTAGATGAAGAACTGCGATCGTCGGTTTTCCAAGGCGAAGTCCGCGCCAAAACAGATATTGAGTTGGTGACCCAAGTTACCGGAAAGGTTACGCAGGTATCGGATAAATTCATTGAAGGAGGGCAGTTTGCAAAGGATGAAGTCATTCTGCAAATCGACCAGGCTGATTATTTGGTTGCCTTAAAGTCTGCGGAGGCCGCGGTTGCCGAGGCTCAAGTGCAACTCGATATTGAGCTGGCATCAGCAGAAAACAGTAAGAAAGAGTGGCAGGATTTGGTTGGAGAAAGTCTCGAAAAGGCCAATCCGTTGCGGCTTAATCAGCCGCAAGTGCAACGCGCTCGAGCGCGCCTCGACGCGGCCAAAGCACAACTGGCACAAGCACAATTGGATTTTGAACGTACCAAAATCAAAGCTCCATTTGCGGGTCGTGTCATGCGCAAGTCGGCCGAACTTGGTCAATTCGTATCTCGTGGCGGCAGTATCGGGCGAGTATTCTCCACCGATTCGGTAGAAATTCGAATTCCGATGTCAGATCTGCAGATTTCTGAGTTAGGTTTGGGGCTCGGACAAATCCCAGCCGACCGCCAGAAAATAGCGGCTCGGGTCAAAACTCGGTTTGGTAACACTGAGCACTTATGGCCGGGGTACTTGAAAAGTATTGATGCCAGCGTGGACAACGAAACCCGCTTGCTGTTTGGAACAATCGTAGTTGAGAAGCCATTTGACCAAAGCGCTGGTCAAGGTATCCCCTTGGCGCCGGGTTTGTTTGTCGATGTAGAGCTAGACGCCGCGGAAAAAGTTGCGGGCGTGAGTGTGCCGCGCCGAGCTTTGCGCAGAGGTAACCAGATCTATGTGGTGGAAAACAACGAGTTAAAATTTCGTCAAGTTGAAGCTTTGTTCACCTCTTCAGAGGTGGCAGTGCTCAGCGTTGAATCCAATGCTTCAATATTACCGGGCCAAAAAGTGGTTATCTCTCCTGTACCTGGCGCCTTTGATGGCATGTCGGTAGAGGTGGACGGAGAGGTGGTCGAAGCGCCTGAAGCAGCACCAGCAGATTTAGAATTAGGTGAGGCTGTTGACCTTAAAGCCATGGAGCCCGCAGCTGAAGAAACGTTGCCTGAAGATGAAGTCGGCGAACCTTCTGAAGATTCCGGAGCGAATGCAAATTCCACAGCTGCCTCGGCAACTGCAATTTAAGCGAGGGCTGAGCGATGCACAAAATTATTGCCTGGTGGGCTGACAATCACGTAGCAGCGAATCTCCTAATGGTGGGTATTTTCGTGGCTGGGATTATCGGTTACGGCAAAATGGAACGTGAAATGTTCCCCACCATCGCCTTCCCAGGAATGCAGATTAATGTTGCATGGCCGGGGGCCAGCCCCAAAGATGTGGAAGAGCAGGTTGTGGTTCGAATTGAAGAATCGCTTAAAGATCTTGAGAATATCGATTGGGTTCGTTCAGAATCATTAGAAGGCGTCGGCATTGTGCGTATTTTGGCGGATGGCGCAGAAGACTTTGCCTCTATTCGCAATGAAATCGAGGCTCGCGTCTCATCGATTTCTTCTTTTCCTCCAGATATAGAACAACCAAGAATTATTCAATGGCATACCCGTAACGAAAGTATGCGAGTGGCGGTTCATGGTGATATTGGCGAGCGTGGCCTAAAACGCTTAGCAGAGCAGATCCGCCGTGAGGTGGCGGCATTGCCTGGCATCTCGGTGGTCGAATTATTCGGTACCCGTGCGGAAGAAATTTCGATTGAAGTGAGCGAGACTGCCCTACGCCGCTATGGAATTTCCTTTGATGAAATTGCCCAAGCAATTCGTGCTGATTCCGTTAACCTATCTGCTGGCAACCTTCGCACCGATGCAGGTCAATACACTTTGCGCACGCGAAATTTAGCCGATACTCAGACCGATTTTGAGAGCATCGTCGTCAAGCAGTTGCCCCAGGGTAATGCAATTACCGTAGGCGATTTAGCGAGAGTGGTCGACGGGTTTGAAGAAGATGAAATCCTAGCGACGCTCAATGGCGAACCTGCCGTGCTCGTGCAAGTCATGTCGAGCGAAAACATGGACGTTGTGTTGATGTCCAAATCGGTCAATGAGTGGCTCGAAGACCGCAGGAAAACATTGCCGACTGGTGTTCAGCTTACTTTATGGCAAGACAACGCGGTTGATTTTAATAGCCGCATGGAAACCATTGGCTCGGCAGCATTTTCTGGCTTGATCTTAGTGCTGATTGTACTGTTGCTAACCTTGCGCCCAAAAGTCGCGATCTGGGTTGGTATCGGCATTGCTACCGCTTACGCTGGCGCCTTTGTTTTGCTGCCGTATTTGGGCGTCTCTCTGAACATGCTTTCGACATTTGCTTTCTTGCTGGTGCTGGGCATTGTGGTGGATGACGCGGTGATTATTGGCGAGCGCATTCACACCGAGCATGAGTCTGGTAAATCGGGTTTGGAGGGCGCAATTGCTGGTGCCTCGCGCATGTCCAAGCCAGTGATTTTCGGTGTGATCACGACCATTATTGCTTTCTTGCCATGGATATTTATTAGTGGCACCACGTCAGAATTTACGCGGCAGATTTCTTGGGTGGTTATTTTGGCGCTGGCATTCAGTTTGATCGAAGCCTTGCTTATTTTGCCTGCGCATCTGTCGACAATTAAACCAGTCACCAATGAGGGTCGTTTCGCTAAGTTTCAGAACTCGATTTCGCAAGGTATCGTTGACTTTGGTCACAATAAATACGGCCCCTTGCTCGAAAAATCAGTCGCTCGACCGGGCTTAACCTTCACTATCTTTCTGGCCGTGATGATGGTGGTTTTTGTCGGCATCAAAGGCGGCAACCATGTGCGATCTTCGTTTAATCCGGATATCGAGTCTGAGCAAATCTTCGTCAATATCGACTTGCGCGAGGGTACGACTTACGAGCGAGCATTGGAGATATTAGAGCAACTACAGGTTGCGCAAGAAGCCCTAATCACTCAGGTAGAAAAAGAAGCCGAGGAGGGCGGTAAAAGCGAGGTCGTAGAAAATTGGTATACCCGATCACGTCGAGACAGCGTGATTGCGATTATGAAACTCGCGTCACCAGAAGTTCGCGCTTTGAGTTCTAAAGAAGCCGCGTTGCGATTACGCGAACTAATAGGTCCGGTCGCAGAAGCGAAGCAAATCAGTGTTCAGTATTCTATTTCGAACAATGAACCTGGCTTGGAGATTTCGGTAAGACACCCTGATCTTGAACAGTTACAGCTTGCGACTGCCGAGCTTAAAGAGCGCTTGCGCGATTTCGGTGCGCTTTACGACATCTCCGATAGCTTCGAAACCGCGTCTGAAGAGCTTCGCTTTGATCTCAAGCCGGGCGCAGAGCAATTGGGTCTGACCCTAGGGCAAGTCATGCGCCAGGTTCGGCAAGCTTATTATGGTGAAGAAGTTCAGCGTCTGCCGCGTGAAGGTCAAGACGTGAAAGTGATGGTGCGTTATCCGCTGGAAAGCCGTCAATCTCTGGAAAGCCTGAAACACTTTCGGGTACGCGGCAACGACGGTCGTGAGGTTCCGCTGTTATCGATTGTAGACCTCTCCTACGGCCCAGCGCTGAAAAAAATTGATCATTGGGATGGTTTGCGTGCAGCTAGCGTGAGTGCTTATCTCAAGGAGCCAGTTCGTGACGAGATCATGGAAGAGCTCAAAAAAGACTTTTTTCCGCAGTGGGAAGCGAAGTACCCGGGTTTAACGAGGAAGAACGTTGGTGAAGCGCTGGCTGAACAACGTTTTATGGCCGAGATGGGTGTCTTGCTAATGATGGCTTTCTTTGGCATGTACTTCATGTTAGCGGTGGCATTTAAAAGCTATTCTCAACCGGCGATTATTCTTGTTGCCGTGCCGTTCGCAGTCATTGGTGCATTCTTGGGGCACTGGGTCAATGATATGTCTTTTTCAGTGTGGAGCATCTTTGGCACCATTGCCGCAACCGGGGTCGTGATAAACGACAATTTGGTCCTAATTGATTCCTTCAATGTGTATCGCGAACGCGGGCAGAAGCTCAAGGAAGCGATTGTGAATGCTGGTAAATCGCGTTTCCGACCCATTTTAATCACTTCGGTTACCACCTTCATCGGTTTAGTGCCCTTAATGCTTGAGAAAGCCATGCAGGCGGAGTTCTTGAAACCCATCGTGGTGTCGCTGGCCTATGGCTTGTTAGTCGCATTTTTCGTGACTCTGTTCTTGGTGCCTTCACTCATTGTGATGGGTAGCAATTACACTGAGTGGCGGCGTTCTCTTGTCGGCCGGTTGAAAAACCGAGCGGGCAGTGAAATGGGCAGCGAAGGGGCGGGAATTTAAGGCTGGTGTAATACTCTCTATTGCATGACGATCTACTTCTCGCTAGGGTAAGCCACCAGAAAAAAAGCGAGAAGTGCGTCATGCTCAAAAAATTAGTGCTAGTGTTGCTGTGCCTTATCTTGGTGGCAGCGGTGGTGATATTTACGTTCGCGCCCGCTCAATTAGACAGGCAAATGAACTTGGTTGCAGAGCATGCGCCATATCAGATCAGCCCCGCCGCCCAACAGCTGCATTCTTCGCTGGTTATCGGCGACTGGCACTCAGACAGCACACTCTGGCAGCGGGATCTGGCTAAACTTAGTGACTATGGGCATGTAGACATACCGCGTCTGCAAGCAGGCAACGTGATGTTGCAGATGTTCACCACGGTGACTAAATCGCCTAGCGGTTTGAACTACGAGCATAATGAGACCGACGCCTGGGATGACATTACCTCATTGGCCCTAGTGCAGCGTTGGCCCATCGCAACGTGGAAAAGCCTCACCGAGCGCGCTCTTTATCAAGCTAACAAACTTCATGATTTGGCCGAACGCGACGTCGCAAACTTTCGCCTCATCCAATCACAAGCCGACTTGCAGGCATTCGTACGTGCCCGTCAGCAGGCTCCGCAACTGGTGGGTGGTTTGATCGGCACTGAGGGCTCACATGCCTTAGATGGCAAGTTAGAAAACATAGATCTGTTGTATCAGAACGGCTTTCGCATGATGGGCCTGCAACATTTTTTCGATAACAAACTTGGTGGTTCCTTACATGGGAGCTCCGGTGCGGGTCTCTCGGAGTTTGGCGCACAAGCACTTACTAAGATGCAGAGTCTCGACATCATGGTTGATGTGGCGCACTCCTCGGAGCAAACCGTCAAAGATGTGCTGGCGATCAGTCGTAAGCCGCTGGTCGTGAGTCACACTGGTTTTAAAGGTCATTGTGATACACCACGCAATATCAGTGATGAACTCATGATCAAAATAGCGCAAGCAGGCGGTCTGATCGGCGTTGGGTATTGGCCGGGCGCAGTGTGTGGTACTAGCCCAGCAACCGTAGCTGAGGCCATTCTCTATGGGGTACGCTTAGTAGGGGCCGATCATGTTGCACTGGGTTCCGATTTTGACGGCACTGTGGAAACGGGGATGGATACCTCGGAATTAAACGCTTTGACCCAAGCCCTGCTGGATGCTGGCGCTGATGAGGCCACAATCCATAAGGTGATGGGCGGCAATATGCTGCTCTTTTTGCAGCAAAATTTACCGGCTAAATAGCGAAAATTTCGACTCTTAACTCGGCCTGATTTGTCCATTGGGTGACAACCCATTGCTGCCCTTTGGGCTACTGTCTGCTGTCCAAATTATTCACGTTTTGGCCAGCCGCGCTTATTACAATGCTGGCGATCAGTAACCTCCTTTTCGAGTCTTTCCATGAACAATTCATTTTCGCCTGCTGACCTCGAGTTTCAGCAAGAAGTTAGAAGCTTTTTTGCAGATGCGTTTAGCGACGAGCTGCGTGATCGATATCGCTCTGGTCTAGAGACCAAAGCCGTTTCTGTGGAGTGGCAGAAAAAACTGTATGAGCGCGGTTGGATCGCGCCTGATTGGCCCGAAGAGCACGGCGGCACTGGTTGGACACCAATGCAAAAATTTATCTACGAAAACGAGCGATGTGATGCTGGTATTCCAGATGTGGTCCCGTTTGGCCTGAAAATGGTTGGCCCGGTTATTTTTACTTTCGGTAACGACGAGCAAAAAGAACGCTTCTTGCCACGTATTCTACGCAGTGATGACTGGTGGTGTCAGGGTTACTCGGAACCCGGTGCGGGGTCGGATCTCGCAGCCTTACAAACCAAGGCGATTCAAGATGGTGATGAGTACGTCGTTAATGGCGCTAAAATTTGGACCACCTATGCGCAACATGCGGACTGGATTTTTTGCTTGGTG
>CALJJR010000074.1 GCA_937973905.1 uncultured Arenicella sp. | reverse complement strand
GAAATGGCTTATCTCAAAGTAGATAAAGCCCAACTAGATCAAGAAGCTCTCGACAAGATTGTGCAGGCAAAGACGGTGGCGTGAGAGCTCTAAACAACTAAAAAGGCAGAGGAGAGAACTACATGTTGGACAAATCGATTAAATGGATCATGCTGGTCATTGGCTTGATAACTTGCAGCATGATCTTGGTGGCTGTGTCGCCTCAACAAGGGTTGATGAACACATTTGGCGCAAGCTTAGATGGTGATCTTGCCAGTATCGTCACGCAGAGCTGGGGGATGTTGATCACAATCACCGGTGGCCTCTTGATCTATGGTGCGTTCTCGCCCGAACATCGTAAGTTAGTCATTGTCGCCGCCTGTGTGAGTAAGGTTTGGTTCGTGTACTTAGTTCTTAGCCGTGGCCAAGCTTACATGGACAGTGCGATTACCGCGGTTGTGTTTGATTCGGTGGCGGTCGTTGTGTTGCTCGCTTATTTATTTACCAGCAAATCAAGCAACGGCTAGCGTGGCGGAGACGGTCGAGCTACAATTGACCGGCTGAATGCAATAACAAAATTTTCAGAGGAAACAGGAGTCAATAATGGCACGTGGTATTAACAAAGTAATTCTGGTCGGTAACTTGGGCAATGACCCCGAGGTTCGCTACGCCAACAATGGTAGCGCGATCGCGAATATCAGTGTTGCAACAACGGAGAGTTGGAAGGATCGAAACACCGGCGAACAACAAGAACGAACCGAATGGCATCGAGTGGTGATGTTCAACCGTCTCGGAGAAATTGCTGGCGAATATCTTAAAAAAGGGTCGCAAGTCTATATCGAAGGCAAGTTGCAAACGCGCAAATGGCAGGATCAAAGCGGGCAAGATCGGTACACCACCGAAATTGTTGCGAATGAGATGCAAATGTTAGGCGGTCGTTCTGGCGGCGGTGGTGCAATGGGTGGACCAAGCGACGGTGGCGGTTATAACGCGCCAGCGCCAGCAGCGCCACAGAACAATCAACCGGCCAGTCCGCAACCTGCACCGGCCAATGATTTTGATGATGATATTCCGTTCTAAATAATTGATTGCTGGCTAGTTAGCTAGTAACAATTGAAAGGGCTCACGGTAGTGGGCCCTTTTTTGTGGGTTTGAGATTGCTTCGCCTGTGGCTCATAATGACAATGACGAGAGTGCATTTGATTCCCATTCAGTCATTGCGAGAAGCGCAGCGACGTCGCAATCTCGATTGCTTGATCGAAGACGAACCTAGTTCGCCTTACTCGATCGAACATATTCAAATTCGTCAAGGTTCGAGTTAAATCTTAATTCGTGTATGTCCCACTTTTCACTCAGTTTGCGAGGCGCTTCTAGTTTCTGCGCGAGTATTGTGCGTTCGCCGTCGGTGCGTAGAGTGATCATTCCGTATACCGCAACGTTTCGATCTTTGCGTTCCTGCATCTCTTTTTCAAGGGCCCTTTTTTCTTTCTTGGTGGGTGCTTCTTCGATTCTCCGTTCATAGTCTTTTAAGAGTTCAAAATAAGCAAAGACATCGCAGAATTCACGCGTGCTACGAGCCAGTTCAGTACTAAAAATGAGCGGGCGGATGCCGCGTCCATAGCGGCCGAAGGAGCCGAGTGCGTCGGGTCTTGGGTGCGAGTAACCTTCGCCATCTCCGCTGGAAATAACCGTTGCGATGGGATTCAGAGCGCGCAGAAACGTTTCTGAGAAATGGTGACTACCATGATGACAAGCCTTGGTTACATCCACCTGGAAGCGTTTGCGTGCCTTGGCAACGATTGCATCCAACTCGGTTTGCAGCTCGGCCATACGTTGCTTTTGTTCCGCATCTTGATTGGTGCCTAAGGCTTGCAGGCTAAATAGTTCCTCTTCGAGGTGAGAAACTTCGGCGCTCGTGTCGGCATAGTGTTGCAGCAAGAAGTCTTCAGACTGGGTGTTCAGGTCTCCGCCTAGCATTACCTTCAAACGCTTGATTTGCAGTTGCAGAATGATCGAGTGACCGTTTTTGGTGACGCCTTCATCACCGAGCCGGCGCAGCACCGGTCGGTTGACACCCTTGAACGTGCCAGGTTCTGTAATTGGGCCTAGAATTTCAAAGGTAAGTTCTTTATCCGCCTCAAACCCCGGCAAGAACTCTGAGTTCTTACTTAAGGTTATAAATTCCACCTGCGGATTATTTGTGACTGCTGCTTCCAAGGTACTCAGATATTTTTTTTGGGTGTCGATGTGCTTTTGAATAAGACTGTGAACCTGTTGATTGGAATGCGCGATGTCCCAAATAAAGTGATCGCCATCTTGTTTTACATAACCGCCGAGATCATCTTTGCTGTAGTAACGTAAGCCCTCAACTTTGTCTGCTTGTTTGATCGGGCGCTCAACAATGCCGTTGTGATAGATCTTTAGCGGTTTGAGCTTGTGGTTATCAAAGATGCTGCGAAACCCCATATAGTGATCTAAATCGGGGTGAGAAATGACTACGTGGTCTATCTGAAATGGGTCTTTGACACCCGGATCGCTGTCTAACACGCCATCAACGCCGGCGACTTTTCGATCACGAAGGTTGTAGCGCCATGCCAAAAAGCGATGCATATTGCTGCCTTCGCCGGCGTCAATCAATATGACTTGATCGTCGGGGGTGACGATGTGGCAGCCATCGCCCTGACCAATATCAATGAAATTGACTTCCAGCATTCGCTTGTCAGTGATGGCGCTGATGTCTAACCAACCTTCGCAGCCACGGCAATGCACTTTGGCCGCCTTTGATGTCTTTTCGCCCAAATAGCGCATCCAATCGCCGAGTAAGAGATGATTGACGGCCGCTGATTTCGCAGTGCTCTTCTCTCTCAAAACCGCGTCTGTGGCTGCTACAAAGTATGAATTACCCTCGATAAAGTCCATATTGTCTCCTTCGCTTATTGCGTTAATCCAGTGTTTGGTTGTGTTCCAAAACCATTTAACCCTAGTTTTCTATCTCGTCTAACGCGTCGTCTTAATTGAAATTACGCGTCCGAGACCCAATTAGATTAGTAAATCAAATCAAAATTTGCCATCTATGTGGTGTAATAAAGGCAAATCGGCAAACTGAGGAATTTCAATGCTGCTATCAAATATGGAAATCATCCCACAACGTAAAATAAACAAACACCTAGGCTTGGTTCAAGGGAGCACTGTGCGAGCAAAGCATGTGGGTAAAGATATTTTAGCCGGTTTTAAAAATATTCTCGGCGGCGAGTTGGTGGCATACACCGAACTGATGACCGAAGCCAGAGATGAAGCTACGCAACGCATGGTCGAGCAGGCCGAAAGTATTGGCGCGAACGCGGTGCTAAATGTTCGCTTTGCCACCTCTTCAGTTGCACAAGGAGCCGCTGAACTTTTTGCCTATGGAACCGCGGTAGTCCTGGAGCCGGAAAGAGGTGTTTCAGAGCCCACAGCAACTCCGACTTCTGAGTAACCACAATGATTGAAATCATTGTTTTATTAATCCTGCTGATTCTTGGCTATGGCTTTGGTAGCTATCGAGAAAAACGGCACTACCAGTCAATTTTGGAGCGCGAGGAACAACTGCGTCACATCATGTTGTTTGAAAGTCGATTCCCGCCCGATATAAAAACCTCCGGAGATGCGCAGTTAGTGCAGGGCAACGTAGTGATCTCAGCAGACTACTTCAAGATATTTGTAGCTGGGTTAAGAAAGCTGGTTGGCGGCAGACTGCGCAGTTACGAATCGTTGCTCGATCGGGGTAGGCGTGAAGCGATCCTGCGCATGAAGGAACAAGCCAATAAGGCCGGTGCCAGCAAAATCTTCAATGTGAAATTTGAAACGTCGTCGATTTCTAAAGGCGAGCAAAACACTTTGGGCTCCATCGAAGTATTGGTGTACGGAAGTGCTCTAAGTTAAGCCTGACTTCTGCCGCAATGACGAGCTACGAAAACCCAGCTCCCCGCGAGGGGATCAATACGACGGAAGAACACCCGCTCAAGGAGTTTGCGCAACTTCTGTTGGGTTTGGGATTTATATTTGTATTGTTGATTTTCTTAGTGCATAGCTTCGCCGGCGTGATCGCGCGCCAGATACCCATTGAGTTTGAGCAGCGTATGGTTGCAGACCTGGAGTTTTTTGAATCGGGAGACCAGGACAAACAAGCTCGATTGCAAGCGTTGGCAGATGAATTAGCACCGTTGATGGATCTACCTGAAGGCATGAAGGTCAATGTTACCTATAGTGAAGATGAGATGGTGAACGCCTTTGCCACTCTGGGTGGCAACCTGGTTTTTTTCAAAGGCTTGGTTGATCGGCTTGAATCTGAAGAAGAGCTGGCTGCGGTAATGGGGCATGAAATCGCTCACCTAAAATACCGGCATCCCATCACCGCTTTGGGTAAGGGCGTTATGCTTGGAACGCTGGCGGCATTTGCCGGTGGGGCTTCAGGTAGCGCCGCGGGTGAATGGCTGATAGGCAGTTCGACCAACCTCAGTATGATGAAGTTTTCTCGCGATCAGGAACGAGAATCCGACAGAGCCGCCGCCGCGGTGCTGCAAAAGAGGTATGGCAACATCGAGGGTGCGCAAAAGTTGTTTGAGCGTTTCTCTGAATTAGAACGCGAATTTAGCGTGTCGGAAAAAAAGTATAAGGTGGTAGAAATGTTTCGTAGCCACCCTTATTCAGATGATCGTTGGGCAGAACTTGCTAAGGAAGCAATTGCCGAGGGATGGGTGACGACCGGAGAGCTAACTCCATTGGAATGGTAGAGGTTTGTGCGCTAAGAGCTGCGCAATCTACCTTGCTTATCCTAATAACCACTCAGAGATAATTTGCGCGACTGGAGCAGGGTGCTTCATCCAGCTGAAGTGATCGGCGCGTTTTGCACCCAGTTGTGCAGCCGTCACGTTTGTGCGTCGCACGGAGGTCTTGGGCATCTTATCGAGCAGGTTGTCCGTCGCTTTTTGCGGCGCGAAGGCATCATCGGCATAGTTGATCGCTAACAGCTCTAGCTCGAGTTGCGAAAGCGCGGTTTCAAAATCAAAATCACTGCCGGTTAAGCGATATTTACCTGAGCGAGCCGTTCGTGCCCAGTCAGCGATGACCGTTCTTGCTTCACGACCTCCAAATTTAAGCTGTTTGCCAGGGAAGTAGCCCAACAGTTTTGCGATCAACATGCCAAATTGGGTAAAGAATAAGATCGAGAGGTTGGCAGGGAAGGCCCAACCACGATAATAAATCGAGCATGAAGCGCTTAATATTAACTTTGGTATCTTTCCTTTGGGGTCGCCACGCTGCGAGGATTGGGCCAGAGACAAAGCGCCTAATTGACCACCCAAACTATGGCCAAACACGGTGAGGTTTTTATTCGGGAATTGCGTTTGAGCTGCATTGATTGCTGCAGGACAATCAATCTCCACCAGTTCTGCATAACCGAAATCGGTTTTCCTGCCGGCGCGTTCGCTGCTACTACCAATGCCTCTAAGCTCCATGGTTGCGACCGAAATTTGGTGTTGATTGAGAGCGACTGCTAACTGATCATATTTGCGCGCTGAGACGCCGAGTGCCGGCAGAATTAACAATAATTCTGTGCCATCATCGACAGGGAACAAACGCAGTTCAGATTGCACATCATCTAAACTGCTGAGTTGGAGCGTTTGTTGCTTTACCACAACGCGGCTTGTTCGCTGCTCATCCCGTACCAGTGCGGGAAAAATAATAAGCTGATGAGAACCGCGAGCTGAATCAGAATAAAAGGAATCACGCCACGATAAATCTGTGCTGTGGTGACCCCGTCAGGTGCAACCCCTTTTAAATAAAACAGCGCAAACCCAAATGGTGGCGTGAGAAACGATGTTTGCAGGTTCATCGCCACCAAGATGGCAAACCACACCATATTGATTCCAAAACTGTCTACCACCGTGTAGACCAACGGTAAAACGACATAGGATATTTCTATGTAGTCGAGAAAGAAGCCGAGGAGGGTGATTAACAGCATGACGAAAATCAGAAAGCCCCATTTCTCGCCCGGTACGCTCATTAAAAGCGCTTCAACTTGTTCTTCGCCACCAGTATAAGAGAAGCCCATAGAAAAGATGGAAGCTCCAAGCAGCACTGCGAACACCATCGCGGTTATCTTCACCGTTTCAATGGTGCTCTCCCACAACATGCTCAAAGAGAATTTACGATAGATTATCGCCAACAAAACGGCCCCAACACAGCCCAGCGCTGATGACTCGGTGGGTGTGGCAATACCTTTAAAGATTGACCCGAGTACCACCAAGATAAGCGCAAGTGGCGGTAAAACTGCGACCAGCGCTTTAAAGATAATGTTGGTTTTACTCAATTGCGAGTCGATTTCCATGGCAGGCGCCAGTGCCGGACGCATAAACGCATAGCCAGCCACATACAGGATGTAAGTTCCGATTAACACTAATCCCGGGGCCAAAGCCGCGCGAAACAAATCGCCAACGGGTACATTGAGAACGTCACCGAGGATAATTAGTACAATCGATGGTGGAATGATTTGCCCTAGGGTGCCAGCAGCTGAAATGGTGCCAGTGGCGAGCTCGGTTTGATAGCCGTTGCGCAACATAACTGGCAACGAGATTAAACCCATGGCAACCACGCTGGCGCCAACGACCCCGGTAGACGCTGCAAGCAGCGCACCGACCAAAATTGTGGAGATAGCCAAACCGCCTCGAAATGAGCCAAACAGCTGCCCCATAGATTCGAGCAGTTGCTCAGCAAGCTTGGTGCGTTGCAAAATTAAGCCCATAAAAATGAATAAAGGCACGGCCATCAGCACCAAGCCTTCGCCGTTATCGCCCATATTCGAGTAAATACGATACGGAACTTGTGCTAGCTCGTTGGGGTCGGCAAAAAGCACGATAAAGGCGATGCCAATGCCGGCGAATGTAAAGGCTACCGGGAAACCCAGCAGCAGCATCAACAAGGCGACTACAAAAATTGCGACGCCAATCATTTGAGCTCAAAGAAGTGATTTAAGCGGCGGATAAAAAAGGCGATACCACTGAGCAAAAGAAATACGAAAGAGAGCGGAATGACGCCTTTAATAATCCATCTGTTTAATAATCCGCCCGGGTCTTGTGAGCGTTCACCAATCCCCGATGTTACTAGTTGTTGAAAAAACTCGCCAAACCCAAGCGGTTGTGGCCCCAAGTTATAGGCGGCCATAGTGAAGCTCCATCCTGCCCAAATCACCACCAAACAGAAGGGTAAGAGAAACACTATGCTGCCAAGTAAATCGATAGTGGCTTGCGTGCGCGGTGAAAATCTCTCATAGAGTAGGTCGACCCGAACATGAGAATCTGTACGTAGCGCGAAGGGGATGCCAAGCAAGAAAATAGCGGCGTAAAAGTGCCATGACAATTCTTCTAGCCCTATCGAAGAAGCTTGAAACGCATAGCGAGCAATGACATTCCAAGCCACCATAAGCACCAATAGGAGCAGCAAAAACGCTGCCAAGGCGCCAACCCAATCCATCAGCTTGTTGAGTGCGGTTTCTAGCCGCCGAAGTACCGCCATTCTGCTTTGTTACTCAGCAACCGTTTCTAAGTAAGCTTGCGTGCCGATACGCGTCCATGCACGGGCTTTCTTGAGGTAAGCCGCCCGAGAATCGAGGACAGATTTGGCGAACTCACTGCGCTCGCTTTCTGCTTGTAATAGTGCTTGATTGGATTCTCGCAGGGCTTGCATCACCTCTGAAGGAAACTCTTTTACCTGAACATTTGGGAACTGTTCGGCAATCGTGCTCCAGTTTTCTGAGTTCTCAGCAAAGGTGTGCGTAGTCATCCTATAGGCCGTCAATCGCGCGGCGTTTTTTAATATTGAAACAGCCCATTCTGGCAGTTTGGCCATACTGTCTTTATTGAAAAAGTACATGAGTTCGGTGCCAGGTTCATGCCAACCCACGTAGTAATACGGTGCCACTTTGTGAAACCCCATGCGCAAATCTAAAGCCGGACCTACCCACTCAAGCGCGTCTAAGGTACCGCGTTCGAGCGCTTGAAACAGTTCTCCCGCAGGGATGTTGGTAGGGACCACGCCGACTCCAGCTACCACCTTACCGGCGAATCCTGGAATGCGCATTCTCAACCCTTTTAAATCGTCAACAGACTTAATTTCTTTGCGAAACCAGCCGCCCATTTGCATGCCAGTATTGCCGCCTAACTCTACTTCGATATTGTGCTTTGCGTAGACTTGGTTGGCCAAGTCTAAACCACCACCATGGTAGAACCAGGCGTATTGTTCTTGTGTGGTCATGCCAAGCGGCATCGAAGAGAAAAACAGCGCATCAGGATCCTTGCCACCGTAGTAGTAAGAGGCGGTTTGCCCGATATCATATTGACCGCTTTTCACGAAATCGAAAATACCAAATGCCGATTTATGCTTGTTGGTGCTGTCCACCTTGAGCAGGATGCGCCCGCCGGACAACTCTTCAACCAATGCGGCGTAGTCTTCAACTGACTCACCAAAAACTGGAAAGCCTTTGGGCCAGCCATGCGCTAGCTTTAACACTATTGGCTTAGCTGGCTCTGCTGTATTGCTGCTATTGCCGGTACTCGTCTCTACCGGCTGGCAAGCGATCAACAACGGGAAGAGGGCGCACAGAGAAAGACGTGCTAACAAAGATCTCATAATGAATGCAAACCGAGTTTAAGTGGGGGAATTATGCAGTTGAATGCGATTTTCTGCGTGATCATGAGCTTTGGCAATTTCGTCTGCGGGTAAATCGAGAAGATGCGCGAGCCGTTGGATCAGACTTCGTTCGCGGTCATCAATCAAATTGTCGGCAATGGCGATTTCCCAAAAGCTTTTGAGCAGATTTAATCTCTCTTGTTGATTCCAGGCATTGCGTAAGTGCAAAGTAAAATCTTTGAGGTCGTGTTCCATGCGGGCAGAATCACTGGCTTGCTCCAACAACTGTCCGACCTCAGATGCGGGTAGGTTAAAACGCTTACTTAAAATTTCGATCACTTCGGCGAATTCTAAGCGTTCAACCCGACCATCGGCTTTAACCACCGCAATCAACAAAATTGCCGCCGCGATTTTCGCATCCACTCGATTGTTTTTGCGCTGCTCTGCATCGAGCATGCACTGATCAAGTACTTCAGAAAATTTGCTAACCGCCATTAAATACCCCTGCTAGAAGTCTTCGATACCCAACTTAACTTTCGCGTTTTCACGCGCTTGCACAATTTGCCCTTCAGTAAGATACAGCAAGCCAGCCACTTTGCGCACCAAATGACGCTCGTGCGCATCGATGGTTTCATCGGCTAACGCAATCAACCACAAATTTTCGAGTAGAAGCGCCCGTTTTGCATTACCCCAATTATCGCAAATTTCGCGCGTAAAACCTTGTAGGCTGGTTGCCTCGGCCGCGCTCTTGCGTGCCAGCGACATCATATTTTGAATGTCTTCTTCTTCGAACTTGAACTGTTGACGTAATACATCACCCATTGCGATAAGCTCTGCTTCGTCTATGTTGCCATCAGATCGAACAACTTCAAACATCAGCGTCGCGGCCGCGAGTTTTAGGTCGTGGTCTGGCGATTTTTTGATCTTGGGAGAGCCTGATTTTTTGTTGAAGAAATCTTGCAGTGATTTAAACATGGGTTCCTCTTTGTTATAACGCCCAAATCATCATCATTTTGCAACAAAAAATGACAGAAAAGTCACATTTGCTGGCTTGAATAGACCTAGAATGAACAGCATATTATAGCCAACGCAACATTAGAGGGACAGGCTGATACAGCTGCCCCAGGAGAACGCTGTGAGACGAATTTTTTACTTTTTAGCAACTAATGCCGCGATTATGGTGGTGGTGAGCATTATTGTGCAATTTTTACCGCCCGAATATCGCAGCCAAAATGGCACATTTTTGGTATTTGCTGCGGTGGCCGGTTTTGGTGGCTCAATTGTTTCGTTACTGATGTCTAAGAGTATGGCGATTCGCGGTGCGGGTGTACAGCTTATCAAAGAGCCGAGAAATGAAACCGAGCGTTGGCTGCAAGATACGGTGGCGCGACAAGCTCAAGCGGCAGGTATCGGCATGCCCGAGGTAGGAATTTTTCATGATCCGCAGATGAATGCATTCGCCACAGGTGCAAGCCGCAATAACGCATTAGTTGCCGTGAGCTCTGGATTGTTGGAAAACATGTCCCGCGAAGAAGCTGAAGCCGTAATGGGGCACGAAATTGCTCACGTAGCCAATGGCGACATGATCACATTGACCTTGATTCAAGGCGTGGTAAATGTGTTTGTGCTGTTATTAGCTCGAGCGCTCGCACTTGCAATCGATCGTGATGGCCGCGGTTTAGGTTATTTCGCAGGTTTTATGGTTGGTCAGGTGATCTTCGGTTTTCTCGCCAGCGTGGTGGTTGCCTTTTTCAGCCGTCAGCGTGAGTACCGAGCTGATATCGGTGGAGCCGAATACGCCAGTCGTCAAGGCATGATCGGCGCACTAAAACGCCTTCAGCAAGGGCAAGCTGGCGAGCTACCTAAGCAACTCGCTGCCTTTGGTATCAATAGTGGGGTTAAGAGTTTGTTCTCAACGCACCCGCCGTTGGAAGAGCGAATTAAAGCGCTGCAGAACTAATTGCTTAATTAGTGTTAAAAGCCCCGCAATGAGTAGCGGGGTTTTTTTTGTCTAGCAGAACGTTTTCGCTCTTCATGGCCGGTCATCTTTGACAGTGTGGTTTGGTAGCGCCATCAACGAGATAGGAATTTTTAGGGCAAATATCATAGACTCGGAGATTCCTTGTACTCAAAGAGGTGGTCAGCGGGTTGTTCGCTCGTTATTTTGAAATGAATATTGATTATCTTAAAATTGCGGGTGCTCTAAGTCTCTTTGCTTCTGCCATGCATATCGCGATTATTTTCGGTGGCGCGTCTTGGTACCGATTTTTTGGGGCAGGGGAGCAGATGGCCCGCATGGCAGAGCAAGGTTTGATCCAGCCTACGTTGATTACTCTATTTATTGCCTCAGTGTTGGCTGTGTGGGGTGCGTTCGCTTGGTCTGGCGCGGGTCTTCTGCCAGAATTCCCATTTGTGAAAATAGTCTTGATTCTTATTACTGCAGTTTATCTTCTGCGTGGCGTTGTTGGCTTGGTTGCGCCATTTATCACTGATCATCCTCAGATAGCTCAAAACAGTGTCAGCTTCTGGGTTTGGAGTTCCATTATTTGTCTGATGTTTGGATTAGTACATTTAAAAGGCGTATTCGGCAAATGGTTCACATAGAATTTGAGTGGATTGTGCTTCCGCTACTTGCTCTGAAATTTAGATGATTTACTAATTAGTCAATGAGGGAATTAGAGTTATACCTATAGGTCTTATTGTCAAAGGAGAAAATAATGAAGTTATCGTTAGTAAGTATACCGGTGCTTGATCCCATTAAGGCGCATGAAGTCTATACGTCAAAACTCGGGTTTGTTTCAAAAGACTTTGACGAAAATGCACAATTAGCCGTAGTCGCTTCGCCAGAAGATCCGGATGGCGTGGCTATGTTGCTAGAGCCTTGCAAAGGGACTTTTGCTGAAGACTACCAGCGCTCTGCCTATGAAGCGAAACTGCCAATCATGATTTTCAAGGTTCAAGATGTTGAGTCAGAATTAGTTAAGCTTCAGAGTGCCGGGGTGGTTGTGCGACCGGACCTGAACCGACCTGAGTGGGGTTTAAGTAATATGTTTGAGGACGGCTGCGGCAACCTACTAATGCTCGACGGCACTGTTGCATGATGTTAGCCATGTACGTTTACTGCAGAGCTTAGATGTCGGAACAAAGTTTAAACACTCTGGTGTCGAGCTACACTAAGCTTTTGTCAAATGGGGAGATCCAAACGACTTACCAAAGGTTGGTGGCTGTTGTACAAAACCTTCGAACCGAATTTTCGAAACAATATCGTGCCGAGTATGCGGTTGCCAAAGTGCTTCACGGCTATCTCGATTACACTTACTTCTATCTCCAGAATGATTTTTTAAAAAGCCATAAGCTAAAGCTTTCGATTGTCTTAAATCACCAACAGGCGAATTTTGAACTGTGGCTGCTTGGGCAAACCAAAGACGTGCAAGAAGAGTATTGGCAACGGCTGAAAAATTTAGCGTGGGTTGATGAAGTGTCAATGCCGATTTACTCGATAGC
>CALJJR010000073.1 GCA_937973905.1 uncultured Arenicella sp. | reverse complement strand
GTGCAGACTCACTGACTGAGACGAACTGCAGCATTTTGTTGGGCACTGCATCAAGCCAACCGGCACTCAATTTATCGCGAGCATTCTGGCCAGCGACGTTCGAACACCAAATCTCGGCATCTTCAATAGCGTTCTTAAGTTCTGCAGAGATTTCATTATCTAATTCGGCATGAGATACCGCATGTTGAGGGCCGAGCCGCCCGTTTCGGTATGTCGCCCACTTTAATCGGGTATTCCCAATATCAAACAATACCCTGCTCAACTTACTAACCTCACGCTGACACTGCTATCCATAAACCTATGACTTCCTCCTTGATCATCATAGACTAGCAGAGCACCTTCTTCGTCAACACCCTGCATAACACCAATCACGTTTGAGTGCTGGTCGCCAACTTGAATCTTGCGGCCTTGATAGGTCGAGAATCTGGGCCAGGCATTTACTAGCGGTGCAAAACCGTGATTTTCGAACGCGCGCAACGCGATCGTCAGCTCTCGACTCAAATTCCCGATAAACTCGTTGCGGTTGAGTGCAACGCCTAATCCTTGCAAGTCTTGCCAAGCATAGGAACTGTCTGTGTGGCTCCAATCTGATTGATCTACATTTAACCCTAGGCCCACCACCACTCGACAGGAGCCAGTTGCCTCGCCGGCCAATTCGATTAGGATTCCGCCCAACTTACGGTCGTCACACATTAGATCATTGGGCCATTTAACTTTCACGTCCAAATCATACCCGGCATTAAGTTGCTCTGCGACCAACATGCCAACCGCCAAACTAAGCCCTGTTATTCCGTTGGGCCAAGCCTTAAAAACCCATGCAAAGGAGCACATGATATTTCGACCCGGCGTTGATAACCAATTGTTACCGCGCCGACCCCGTCCTGCCGTTTGCTCCTCGGTGACACACACCTGCATAATTTCGGGCTCAGCGGTATTCTCAAGCAACCAAGAATTGGTTGATGAAAGCCGATCAAACACATGCACATGGAGGGATTGTTGGTTTGCCGCAGCTAGGATTTTTTCGCGGTTAAGCGGAACAACGCGCATTTCGGGCGGGGCTGGGTTGAGAGGAATTGCAGCAAGTCTAACGCAAAACCTCAGCAACCAAAATCAAGTCACGTACTTTAGAAGCACGACTCGAATCTATAGTGAGTAAAACTTTAGCTACCTGCTAGCAACAATCCACACTCACGATGTTCTTCGCCTTTGGTAGGGTCGAAATAATCGTGATTATCAGGCAAGTCTCGATCATAGATGTACTCTTCAACATCGAGCTCATTGAGATGAAACATGGGCGCCACGCGCACCGTCCCGTGGCTTCCAAAGGTAAAAATATCCAGAGTTTTACGATGCGCATTTTGGTCATGTCTAATGCCATTCAACCAAATATCAGGTTGTAGCTCTTCCATGGCACGATTAAACGGCTCAAGTTTGACGATTTGCGAAAACTCATCATGTTCAGGCGTATCCAATGGAGGAATAGAACCATGCACCGCCGTGTAGTGGGCGGCCGACATCTTCGGCGAATACACTTTAAGGTTTAAATCAAGGTGCTCAACCACTCGTTCAATGTGCCGATAGGTTTCTGGCGTATTGAACCCATGATCCACCCAAATTACCGGGATGTCTTTTCGAGGTTGCGTAACTAGGTGCAAAAACGCCACTGCCAGAGGTCGAAAATTGGTGAATACGATCGGATTGCGAGCATGCTCAATCGTGAAGCGCATGATCTCGCTCGGTAGTTTTCCCTTAAGTTCCCGATTCAATGACATCAAATCGGCTTGTGGGCTAAACACCAATTCCTGCGATTGAACTTTTTCTACCACGTGCAAACTCATTCTTAAACTCCTCGGACGAAAACCGAGGTAAGGATATTGTTGCAAATGAGTATAGAGTCGAATGTTTATAATAAAAAAGAATAAACAGCTATTTACATAGATGAAAATCAACTAAGACGTTTTAGTCCAACTCTTTGCTTGAATCGATAGACTGACAAATAAAAGCCGAAGGGATGTCGAGCCCCTCCGCAATATTTTCCAGCGCTGTACGCTCCTTTGCGGTAACGCCGCCGTCTGCTTGCGACATGGTGCACAAATCGTGCATCACCTGCATGCGTTGAGGCTGAGATGCTCGCTCATTAACATCATCAATTCGGCGCGGAATCGTTTCCTTGATTTTCTCGATGTCTAACTTGTCACTAAAAGCATACTTACCAAAAAATTTAGCGAACACCTCTAGTTCTGCATCAGATATTCCATCACTGGCGTCAGCCACCGCGATTAAACCAGCGAACAACAAGCGGCGCATGGCTTCCGCCGTATCGGTTTTAGCATCAAGGTAGCTTGGCTCCATCAAGCTAAGCACTGATTGCACACCCACTTCCAAATCTGGCTTAGAGCTGTCTCCTTTGCCCAGAGGATATAACTCTGATTGCTCAAACAACTTCAACGCCTTAACTCGAAGCGGGCTAAAGGGGTGGGTAGAAAACCAATCTGCTTGGGAACTTCCCTGCCCTGGCTCCTGATCGCCCATTTTCATATCATCAACCTGAGCGACAAAATCATCTAAACTAAAGGAAACAATTTTGCTGGTTAAACCTGACGACAACTTAAACAGAGCCTGTGCGACCGCGTTCATGTCTTCTGCGCAGTGCGCGCCGGCTCTGTCCGCCGAGATTTCCGCATACCGTGACCAGGCAAATAGCTCGAGCGCTAATTTAGGGTCAGGCCGGCTCTGGCCTCGCAGTAGATAGCCAATAGGAATGGCATGGTGATCGTAAACGTGATGACCAAGCTCATGCCCCATCACGAACTTTAATTCTTGCGGGCTGAAACCCTCCAGCAAGCTAGATGAAAACATAACGTATAGTCGATCAGCTTCTGGCTTGAAACAAGCGGCGTTAAATTGAGGGCTTGAGTAAACATACAGCTCGAGTGGAAGTTTTACGCCCAATTTTTCAACGCACTCGTCGGCCATCTTCGCGATGTCCGGCGCCATGCCTCGCGTCAGGCGAACCGATGTCGCCAGGAGATTACGCCGAATACTGGTTGGCCCCTCTGCTTCACTTTTCTCGATAGCTTCGTTAACGCGTTTTACGTCACGATGTTCGAGCAGTTTTGTGTACATCGAGAGGTCATTTTCACAGCGGATTTCATTCGCGTTCATTAACTTACTTCCTTTGGATCAAAGTGTTTTATTTATAATTTATCAACGATAAATTGCATTATCGTCTTGCGCGCGGCAAAGACTTCTCGGCTAACGCCGTCGATGCAGTTGTGTCGCAATTTTTTAAACAAGCGCATCTGGACTTGTTCACCAAAATCGCCCGGTGAAGGCGCCAACGCGATCGTATCATCCGTCGAATGTACCAAAAGACTGGGTATTTTTAGCGATTGGAGCGCCTTTTTTGCAGCCAGCCCTGCCTGGTAAACTTGCGCTGACGTGGCTAATGGGATTCTTCCTTTGTAAATCAGAGGGTCATTCTTGATGGCCCTAACGACAGTCGGGTCAGCAGAGATACGATCCACGTTCATCTCATGAATCGTTAGCAGAGGACTAAAGCGCGATGATCGCTCAAAAAGATAGCGGGACACCGGCCCAATGGCCTTACTTATTGAGAGCTGCCAACGAGGCACATTATGACCCACATCAAATGCACTACTGACACCAATAATCCCAGCAATCTCTGGCTTAAAATTTGGATCATCGTGCAATCGTTCAGCGGCTAGCACCATCAGGGTCGCACCAAATGAGTAACCCATCAAAATGACTTGCTCGGCTTCGATCGTGTGTCGTTGAATCAGGCCAGCAATATCAACGACCGTGTCGCTAAACTTGGGCACCAAGCAATGGCGTATTTTTGACGCTTCTCCATGTCCATCCATTTCTAACGAGGTCATGGAAATGCCCAAATTTTTGACCATATGCTGCAGCGAGGCCTGCTGAGACAAACCGTGCCCACGAAGACCGTGCAAGAAAAACACTCGAGTCTTTTTTGCTCCTATATCAAATGATTTCATTCGAAGGCACTTTCGCTATATGGGGCTAAATGGGGCTAAATGGGGCTAAACTGTGGCTAAGCTGCAAGCTGATCTTTATGCCGTAGGTATTCTTCATAACCACCGACAAAGTCTGTGATCTGCTGATTTTCTATTTCAAATATACGCGTAGCCAAGCTGCTAACAAATTCGCGGTCATGGCTGACGAAGAGCAACGTACCATCATAGTTGGCCAGAGCCAAATTCAATGACTCAATCGATTCCATATCCAGATGATTGGTCGGTTCGTCCATAACGATAATATTCGGCCGGCTCATCATCATTTTCCCGAACAGCATGCGACCTTTCTCGCCACCTGAGAGCACCTTCACCGCTTTCTTGATGTCATTCTTAGAAAACAACATCTGCCCTAAAACTCCTCGCACAAACTGTTCATCCTCGTCATTTTTGCGCCACTGATACATCCAGTCGTAGACATTCATATCATTGTCAAACTCATGCGCGTGATCTTGCGCATAGTAGGCAATTTCAGAATTTTCTGACCACTTTACTTGACCAGACTGGTAAGCAACCTCATCAAGCAGGTTGCGCAGCAAAGTCGTCTTACCCACCCCGTTTTGACCAATAATCGCCAGACGCTCACCCACTTCAACGTTAAAGCTTTGATCACGGTAGAGAGGTTCGTCATAACTCATCGAGAGACCTTCAACCTCAACCGCATTACGGAACAGTTTTTTATCCAATTTGAAACGGATAAATGGATTTACGCGGCTTGACGGTTTCATCTCATCAAGCTTTATTTTTTCTATTTGTTTAGCCCGAGAGGTAGCCTGTTTGGCTTTAGACGCATTGGCAGAAAAGCGGCTAACGAAGGTTTGCAACTCTGCTATTTGGGCCTTTTTCTTCGCGTTTTCAGCGTGCATACGCTCCCGCGCCATGGTGGCAGCAGTCATATATTCGTCGTAATTCCCAGGAAACAAGGTGATGTCACCGTAGTCCAGATCAGCCATGTGAGTACACACTGCATTGAGAAAATGTCGATCATGAGAAATGATGATCATGGTGCTGCGGCGCTCTTGGAGCACCTTCTCTAGCCATCGAATCGTGTGAATGTCGAGATTATTAGTCGGCTCATCAAGTAACAAAATATCCGGGTCAGAAAACAGCGCCTGCGCGAGTAGGACCCGCAGTTTCCAGCCGGGTGCCACCTGACTCATTGGACCAAAATGCTGATCAACTGGGATGCCTACGCCCATCAAAAGTTCACCCGCTCTCGCTTCAGCGGTATAGCCATCCATCTCCGCGAACTCTATCTCCAACTCCGCCACTTTAATGCCCTCTTCCTCGGACATTTCAGCCAGACCATAAATTCGATCTCGCTCTTGTTTCACTTCCCACAATTCGGCGTAGCCCATAATGACAGTATCGACTACTGAATATTCTTCATAAGCAAACTGGTCTTGGTTGAGCTTGCCGATGCGCTCATTTGGCGTTATCGATACTGAACCATTGCTGGGTTCTAAGCTTCCATCGAGTATCTTCATAAACGTGGATTTACCGCTACCGTTTGCCCCAATTAAACCGTAGCGATTGCCGTCCCCAAAGTTGACAGAGATATTCTCAAAGAGTGGTTTATCACCGAACTGCATCGTGATATTGGCGGTTGAAATCATGTTGTAAGTAAGCGAGTTATTTTTGCAGCGGTACTATAATCGAAAGTGGTCATCTGATAACCCCCTAGAAGGCAGGAAACATTAAATTCCGTTAAGGTCAGTAATTTTAATGTTCACAGAAAAGCATGTATCCTCGCCACGCTGCCCTTAGGTGGTGCGGATTCAACTAGTGCGAGGGGAAAAGCCCCTGCATCAATCAATGCTCAAATTAAATGGTGAATAATGAAAAAGAAACTCATATCGACGTTTGTACTTGCATCTTCAGTCTCGGTTAGCGCATTTGCTTTAGACAGTAGTGAGGCAGTGTCTGATGAGGTGATAGCCCAACAACAAGCTGCTTTGGCCAGCAATACCGCTGGTAAAGGTTTTGGCCCTCAATCTCCACGAGATATCAATATGAGCGCGGGCACTAACCAACGAATCTTCAATGCAGCACCGGCCTACACGCAGATGAATTTATGCAATATTCATTTTCACGAGGGAGCCGAACATAAAGGTGGGGAGTTTACGACCTACGCGGGCAATGGGGATGGCAAGGGCTTCAATTCTGGCTACCTCTATGATGGCAAATTATCGACTGAAGAACTCGCGCCTTCAAGCGACAAGATTTGCTCAGGCGAACACGGTGAATTGAAAGCCGGTGACACCATCGAACTGCACTACGTGCATTCAACCGCGCAAATTACTCCTGGGCCAACCCTAGGCGCTTGTCTAAGCGAATCCATCGGCAACCCGCAACTTAGAGTTGAGGCGCAAGTCTACGTTTTAGTTAACGATTCGTCTGCCGCAGATTTCGCGACATTAACCGAGATCGGCGAGCGTAACGGATATCAACAAGCATTGAATATTCCTTCAACAACGGGCACACCGATTCAATACGCGGGCTCAACCACTGGGCCAAGTTACAATGAGGCAGGATCGCCTTTGCAGGTGAGCTGGAGCGTGCGACCTAAGGTCATGAAGGTAGACATAGCGTCTGTCGGAAAGTGGTGCGAAGGCAACGTATTTAATGAGGATCATGCGCACGGCGTGAGAAACCTGGTTGAAAACCCAGACCTGCTTTCTGAGATAAAGTAGTCAGGCCGAACTACAAAAAAGCCCGCAACGTCTACACGCTGCGGGCTTTTTACTGTCTAGCTAAACTAGGTAGACGTGGCGCTTAGAAAGCGAAGCCGAAGCGAACGCGGAATTCATTACCATCATCATCACTTAGGTCGTCTTCACCATCGGTGTAGTTAACGCCAATCCGAACGTTCTTGTGCGCGTACCAATTAAGGCCTACCGTGAAAGCACTTGCTTCTGTACGGCCAAGTTCAACATCGCTGAAGTTACCGAAACCGTCTTCATAGCGCACCACAGCTTCCCAAGCACCACGCTTGGTATTGGGGCTGATACGCTTGAATTTGCCATCTTTGTACGGGCGCATTTCACCGGTAAACACATAGCCCGCTTGAACGTAAAAACCGTCGCCTTCTTGTGCACCAAACTCTCCATCCATGAACTCCGCTTGAATGTGGAATGGGCCTGTAACGGCCGCCGCTTCAAGGCCGAAAGCAGAGTTGTCTTCGATATCATAGTAAGCCGCGCCAAGATGGAATAAAGAAGTATCTGTTTTGACCGGGGCAATGGTGTAACGACCTGAAAAACCAAACTCTTCGCCTTCATCAGTTTCGTCAACGTCATCAGAGAAAATCATCAAACCATAGGTGCTGTTTCCGGCAGAGCCATGCACCTGCACACTCTCAACTCGACCAACAGCATATTGCTCAGTGATCGCAGAGCGCTCCAGAACACTGATGTCGTTTGACGAAGTTTGGTCTTCCAAGCCGAATGGAAGCCGCTGATTTCCGATAGTGAGCTGAGCGCCTTTACCCCAACCCAAGTATCGTAAATAGAGGTCCTCGAAACCACTGCCGTTTAAATTGAATTGGCTCTTGTAAGCCCAGTCTTTTGAGAAATTGCCTTTGGCATACAAACGAGCACGACGGTCATCGAACTGATCTTCGTCGACGACACCATTAAGTTCAGCGCGGTTGTAGTCATACATAAGCCGGCCGCCTATTTGAATGCTGGCATCACCACTTGTGACTTTTAATCCACCTTTAGTAGATACCTTAACTTCAGCGTTAGCTGGTGAAGCAAGCAGAGCTGTTGAAGCAAACAAACTCGCCAATAACTTGATTTTCATGTGATTTTCGACCTAATTTCTGAGAATGGAAATGAGATTTATAGTTGAGTCAAACTCTCTCTGCGCCCATTTAGTCTCATTTTGTAAGACTTTAGAGGCGCGTCATCCCTAAGCCTTCCCGCAGCAAAGCAGCATTCATCCGCTCAACCCCGGATACCTAGGATGCGGGCATTCTGCATGGTGGTCGTTACAAAATTATTACAGTGTTTTCCGGCTCTTGAGCTAGCCACGCGCCGCAAGTAATGCAGTGAGGTACTCTGTGAACGTGGCCGATCGAGGGCCAGCGCTATCCGTGCGCGAGGGATTCCGTTAAATCACGAGCTACTCTTCGCTACTCGGGCTCAGCTAATTCATCCGCCTCTTGATCAGATGACGCGCCTGCCTCTTGCCGGCGCTTCCACTCTTCAAATGAAATAGTTTCATCAGGATTGCTTTCAACCACGATTTCTCGCTCTGCTCCAATAGTGACCGGCGGGCGGGTCATATCGGCTGGTTGTTTGGCATCTTTGCCAGCTGCGGCATCGGCTTTATCACCTTTGGAAATAGCATTACGTGTGCCACAAGCGCTCAGAGTAACGCAGAGCAATACCAAAACAGATGTAGCGCGGAGAAAACGGATATTTTTCATTGAAAATTACTCCAACCTAGTGAACCGCGCAGATGTTAACACATGATACCCATGGCGCTAAGCCCGCCATTGCTGCTCAGTGATTTCAAAGAGCACATGCTCTGCGAGCGGATGCGTCGCAGGCAAAGAAGGATGTAAGAAGTTACGCTGCGTATTGACCATTCCTATGCGTCTCATCACATTTTGCGAAGCCGTGTTTTTAAGTGTAGTAAATGACGCTATTTTTTGTACCTCAAGCTGCGTAAAACCGAACTCTACTGCCGCTATCGCCGCTTCCGTAGCGAACCCTTGCCCCCAATGACGCTGTGCGAGGCGCCAACCAATTTCGACACAGGGTGAAAAAGTAAAACGATCTGGTTGCGCTTGCAGCCCTGTGAATCCGACAAAGGCACCAGTAGTTCGTCGTTCAATAGCCCAAAAACCCCAACCATTTATTTCGATGTCGCCTGATAAGCGATCCACTAAGGCGTCACTTTCCGTAACCGTTAAGGTGTTCGTAAAATGCCGCATTACCGTTTCATCTGCATTTAGTTCCGCAAAACTTGGGCGGTCCGCCGGCCGCCATTGGCGCAACACTAGTCTTGGTGTTAATAGCTCATGCATGGGCAATGTGAGTCGCCAAGAATTTAGCGTTGGCAATGCTTGTTTCTGTTGGATTTCACTGTACCATTGGCGACTTTATTTACCCATCGATTTGCGTATGAAACTCGGCGTCGTGATGGACCCAATTAGCTCCATCAACATAAAAAAGGACAGCACTTTTGAGATGCTCTGGCAAGCTCAGAACTTGGGTTGGGAGCTCTACTATCTCGAAATGGCCGACCTTTCTATCGACAATGGCATCGCACAGGGTACTTCCAAATCGGTTGAAGTCTTCCAAGATCAAAATAAGTGGTTCGCATTCGGCGACCAGCAACAGATAAACTTAGGTGATCTCGACGCAATTCTAATGCGTAAAGACCCGCCCTTCGACATGGAATTTGTCTACGCAACCTACATATTGGAACTTGCCCAAAAGCAAGGTGCTTTGGTGGTGAATAACCCGCAGGCACTCAGAGATTGTAATGAGAAGGCCTACTGCGCTTGGTTCCCACAACTTTGCCCAAAAACGCTTATTACGCGTCAAGCCACCCAGTTTCGAGCCTTTCTAGAGCTGCATGGTGACATAATCGTAAAACCACTAGACGGCATGGGCGGTGCTTCGATTTTCAGAATTAAAAATGATTCTCCGAATGTAGGGGTGATTATCGAAACCTTGACCGAGCATGGTCAACGCTATGCAATGGCGCAAGAATTTGTACCCGAAATTAATAAGGGCGACAAGCGTATTTTAGTGGTCGCAGGTGAACCTGTGCCATATGTATTGGCGCGCATTCCTGCAGAAGGCGAAACTCGTGGCAATCTCGCTGCAGGCGCCAGTGGAGTTGCACAGCCGTTGAGTGATTCAGATCGAAAAATTGCTGAAACGGTCGCTCCCGAACTGGTGCGACGCGGCATTTTATTTGCCGGGCTAGACGTGATAGGCGAACGACTGACTGAAATCAATGTCACCAGCCCCACCTGCATCAAAGAAATTAACGCGGCCTTCGACACCAACATAGCTCTCGATTTGCTGAATGCTATTGAGCGACAATTGAGCGAATAATAGATCTGGCAATGAACCCCAGCAATGACTTACTCAGCCTGACGGCGTTTGTTTCCGCGCTTTGCCACGCGGTCATCATTCTGGGTATCAGCTTTAAACTCCCTGATATTGCCAACGTCGAGAACACCGACAATACGCTTGACGTGGTATTGATCAACAACGCCAACAACGAAACACCTGAAGAAGCTGAAACTGTGTCGGTCACCGACAATGAAGGCGGCGGATTAGACGAACTCGAAGCCACATCTCCGCTGCCCTATAAACCGGTCAATGTGGCTCCAATTGAGTCGATAAAGCTCACCGCGGATCAAGAAACTCAAACCAGTCTGGCGCCCGACGAACTCATTACGGCGAGCAGCAGTGAGATTTCGATTGCGCCCGAACGCCCTGAAGATACACGCTTAAAGGTAGAGGAGCAACAAACCGGGGATGACAAAATCACCACCAAGTCAGTTCGTCAGCTCGAACGTGAACGTCTGATCGCAAAGCTTCAAGAGAGTTGGCAAAACTATCAGCAAAAACCACGCAAAGAGTTTCTTTCTCCTAGTACTAAGCAAAATGAAGCCGCAGAATATCTCGAGGCTTGGCGCAAAAAAGTCGAGCAAGTTGGGAACGCTAACTACCCGATTCAGGCTAAAGCAAATGCGTTGAGCGGGAGTCTCATTTTAAGTGTAGAGCTCAATCGTAACGGCACCATCAGCACGATTACAGTCATCAAACCGGCGCCGCACAAAATCCTCAACGATGCAGCACTTCGTTTCGTGCGTGATGCGTCGCCCTACGCGAGCTTTCCCGATCAGATAGACCCTCGCACAGACATTCTCGTGATTACGCGGGCTTTTCACTTTCTGGGCAACAACAGGCTAACCAGCACCGATGCCTCGAGCCAATAGTGAAACTATTTTAGCGTTTGACGTTGGTCTCAAACGCACTGGTGTAGCTGTCGGTCAAACCTTGACCCAGACCGCTAACCCCATCACATTTTTAGCTGCGAAAAAGGGTCAATTGGATTGGTCTGCGCTGGACGCATTGCTGAAACAATGGCAACCAAGCAGATGCATTGTGGGAGACCCGAAAACGAGCAACCCTCACTTAAACAAGCTGATTCGTCGTTTGGTTCATCATCTCAATACGCGCAAGATATCGGTAGTTAGAGTAGACGAGCACCTGACATCCGCGAGCGCTAACGCAGAACTCAATAATCGAACGCTCACTACTGAAAAAAAAATCGAATTACGAGATCAAGTCGCAGCTTGCTTGATTTTAGAGAGCTATTTTTCCGAATTCGGTTCAACGACCCCATGATATCCTTCGCGCCATGCTGCCATTTAAATCATTAATTTCTTCCAAGCAACTCACAGCCGAGAGCATTGGAGAAATCTTCGAAATCACCGATTACATGCAAGATGTTGTCGAAACCAAAGGCCGTATCGACACGCTCAGCGACAAGGTCGTTGCATTACTGTTTTTCGAACCTAGTTCACGCACCATGTTGAGCTTTCAGACCGCAGCACAACGCCTCAAAGCCGGCCCGATCTTCGCTCAGAATGCTTCCTCTACCTCGTTTGAGAAAGGCGAGAGCATTGAAGATATGATCAAAGTGGTAGCCGGCTACTCAGACATTATCGTAATGCGACATGCGCAGCCTGGAAGTGCGCAAATAGCAGCGGACGCCAGCAATGTACCGTTCATCAATGCCGGTGATGGCGGCAACGAGCACCCAACTCAAGCGATCATCGACGTCTACACAATCCACCGTAATAAAGGCCGATTAGACAACTTACACGTTGTCTTTGGCTACGACTCGCTACAGTCACGCAGTATTCACTCACTGACCAGACTGCTAGCGCAATATCCAGGCAATAAATTCACCTTTATTGGCCCCGAAGCCCTGTTCCCCAATCAAGCAATGCTGGATGAACTCACAACTTTGGGCGCCGAATGCGATGTACAAGACTGCGCAGCAGTGACCAAAGACGTAGACATAATCTACTTAAACCGTTTACAGGAAGAGCGCTTTCCAGACCTACAACTATTTGAACAGAACCGAAAAAAATATCGTCTCACTCGCGCTGATGTCGAAGGCTCTGACGCCTTGATTTTAGATCCACTTCCGCGGATTGACGAGATTGCGGTAGAAGTAGACGCGTTGCCGAACGCGGTTTATTTCAAGCAAACGTCTTATGGTGTGCCGGTTAGAATGGCTTTGTTGGCTTCTTTGTTGGGAAGGGCTTGAGGAGTAAGTTAGGTTTTGGGCTGGCGCTTTGTACTGTTGATGTCGATGATTGTGATGTTTAGGCGTGTGTTTTAGATTGCCCCTCGCCGGGGCGGGCGATACTTCTTTTGCTCGTGCAAAAGAAGTATCCAAGAAAACACGCCCCGTTGTTCGCTTATTCCAAACGCTGGCTCTTTCCTACAATCTGAGTCATCGCAACTCGCCTTCCTGGCTCGGTGCGATTAAAAAATGCGTCCCTGCATTTTTTCCTCAGAATGAAGGAAAACGCGTTTGGCGCTCGCAAATGGGGGGGGGTTAAACGCGAATCCTTTTGAGGCGCAGTCGAAGACGAGCCGTTTTAATATCCACATAAAAAATGATTGGCCGAATTGGATTGGTAATTTGCTGGGGTTGTCGCGAGGACTGTTTGAGGCCGAAGGCCGAGTTCCGCAGCGCCAGTTAATTACCAATCCAATTCGGGAACCCGAAGGGCCAACATTTGTGGTGTGTTTCTTTGGTTACTTTCTTTGCACAAGCAAAGAAAGTAACGCCCGCCCTGGCGAGGGGCAAACTAAAACATCAGCATGATCCCCCGCCCTCGCGAAGGGCAAACCAAAACACCAGCATGATCGCCCGCCCCGGGGCAATCTACCCGCAGCGAAGGATAACTAAATGTAAACGGAGCCCTCCCCTACAAAGCTCCCCGAATAGCATCCACGCTGTCTTTCGCATCGCCAAATAACATCCGCGTGTTCTCTTTAAAGAACAGCGGGTTTTCTACACCAGCGTAACCAGTCGCCATACTGCGTTTAGAGACAATCACTGTTTTCGCATTCCATACTTCAAGAACAGGCATGCCAGCAATCGGGCTATTGGGGTTCTCCAGCGCTGCTGGGTTTACGATGTCGTTGGCACCAATCACGATGACCACGTCGGTTTCTGGGAAGTCTTCGTTTATCTCGTCCATTTCTAGAACTAAATCGTAGGGCACGTTGGCTTCGGCCAATAACACATTCATGTGCCCTGGCATACGCCCAGCAACAGGGTGAATCGCAAAGCGTACATTGACACCTTTATCAGTCAAAATCTTGGTTAAATCAGAAACTGGGTGCTGTGCATTGGCAACCGCCATGCCGTAACCAGGCACAATAACGACTTCGCTCGCATCACCAACCATTTGCGCCACTTCTTCCGCTGAGATTGGGATCGCCTCTCCTTGCTCCCCACCCTCTGCTGCATCACCGCTAGTGGTGCCAAATCCGCCCATAATGACGCTGACAAAATTTCGGTTCATTGCGCGGCACATGATGTAGCTCAGAATAGCACCTGAGCTTCCCACCAGAGCACCCACCACAATCAGTAGGTCGTTTGACAACATAAAACCAGTCGCCGCAGCTGCCCAGCCTGAATAGCTGTTGAGCATTGAAATAACCACCGGCATATCTGCACCGCCGATGGCCATCACCATGTGCACGCCAAAGGCGAAGGCGAGCAGAGTCATAATAATCAGAGCCGTTGTGCCAGCGCCGTGTTCCGCACCGAGAAACCACTTACCGATTAAAATACACAGCACCAAAATGCCTAGATTTAACCAATGACGAGCGGGCAGTAAGAGAGGCGCGCTGCCGATGCGACCGCTCAGTTTTCCGAATGCCACGACTGAGCCGGTAAAGGTTACAGCACCAATCAATACCCCAAGATAGATTTCTACATCATGGATGGTCTTAGCAGCACCGCTGAAATTTGCAGTTGGGTCGAAATAAGTGGCGAAACCAACCAGTACTGCGGCTAAGCCGACAAAACTGTGCAGAATGGCGACCAACTCGGGCATCTCGGTCATTTCAACCTTGAGTGCAAATCGTGCTCCGATAGCGCCACCAATCACCATGGCAATGATCAACCATCCGTAGGAATCAACCGCGGGATTTAAAATTGTGGCGACGATCGCAATCGTCATGCCAATAATGCCGTACCAATTTCCTCGGCGCGATGATTCTTGGTTGCTTAATCCTGACAGACTGAGGATAAACAGAATGGCAGCAGCCACGTACGCCGCAGTAATAGTTCCCATAGACATAAGCCTTCTCCTTAACCCTTATTAAACATTTTCAGCATGCGCTGAGTGACCAAAAACCCGCCGGCGATATTAATCGTGGCGATAAGCACCGCAATAAAGGCTAGAAACACCACCAGCCCTGAGGGGGATGATATTTGCAGCAATGCGCCCACCACGATGATCCCCGAGATCGCGTTAGTAACGCTCATTAACGGTGTGTGCAATGCCGGCGTGACGCTCCAAATGACTTGGTAACCGACAAAGCATGCCAGCACAAATACGGTAAAGTGGCTCATAAAATCTGGCGGTGCGACAGACCCCACACCGAGCAATGCCAAGAGGCCTGCCCCCATTGCGCCAAAGGTCATTTTCGCTTTGGTCGCCGCGCTCATTTCAGGTGCGGGTTCCGCGATAACCGGCGTTGGCTTCGGTGCAGCGGCAGGCGCGGCGGATAATTTTGGCGCTGGTGCTGGCCATGTCACTTTGCCTTCATGTACTGCCGTTGCACCTCGAATAACCTCATCATCCATATTGATATCCACTTGACCATCCTTCTCTGGGGTCAAGTCGGTCAACATGTGACGTAGATTGGTACTATAAAGCTGCGAAGACTGAGTTGCTAAGCGGCTTGGTAAATCAGTGTAACCAATGATTTTTACGCCTTTGTGGGTAACAATTTTATCGGCTTTTGACAGTTTGCAGTTGCCACCTTGTTCCGCAGCGAGATCAACGATCACACTGCCAGATTTCATGCTTTCTACCATCGCTTTGGTGATCAGTTCAGGCGCCGGCTTACCGGGGATCAAAGCGGTCGTGATAATAATATCGACTTCTTTTGCCTGCTCCGCGAACATGGCCATTTCAGCGTCAATGAATTCTTTGCTCATGGTTTTGGCGTAACCACCTTCACCAGAACCATCCTCTTCAAATTCTAAGACGAGAAATTCGCCACCTAAGCTCTCAACTTGTTCCTTAGCTTCCAAGCGAGTATCGAAGGCACGTACAATCGCACCCATACTCTTAGCCGCGCCTATCGCAGCCAAACCAGCAACCCCAGCCCCAATGACCAGTACTTTCGCAGGGGGAACTTTACCTGCAGCGGTAACCTGCCCGGTGAAAAAACGCCCGAACTGATTAGCGGCTTCAACAACGGCGCGGTACCCACCGATATTTGCCATAGAACTGAGCGCGTCCATTTTTTGCGACCGCGAGAGTCGAGGCACACAATCCATCGCGATAACGTTCACGTTTGCGCCCGCAAGCTTTTCAAGCAATGCCTCATTCTGGGCTGGCCAAAAAAATGAAATCAATGTCGTGCCTGCGACCAACTTCTCAGCCTCTTCGTCATTAACTCCCCTCACTTTCATAACGATATCGGTATCCGTCCATATCGCTTCACCAGAGACCACTTCTACGTCAGCAGCTTGGTACTCGGCATCGCTGAACTCAGCGGTCTTGCCAGCGCCAGACTGAATTCGAAGGGTGTGACCCAATTTTTGTATTTGGGTAGCCGATTCGGGCGTCAAGGCGACTCTTTTCTCACCTTTAAACGATTCCTTGGGGACACTGATAATCATGGTTGCGTACCTGCGCGGTTGTAGTCAAACAGCGAATGATTATACGAATCAAGTCGGCATTTGCTAGCGTTCAAGCATGAAACTGGCCTCCTAAAGCAACAATAATAGAGATCGCTACTATGAATGTGGTTCTTGCGGTCGTTATTTCCCTATAATCGCCTGTTATGAACAGCGTAATAAATACAATGTTGTCGAGTGTGGGGATTCCTTTGATGCTAAGTAATGTGGACGTTCTGACCATCATTGCCAGCCTGATTTTATTCTTTGCAGCACGCCCTATTTGCAACTGGTTGCGACCAGGCAGCGAACTCGGAGCACGGGTGCATATGATGCGCGTGCTGAACTTCTTGATCGTTGCGGCCGTTTTGCTGAAGGCGTGGGTACTGCCCAGTTCAGATTTACCTGCCCAAATCACGAACTCACTGATCGTGATTTATTTTTCGGTGATTTTTGCGCAGATCGTCAACTTTGTGATCCGAAGACGTTTTGGCAAACCTAAAACCATCAACGAAAAGACGACTTTTTCTGACACCTATGCCTCGCGCGGCCTGAGCTTAATTGCCACTGCGACGGTGGCCATAATTGCCTTAGTCACCTGTCTACGGTT
>CALJJR010000072.1 GCA_937973905.1 uncultured Arenicella sp. | reverse complement strand
GCATTTTGATGGTAACGATTTCACCGTCAGTATTTTGGTGCAAGAAAGTGCCGCTGGTGGCGTATTCGAGTACTGCCCAAATATTCGTTCACCGCAGCAAGAAAATTTCGATGCGGTCAAAAGCGTGTTGCAAGGAGATCGTTCGCGAGTGCACGAATTGCCTCTCAAAGAGGGTGACTTGCAGCTTTTTCAAGGCCGTTATTCCTTGCATCGCGTGACGCCGGCTCAAGGCAGTGATCCGCGTATTATTGCGCTACCAACCTATGTGACAAACCCATATCTCGTTAATCGCCCCCACCATGCCAAAGCGTTTTATGGGCGATCTTTAGCGATCCATCAGCAACGCGATATGCCTCGCCTAGACAAATTGGCGGATTGATGAATATTGGTTTTATCGGTCTAGGCAATATGGGTGCGGGCATGGCCAGCAATTTGCTGACCTGGGTTATAGCAAATGATCAAAGCCTGAGAGTTTTCGATATCGATGCAGACCGCGCGGCAGGCTTAGCTGGTTGCGGCGCGGAAGTTGCGCGCTCCGTTCCTGAGTTAGCCAGCGTAAGCGACATTGTATTCACGTCGCTACCCACCAACCGCGAAGTAGAATTAGTGGCTGCAGACTTACTGCCAAATTTGCCGAACCGCGCGGTATGGTTTGAAACCAGCACCAATCAATTGGAAAGCTGGCGACGGTTGCAAGCGCAAGCACCGGAGCATCTAACTTTGGTAGACGCACCCGTTACCGGTGGCAGTGAAGGCGCCGCAGCTGGCACCCTCACGATGTTGCTTGGCTGTGAAACCAAAACTCTCGCCGATCACCAGCCCATGCTCGCTTCATTTACTGATAAGCAAGTTCGCATGGGCCCTTCAGGGGCAGGCTATGTGGCTAAACTGTGCCAATTACATTTGAACTATTTAGTCGCACTTGGCATCGGCGAGGCGCTCATGCTGGGCGCTAAAGGGAATTTGGACCTCGACACTTTGTATGAGGTGCTGACCAAAAGTTGCGCGCAAAGCTATGTCGTCGATAGCTATATTCCTAGAGTGTTGGACGGCAGCTACGACCCTTCTTTCACGCTGGGTTTGGCGCACAAAGATATGAGTTTGATTGCGCAACTGGGGGCGCAGCTTGAGGTTCCACTAGAACTCGCCGATAAAGTTCTTGAGTCCTATCAAGATGCGGTCAATCGCTTTGGTGCAGAGCAACCGCATTTGCAAATCGTCAAACGAATTGAAGACGACACCGATACCAGCCTGCGCAGTGAGTCGTTATGAACTATCTGTCTCCAGATAAGATGGTCAGCGACGATGATTGGAGTGATTTACGCCAATACCGAGCGCTGCCTGATATTGATATTGACGCCATGCATCAATATCGAATGGCGCGCTTAAAAGCACAAATTAAAGAACACGATGTTGCCTTGCTGATTTTGGTTAATCCCATCAGCATGCGTTACGCCATTAATTTTCGCAGCTATGGCATTTTTAATACGCATATTCCTTGTGCCTATTTATTCTTATCCGCCGAGGCACCATTCTTAATCCATGGCAGTTTAGACCCCGTGGTCGAACCAAAAAGCCGTCGATTGGGCCGCCATATTGCGCATTTTTACGGGGGTGATGAACTCAAGCACTATGCAAAGTTGCTGGCCGATGATGTCGAAAAATACCTCGTGGAGATCGGTGAAACCAATCGCCGCATTGCAATCGAATATGTAAACCCAAGTATTACGCAAGCGCTCGAGCAGCGCGGCTTTGAGGTGATTGATGGTGTCGTGTTATCAGAAAACGCGCGTAAGATAAAATCGGCTGAAGAAGTTGAATGTATGCGTTGGTCAATTGCCGTGGCTGAGCTGGGCGCGCAAAAAGTAAAGCAAGCTTTGCAGCCTGGCGTGACCGAAGTACAGCTTTGGGGCTTACTCAATTACACAAATCTCGCCAATGATGGCGATTGGCACGAGGGCAGAATGTTGGCATCTGGCCCGCGGATAAATCCTTGGTTACAAGAAGCGACCCAGCGTAAAGTAGAGTCGGGCGATCTGGTGGGTTTTGATACTGATATGGTCGGCCCCTTCGGATACTGCGCTGATCTTTCTAGAACGTTTCACTGTGGCCCAGCCAAACCGACCGCACGGCAAAAAGAGTTGTATCAGCTGGCTCACGCGGAAGTGCACGCCAATCTAAAATTGATCAAGGCCGGGGTAAGATTTTCTGAGTTACGAGATCAGGCATTTGAGATACCAGAAGAGTACCGCGAGCATTCTTATCCTTGTTTTATACATGGCGTGGGTATGTGTGATGAATATCCTCACTTAGAACAGCCGTTTCGCACGCAATTAGATTTCGATGGCCAACTTGAAGCTGGTATGACCATCTGCATAGAAAGTTTTATGGGCGCTGTGGGCGAGCGAGACGGCGCCAAGTTAGAACAACAAATTTTAGTTACCGAAACGGGATACGAACTCCTGACGCAATTTCCCTTTGAAGAGGATTTACTGGCATGACTATTCCCGAAACCATGACCGCCGTACTGTTAACGGGCCACGGTGGATTCGAGAAACTTGATATTCGCAACGACGTCCCTGTTCCAGAACCGGCAGCCGACGAAGTCTTAATCAAGGTGGGCGGTG
>CALJJR010000071.1 GCA_937973905.1 uncultured Arenicella sp. | reverse complement strand
CAAACCGCCTTCGGTGGTGAGTTCTGCGCGTTTTTCCGGTACTAAGCAAACTTCCGCAGGTTTCACCTGTAGAGCTATTTCAAGCATTTCACGAGTTGTCGCCATCTCCAGGTTCATTGGCAAGGCAACCGCTGCGCGAATATTGAATACATCATGATCTTGAATATGGCGCCGGTCTTCACGAAGATGCACCGTTATGCCATCCGCACCCGCCTTGCGAGCTATATCGGCGGCTTGTGCTGGATCGGGATAGCTGGTGCCTCGTGCTTGCCTGAGCGTCGCAATGTGATCAACATTTACGCCTAATTGGATGGTGTGATGAGGAGTCAAGACGGGTTCAACGTGCGCATAAAAAGTGAACGGCTATTAATAGAATGATAGCCCAGAGATTGCCGCAATATAGCACGCATCAATTCCTTGCCAAGTGAGATTTCTTGGTTGCTCAAATCTTCCAAGGAGCCGTTTTTAAGGCCACCAATAATACTTCCAGGAATGGCGTCTTTATGGTTTTTATCGCACTTCACAAAGCCTTCTCCGGGTAGATACAAGTAGTGCTGACCCTCTTGAATCGCGGCTTTACTTCGCGCCTCGGTTTGAAAGTTCAATTCGTACCCGGTCTCTTTAATCACGGCTTGTTCAAAGCGGCGCAAAATCGTTGCTTGACCTTGTTCGTCACTGGAAGAACACAGCAACAAATTCGCCAATGTCTCCTGATAGCGAGTGAACAAATCTGGATGTGGATCATAGCGATGCAATAAATAGCTTATAAGCTCATTGCAGTAAAACCCGCAAATAAGCAGATCGCCCTGCAGCTCATGCTCTATAAGATTGATGTCACGCGTGAGTAACTCAGCGCCGGTAAGAGTCGGCACTTCGCCTTTCCCGGTCCAACTAACAAGCAAGGGGTAAAACGGTTGTAATACGCCTTTTAGCGGAGACTTAAAGCGCCTCGCTCCCTTTGCGATCAGCGCTATACGCCCAAATTCCTTGGTAAAAAGCTCAACGATCCAGCTCGACTCGCTGTAGGGCCGGTTTAGTAAAACGAATGCTGGTTGATTGTGAACACGCACGATCGTGCTTAGAAAATTGTTAAGAAACTAAAGGTTGTCTTCATCGTAGCCAAGCGCGTACAGATCACGCGCGTTATCAGACCACCCTGAGCGAACTTTTACGTAGAGTTCCATAAATACTTTTGATTCGAGCAGGGTTTCACAGCCACGCCGAGCAGCGCTTCCAATATTCTTGAGCGATTCTCCATTTTTACCAATCACCATGGCTTTGTGAGAATCTTTCTCCACCCAGATATCGGCACCGATCTGGTACATCCCGTCATTTTTTTCAAACTGCGTGAGTTCTACAGCAGTCGCATAAGGTAGCTCATCGCCAAGGCGGCGAAAAAGCTGTTCCCTAACCAACTCAGACACCAGAAAACGAAAGCTTCGATCAGTGATTTGATCCTCGTCAAAGCCAGCTTCAGCAAGCGGCAAATAGCTTTCAATCACATCTAGCAAATGTTCAGCATTGGAGTTTTTGCCATCGCTTAACGCACTCAAGGGAACAATTTCGTCAAAGTTATGCAATTCATTGGAGCTTGCGATCAAAGGCAATACATCATTGATGCTCTTCAGCTTGTCGATCTTATTAATCACCAAAATTACGGGCTGGCCGGTTTGTTTAACCGCTTTCAGCACATCTTTATCTTGTTCTGACCAACCTGCTGCCGTGATCATCATACAAATCACATCAACGCCTTCCATGCTTGAAAGCGCCGTTTTATTGATCACTTTATTGATGGTTTTTCTATTCGCCTTTTTACGCAGCGAGTGGATGCCCGGGGTATCAACAAACACAATTTGTTTGGCCTCGTCAGTATGGATACCCAAGATTCGATGTCTTGTTGTTTGTGGCCGATGCGAGGTAATGCTGATTTTCTGCCCTATCAAGCGATTCATCAGAGTGGATTTGCCCACATTGGGCTGCCCCACAATGGTGACGAAACCGAAACGGTAGTTATCAGCCATTAGAGCTCACCGGCATTAGTTGATTGAGTTGCTAATTGCTCAAGCACTAACTCGGCGCAGCGTTGCTCCGCCAGACGTCGAGTATTCGCCGTTGCGGTCGCTTCTACGGCAATTTCATTGAGCGTGCAGATAACAGTAAATTCCTGTTGATGTTGCTGTCCAGACGTCGCTACAATTTGATAATTGGGAAGACTCATCGATCGTTTTTGCATTGCTTCCTGTAAGCGACTCTTGGCATCTTTGAAGTTTTTCGCCGGTTTTATTTCGGCAAAGAGGGCTGAGAAGTTGGATTCGATAAAGTCCCGAGCGGTGGACATGCCCGCATCAAGATACAAGGCGCCAATGAGGCTTTCAAACACATCGGAAAGAATGGAGTCCCGTTGAAAACCACCACTCTTGAGTTCTCCTTCGCCAAGCAACAGATACTCACCCAAATTCAATTCACGCGCCAATCCTGCCAGCGTTTCTTTGCGTACCAGACTCGCACGCATCCGGCTAAGCTTACCTTCTGGTTGATCTGGGAATTTTGCAAATAGGTTTTCGGCGACCACGAAACCCAAAATACTATCGCCCAAGAACTCTAGTCGTTCATAGTTCAATGCTGCCCGACTTCGATGTGTCAGTGCCAGCGTTAAAAGATCGATATCCGTAAACTCATGTTTCAGCTTGCGTTGCAGCGCAACAAGATCAGAAGGCACGATTTTGATGAACTCCCATCAAGTCAGCCATCCTCGGCCAACTCTCGTTCTTCAACATTATCAAACTTGGCTAGCAAGCTGAGGTTCAAAAACAATTCAATCTCGCGGCTATAGTTGGTCTCCAAGATAAACTGCTTCTTAGAGCGTTTAACTTTGAGCTCTGTTTTGTAATCCAACAGTTTATGACTGCCGTCGAGGTAGAGCTGTCCATCCATTTTACGAACAATCTCCGCGCGAGTAGCTCGTCGTAAATCGAGGTCCTGCAAGCTGATACGCATTGCATTTTTAACATTCTCGTTGGCGGCATAAACTGGCACCAAACGCATACCGACGTAAGAGAAAAATAAAATAACACCCATAACGAACAGCAGGCTCCAAAATGTCCAACCGCCTTGACGAGCATGGTTAGTGGGTGGAAAACGAGATGGATTAGTTGGGTTCTTAATCATTTTATTCATTTGCTTCTCCCCTAAATATCTTCACCGATTCGCGAAAACTTGAGTCCGCCACCGGGGTTGTTGTTGTAGTGGAACCAGATAAAAAATGCCTTGCCAACGATGTTTTCATCCGGCACAAAACCCCAGAATCGACTGTCGAGGCTGTGATCGCGATTATCTCCGAGAACAAAATACTGCCCTTCAGGTACGACGATCTTTTTATTTATTTTGGCCCGCTCAAAATTATCAATCAAGATCGAGTAGGCAACGGAGTCTTCTTCTGACGCATTGGCTGCGGGAATGAGCTGCGTGAAGCGATCATGCGGGTGCGAGCGGCTACGATTTACCGGAAATGGTAAATATTCACCCGTCGCCACATTTTCCAACCTTTCTCCGTTTAAAAACAATTGCTTATTGCGGTACTCGATCACATCGCCCGGAATGCCTATAACCCGTTTGATGTAATTGGTTTTATTGTCACGCGGCCATCTAAACACCATGATATCGCCGCGCTTGGGCTGCTGAACTTCAACGACCTTGTCGTGCACAATCGGCAGACGAATACCATATTGGTATTTGTTGACTAAGATAAAATCGCCTATTTCCAACGTCGGCAACATGGAACCTGAAGGAATCCGAAACGGTTCGGCGATAAAACCCCGCAAGATAAAAACAATCAGCAGCACCGGAAAAAAAGACCGTGCGTAATCTAAGTACCAAGGTTCTGGGTCACGTTTACCTAGCGCAGGCACGACCCAACGACAGATCGCTATGACGGCCGCGCAGACCATCACCAAGCTAAATAGAATCAATTCAAACATTACCATTTTGTGCTAATCACTCACTGCCAATCGACAATTCACCAGCTGCCTAATCGAAACCCGACTTACGTCAGACCAATCACACAAGCCAAATATACTATTATTTCTTGCTCTCAGAGACTTGCAAAACCGCCAGAAAGGCTTCTTGTGGAATTTCCACTGAGCCTATTTGCTTCATGCGTTTCTTGCCTTCTTTCTGTTTTTCCAACAACTTACGCTTACGACTTATATCACCGCCGTAACATTTGGCGGTCACGTTCTTACGCAGCGCCTTTACCGTCTCTCGAGCGATAATTTTAGCACCTATTGCGGCCTGAATGGCGACATCAAACATTTGTCGAGGTATCAGTTCACGCATGCGTTTAACCAATTCTCGACCGCGATAAATCGATTGCTCACGGTGCACGAGCACGGCCAGCGGGTCGACCGAATCACCATTGATCAAAACATCCACCTTCACCATGTCACTGACGCGGTATTCTTTAATCTCATAATCTAAGGATGCATAACCTCGACTAACGGACTTCAATCGATCGAAAAAATCCATTACAACTTCGTTAAGTGGCAATTCAAAGTGCAACATAACTTGCCGGCCGAGATATTGAATATTTTTCTGAATTCCCCTTTTTTCCATACAAAGAGTCATTACCGCACCAATATACTCCTCCGGCATCAACATATTGGCTGTAATGATCGGCTCATGAATCTCTTCGATAGTAGACAACTCAGGCAACGCTGATGGGTTATCAATGGTAATTAGATCACCATTTTTCAACTTGACCTGATAAACCACGGTTGGCGCGGTGGTGATCAGATCCATATCGTACTCACGTTCCAATCTTTCTTGGATGATTTCCATGTGCAACATGCCAAGAAATCCGCAACGAAACCCTAGACCTAAGGCATCAGACGTTTCAGGTTCGTAAATCAGTGAAGCATCGTTGAGCCTAAGCTTGCCCAAGGCATCACGAAAAGAATCATAGTCTGCTGAATTAATCGGATACAAACCCGCAAACACTCGAGGTTGAACCTCCTGAAAACCGGGTAATGGTTTATCCACACCACCTTTGGCAAGCGTAATGGTATCGCCTACTTTCGCCCCACTGATATCCTTAACGCCGGAAATAAGATAACCGACCTCACCGACTAGTAACTGATTTTTAGGCAAGCGCTTAGGAGTAAATACACCGAGGTCTTCTACATTGTAATCAATACCGGTCGACATCATTTTGATGCGATCGCGTTTGGTAATGCTGCCTTGAACTACCCGAATAAGCGAAACGGTACCAAGGTAATTATCAAACCAAGAATCCATTATTAGGGCTTCCAATGGCGCATCTAAATCGCCTTCTGGAGCTGGTAGCTCAGTCACAATTTGCTCAAGCAGATCTTCAATTCCCAAACCGCTCTTGGCACTCACATGCAGCGCGCCCGAGCAATCGATGCCCACGACGTCTTCGATTTCTTCCGCTACGCGATCAACATCAGCGGCCGGTAAATCAATTTTATTTAAGACCGGTAATACTTCCAGCCCCAGATCCACCGCCGTATAACAGTTGGCGACGGTTTGTGCTTCGACACCTTGGGAGGCATCAACCACCAGCAGCGCGCCTTCGCAGGCGGTCAAAGAACGCGAAACCTCATAGGAAAAGTCAACGTGCCCTGGCGTATCGATCATATTTAGCTGATAGGTGTTGCCATCCCTCGCTTGGTAGCGCAGCGCGACGCTTTGCGCTTTGATCGTAATGCCCCTTTCCCTCTCAATATCCATTGAATCGAGGACTTGTTCTTCCATTTCACGGTCAGTCAAGCCACCGCATACGCTGATAAATCGATCAGCGAGCGTCGATTTACCATGGTCGATGTGCGCGATGATTGAAAAATTACGCAGTAGAGAAAGATCGTGAGACATAGGGGTATTCTGTGTTGCCCAAACGGGGATCGTCAGGCGCGCCGTATTCTAACAAAAGGCGCGCCTAAAAACAGTCTGCCATGCAGGGGAGAAAGTCGCTTTTACGTTATACTCGAGCAAACAAATAGAAATTGCCTTGGCAAGCGAAACCATCCACTTCCTGGTATGAACAAAAATCAGTCGGACGTATTAATTATTGGCGGCGGAGCCGCCGGCCTCAGCTTGGCTTTACGTCTATCTCAAGACGATTTAAACATCACACTATTGTCCAAAACCGAATTAACGGAGGGCTCAAGCTTATATGCTCAGGGTGGCATTGCGGCTGTTCTTGATGATGATGACAATTTCGCTGCGCATATTGAAGATACCCATATTGCGGGCGCGGGACTGTGTAAGGACGCCGCGGTAACAAAGGTGGTTGAAGGTGCGCCAGCCGCCATCAATTGGCTCATAGATAAAGGTGTAAAGTTCACTCTAGTGGAGGGCCGAGAATACGATGGCGAAGACAGTGAGTATCACCTAACCCGCGAAGGCGGGCACTCTCACCGACGCGTTATTCATGCCAAAGATGCGACTGGTAGAGAGGTTGCAACGACATTGGAGCAACACGTTCGCGCACTGCCCAATGTGACAATTTTGGAAAACCATATCGCGATTGATTTAATCACAGCACAAAAACTTAAGGGGCAAAACAAATCGCGTTGTTATGGAGCCTATGCGCTGAATTCGCAGAGTAAAAAGGTTGAAACTTTCGCTGCGCGCGCAGTGGTTTTAGCCAGTGGCGGCGCCTCCAAAGCTTATCTGTATACAACCAACCCCGATACCTCAACCGGAGATGGCATGGCAATGGCCTGGCGGGCCGGTTGCCGGATTGCCAATATGGAGTTCGTGCAATTTCACCCCACCTGTCTCTACCATCCCTACGCGAAGGGGTCCCTGATCTCTGAAGCGGTACGCGGTGAAGGCGGTCTGCTGCGTCTACCTAACGGCGAACGCTTTATGGATAAACACCATGAGCAAGCTGAATTGGCGCCACGCGACATCGTCGCACGCGCTATTGACTATGAAATGAAAAAAGGCGGTCATGATTCTGTCTTTCTGGATATCAGCCATCGAGACAAGGAGTTTGTGCTGGACCACTTTCCAAACATCGCTGAGAACTGTGGCAAATACGGGTATGACCTAACCGCTGAACCGGTACCTGTGGTCCCTGCTGCTCACTATACTTGCGGCGGCATTTTGACCGACTTGCGAGGCCGTACCGACTTGAAGCGCCTTTATGCAGTTGGTGAAAGTTCCTGTACGGGTTTGCACGGCGCCAATCGACTGGCGAGCAACTCCTTACTTGAATGTCTTGTTATTGCCACTGAAGCCGCCGATGACATTCGCGCACGGCTGCGCAAAAAGAACAAGGACGACATACCGCAGCTGCCAAGCTGGGACGAGAGCCAAGTATCTGACCCTGATGAACGAATTGTTGTGTCGCATAACTGGGATGAGATGCGCCGATTTATGTGGGATTACGTGGGCATCGTAAGAACCGATAAACGTCTTGAGCGAGCACGTAATCGAGTAGAGCTGTTACAAGACGAAATCATTGAGTACTACGGCAATTTTCGCGTCAGCCATGATCTGATCGAACTGCGCAATTTAGCCACTGTTGCCCAATTGACCATTGAATGCGCACTTACTCGCAAAGAATCACGCGGCTTACATTACACGCTCGACTATCCGGAAACCCGTGACTTCGCATCCGACACCATCCTAACGCCCAATAACTTTGTCGGCCATGCACCTATTTCTGATTGGGCAGCTGGCAAGGACTAACGACGTGCAAGATCCTCTTTCAAGAATTGATCTCAACCTGCTGGTGGCTTTTCAGGTGCTGATGCAGGAGAAAAACGTTACACGCGCTGCTGAGCGACTGTTTGTTACCCAGCCAGCGATGTCTAAAACCTTAAATCGTTTACGAAACCTAATCGATGACGAGCTGTTTGTACGGTCCTCTCATGGTCTTACACCGACACCCAAAAGCCTGGAACTCGAAAAACCAATCAATGAGGTGTTGGCTCAGCTGACCGATTTGATGGTTAGCAATCAAGAATTTGACCCAGCCAACACCACCGCCACCATCTCGCTCGCCACTTTGGGCGCGTCATCATCCGTTGGCTTGCCCAATTTTGTGAACCGATTGCGTAAAGCCGCGCCAAAGCTGATGTTAATCAGTCAAAACCTCGACGATAAGTATGAAGACCGTCTACGCACCGGTAATTTGGATTTCGCCCTAGTCGCGCGGCGTAAATTTGCGGATGACTTTGTCACCCACAAGCTGATGAGTATTAGACCTGTGATTTATATGCGCAAAGGTCATCCGCTAGCAGATGTCGAAACGATAACACTGGAAGAGCGCCGCAAATATCAGCATATGGCGGTGTATTTCCCAAACTTTGAAACGACCCGCGAAGAAGTAAAAAAACTGTTTGCGTCCTTTGGGATTCTCTCTAACGTACCGTTTTTAAGCACTAACTTGATGGTCTGCCTCGAGACCTTAAGAGGGACGGACATGTTGATGATAGCGTCTGATCGTCTCGTTGATTCAACCCTCGTCAGTGATCACTTTATTGCCAAGCCGTTGGAAGATTCCATTAATTTAAAGATCGACACGCTGTGGTTGGTACAACACGTGCGCACCAAAAACTCGCCTTTGCATCAATTTTTAACTGCGATGATTGTTGACAGTTTCAATGAGCAAAATGCACTCCAT
>CALJJR010000070.1 GCA_937973905.1 uncultured Arenicella sp. | reverse complement strand
TTGATGCTGTTGGGCTCACGGCTGCTTTTGCCAACAAGTTAAGTGAATCTGGAATCAGTGCGAACGTGATTGCAGGTTTTTATCACGATCATATATTTGTGCCTTGCGAAATGGCCTCGCAAGCGATGGCCGCGCTAGATGAACTATCTCATTCATGTGCTTGAACCTCGCGTATAAGCAGGACAACGGTGATGACCGCTCAAAGGCTGCTCAATGATTAAAGGAGGTTGCTTGTGTGGCGAAGTGCAGTTTGAGCTAAAGCGCCATTTGCAAGACCGCATGGTTTGTTATTGTTCTGTATGCAGAAAACTGTCCGGCAGTGGCCTGGGCGCTTATGGCAGGATCAAAAAAGACCAACTGGTTTGGCTCAAAGGAGAGCAACTGTTAAACGTCTATCAGCAGAACTCAAACTCCCAACGTCGATTTTGTTCAGTATGCGGTTCTTATCTTTTATCAACTCATCGACTTGCACCGGACAACTACTATATTTCGCTCGGCGCGATTGAAGATGTCGACAATTCCAGGCTCGAATATCAACAATTTGTGGGTTCCAAAGTCCCTTGGGTGACGCTTGCAGTTGATGTGGAGCAGTATGATGCTTGGCCCAAATGGGTGATGGATTTCATATCCAAAAGGCACTCGCCATGAGTGAGTCAGCAAATCCGATCTATGACGAAATAGGGAAGTCATACACCATTACGCGGCAAACTGATGCGCGAATCGCCGCGCAAATTCATGGTGAGCTTGAGGGCGCAACACGAATTCTGAATATCGGTGCTGGGGCTGGCTCTTACGAACCCAAAGATGCGGATCTTATCGCCGTGGAACCTTCTGCCGAGATGATTGCTCAACGTTCGCCCAAAGCGCACGAGGTGGTGCAAGCAAGTGCTGATGATCTGCCTTTTGATGATGAGTATTTTACTCATACGATGACGGTTTTATCCATGCATCACTGGGACAATAGAGCAAAAGCGTTCGAGGAGATAAAACGCGTGACGAGCAAGAAATTTGTTGCTGTGACTTGGTTCCCTGAATGCTCAGGCTTTTGGCTGCTGCGCGATTACTTCCCCGATATCTATCGGATTGATAGACAAATATTTCCGTCACGAGCTGAATTAAGTGCTGCCCTTGGGATCATTCAAACTAAGCCGCTGATGATTCCAGATGACTGCCAAGACGGATTTTTAGCTGCTTTTTGGAAGCGTCCAGAGGTTTATCTCGACCTAACGGCAAGAAATGCGATGTCGACTTTCAGTAAGGTCGAGAACGTTGCTCCCAGAATTGAGATGTTAAGGGAAGACATTGAGACGGGCCGTTGGGCGGTGCGGAATTCCAAGTTATTGGAGTTGCCTGAAGCGGACTTGGGTTATCGAATAATCACCGCTGAGATCTCTTAGCCAAGCTAGACTATCAGCGAAAAAATTGGTCAACAAAGAGTGCAAAGCTTATGGAATATCTAGAACCTTACCGACTAACTATTTTGATACTGGGGCTTTCTGGTTTACTAAGCTTGCTGCAGTTGCTGATTGCCGATGCGGTTGGCATTAAATTAAAGCATCCGCCGGGTTTGCCCGTTACGGCTGATCATGACAACTTTCATTTTCGTGCAATGCGCGCGCATTTAAATATGAACGAGAGCATTGCGGTATTCGTTCTCTTCGCGCTGTTCGCTTTATTTTCTGCAGCGAGCGCACAGTGGTTAGGCATTTTTGCTTGCGTTTATTTCGCTGGACGCTTGGTTCACATGCTGTGTTATTACTTGAGTCTAAATCTGATGCGCAGCGCCGCATTTGCGGTCAGTGTAGTGGGGCTATTGGGTATGTTTGTGCAGGGTTTACGGGCTTGGTTATAACCTCGCAAGTAATTGCGATGGGGGTTCTATTTGCTATTGTGTGTAGCAGCAACGAAGGGTAGACATTGATTATTCGAAACGAACTTTCTGGCGACATTGATCCAATCTATCAGCTGACCAAAGCGGCATTTGAGGGCCGCCCATATGCAGCCGGTGATGAACAGGATGTCGTGAACCGCCTAAGAACTATAGGTACATTAACGCTATCTTTAGTGCTAGAAATTGAAGCTCAGGTGGTTGGTCATATTGCATTCTCGCCGGCGATGAATTCAGATGGTTCTGGGCCGTGGATGGCACTCGGGCCGGTTTCTATTTTGCCGAGCCATCAATGCCAAGGCCTGGGTTCAGAGCTGATTATGGAAGGATTGAAAATCATCGAAGGCCAAGGCACGGCTGGCTGTATTCTCACTGGAAATCCGCAGTATTACTCTCGTTTCGGGTTCGAGCCCGCTCCTGAGAATTCACCGGTTTCAGAGCCATCAGAGTATTTTCAAATAAAACGATTTTCATCGCTTGTGCCGCAGGGTCGTTTTAGTTTCGACCCCGCTTTTTATGGCGAGTAAGCTCTACATCGTATTGCTGATTGCAGTTGGGCTAATCAACTTTGTGCCCGTGTTGGGGCTGATTTCACTTAACAAAATCAATTTGGCCTATGGCTTGAGTGTTTCCTCCATTGATCTGGAGCTGCTGCTTCGACACCGAGCTTTGATGTTCGGGATTATCGGTGGATTCGTGCTCTGGTCCGTATGGGTACCTACTTTACAATATGCCGCGCTAACTCTTGCCGGCAT
>CALJJR010000069.1 GCA_937973905.1 uncultured Arenicella sp. | reverse complement strand
GATGGTAGTGCGAACTGCGGACTATGTTTTGGTCTACGACACGGGGCCGACATTTAGTACCGGATTTAGCACTGCCAATGCCGTGTTGCTGCCTTTTCTTAGAGGGCAAGGTATATCAACGGTCGATGAACTCGTGATCAGCCACGCCGACAGTGATCATATTGGCGGCTTAGACATCGTCTTGAGTGAATTGTCGGTTGATCGACTGAGTACCAGCAGGATGGATCGCATACCGGAATCGCATCTGCATCTAACACGTCCATGCCAAGCAGGGCAGGCTTGGCGCTTAGGCAATATTGATTTTGAATTCCTCGGTCCCAGCGCTGATACGCCGCAGGGAAGTAATAACCAATCTTGCGTGCTAAAAGTGAGTAATGGCGAAACGGCGACGCTACTAACCGGCGATATTGAACGGCCGGTGGAACGGCATTTGGTCACCACCGCCAGCGGCGACCTGAGCGCAGAGATTATGTTGGTCCCGCATCAGGGTAGTAAGACGTCTTCAACGGCCGATTTTCTAGATTCAGTAAATCCAACTGTTGCGTTATTGGCTGCCGGTTATCGAAACCATTATGGACATCCGCACGAGAAAGTAGTTGAGCGCTACTTCGAGCGTGACATCGAGTTAATCTCTACGATTGAGAACGGCTCTATCCAATTGAATGTTCAAGGAAAAGAAATCGAAGTCATTCGTTTTCGAGAGGCGCGTAAGCGTTTTTGGCGAGGTTAAAAATGTCCCAACTTCGATGAGACTTTGATAGACTGGGCACAGGGTCTGAATAAAGATCATTGTCACCAATACACCATTTACCCGCTCCAACTCATAACTACCTTACACATACTCTATGTTTGAATTATTTCGTGCGGGTGGACCGCTCATGTGGATCATCTTGCTTTGCTCTCTCTTGGCATTGACGATCATTTTTGAACGTCTTCTCACTCTTAGAAGAAAAATGATTGCGCCTGCGTCCCTGAGCGATCAAGTCCATGATTTAGTTCGCTCTGGCGCGATCACGGCTGATAAAGTGCAGGTGATTCGGGATCATTCTCCACTTGGGAGAGTCTACGCTGCAGGTCTCGCTAACCTCCACCATGGCGTGGATGATATGAAGGAGGCCATTGAAGAGGCGGGTAAGCAAGTTGTTCACCGGATGAGCCGCTACCTTAATACGCTTGGCACGATTGCCTCTATATCACCTTTGATTGGTTTGTTAGGCACGGTGATCGGGATGATCAAGGTTTTTACTGCGATTACTGCGGTTGGTGTGGGCGACCCCACCGTGCTTTCCGGTGGCATATCGGAAGCACTCATAACCACAGCGGCTGGTCTTTCCGTTGGTATTCCCTGTTTGATGTTTTATCGGTATTTTCGTAGCCGCATTCAAGAGCTAACGGTGGTTTTGGAAGAACACGCGCTCGATCTTGTCGATCTGGCGAAGAATGCTAACCCTGCTACTAGCACCGCGGTGCGCAAGAAGACCACAACGCGACGCACGAAGAAGAGCCCTGCAGCATGAATTTTGGCGCAAGTGATCAAGAGCAGGATGAGACTGGCATAGAGCTCACGCCACTCATTGATGTGGTATTCCTGTTGTTGATCTTCTTCATGATTTCGACAACATTCACTAAGGAGACCGCGTTGCGGATCAACCTGCCCGAAGCGGCTGGAGATAGCTCCGCAGAACCGCCACAAAGCGTGGAAGTTCATGTTGGCGCGGGATCGGAATATGCAATCGCTGCGCAGTCAGACGGTTCTGCAGAGCCATTGATCAATTCGAATCGTGATACATTGGTCAGAGCCTTGCAGGAATATCGAGACAACGAGCGCCTGCTGGTAATTATTCGGGCTGACAAGAGCGCTAAGCATGAGGCCGTTATTCGAGTTTTAGATGTCGCACAGGAGCTGGGCTTGAGCAACATCACGTTTGCGACCAAACAAACCACCGAGTAGCTACGGTTTAACGCTGGTCTAAATCAGCCTTATGGAAAAGCATAATTTCGATAGCCGCGCAGTTTTTTTGCGATTGCTGACCTATATTTCGCAGCATAAGCTGGTGGCCGTGATGGCCGTTGTATTTATGATTGCCACGGCGCTCACTGAAGCGTCGTTTGCATACATGATTAAGCCAATCACTGATGATGGTCTAGTCAACGCCGAGCCTTGGCACTTGCAATGGATTGCCTTAATTCTGTTTGGCTTAATGGTGTTGCGCGCAGTCGTTGGCTACTTTGGTAATTTCTTCATGCTGCGTCTCGGCAGGCTGGTGATCTATGCAATTCGCGAACACACATTCGCCAACTTAGTGAGGTTGCCAACTTCGTACTTTGATCAAAACTCCTCATCGAAAAACGTATCAAAATTGATTTATGACGCTGAAGCAGCAGCTTTGGCAACCACCGACACGATGACCATTTTGTTCAAAGATACCGTGTTGGCCATCTCACTCGTGTGCTGGTTGATTTACCTCGATTGGCGTCTGACGATTATTTTTGTGATAACAATGCCAATGATCTTTGGCATCACTTATTACTCAAATACTCGTTTCCGAAAGACCAGTAAAGAGATTCAAGACTCCATGGGCGGTATCGCCGATACCGTTAAAGAAGCGTCCATTGGGCAGAAAGTGATTAAGGTTTATGGTGGACAAGAACAAGAGAAGGAAAATTTCGCTGCGGCTAATCGATTTAATCTAAAACAAACGATTAAGCGTGCACGCGTATCAGCCGCTGTAGTACCAGTGACCATGTTGGCGATCGCCCCTGCCATCGCTCTAATATTACATATCTATCTCAATTACTTGCGCACTGGACCCGAGTCGGCGGGCCAGTTTATGAGCTATTTCGCGGCTTGTATGATGTTAACCAGCCCGCTAAAAAAGCTTGCTAAGGTAAATGAAAAATTACAGATTGGCTTGACCGCAGCGAACAGTGTTTTCAATGTGGTAGACAGCGAGCCGGAAATTGACTCAGGGCTGTTGCCGTTAGACAGCACTCGCGGACATCTAAAATTTGAAGACGTTACCTTTGCTTACAGGCACGGTGATGGTGAGGCAGTAATTAACAATGTCTCGTTTGAAATTGAACCGGGTAAGCGTGTCGCTCTCGTTGGAGCTTCGGGAAGCGGCAAATCTACGCTCACCGCGTTGATCTTGCGTTTTTATGCGCCTCAAGCTGGCCGCATCACGCTCGATAGCAGCGACATCAGCGATTTGCGTTTGAAAGACCTGCGCGATCAAGTGTCCTTGGTCAGCCAAGAGACCACCTTGTTCGATGACACGATTGGTCGCAATATCATGTACGGCATGCTTGATCAATATGATGAAGACCGTCTGCGCCAAGCGATCGATGCAGCGCACGTTGCCGAGTTTTTAAATGATTTGCCCGATGGGCTGGATACAGTGGTTGGCGAGCATGGCCTGCGTTTATCCGGTGGGCAACGACAACGCATTGCCATCGCTCGCGCAATCTATAAAAACGCCCCGATTCTTATTCTTGATGAGGCGACGTCCGCGTTGGATAACAAATCTGAGCGTTTGGTTCAGGAAGCCTTGGAAACCTTAATGCAGGGCCGCACTTCGTTGGTCATTGCGCATCGTTTAAGCACCATCGAGAGCGCCGATAATATTCTGGTCATGGAACACGGTGTGATCGTGGAGCAAGGACCACATAAGAAACTGCTGCGCAAAGGCGGTGTCTACGCAGAACTTCATCAAGCGCAGGCTAAAAAGAAAAATCGGCGTGGATTCTTTAGTTTTGGTCGTTAGTAGCTTCATCGTTCTACCCTCGCCTTGAAAAAAATCGCGCAGAAATACTTAGAGCAAAGCTGGGTTGAGCCCAATTGGCTGACTGCGCTTCTCACGCCGTTTTCGTGGTTGTATGGCGCGATTATTTACTCGCGAAGATGCGCATACCAACTCGGTGTTTTTAAAACCTATCGCGCCCCGCTACCTGTGATTGTGGTCGGCAATATTTCGGTCGGCGGTACAGGAAAAACGCCTTTGGTTATTCACCTAGTGGAACGCTTGGCCGCACAAGGTTTTCGACCTGGCGTTATCAGTCGCGGCTATGGAGGGCAAGCAGAGGAGTACCCCCTATTTGTTGATGCTTCCACGCCAGTTACGGCCTGTGGCGACGAGCCAGCGCTGATTGCGCGAAAAACGAGCGTGCCGGTTGTGGTAGGCGCCGACCGCGCCAAGAGCATTGAGCTGTTATACAAACAGCACGCTGTTGACCTTATTGTTGCTGATGATGGCCTTCAACACCTCGCACTGGAGCGCGATATCGAGATATGTGTTGTTGATGGCAAACGAGCGGCAAACAATCATCGCTTGCTGCCCGCAGGGCCCAACCGAGAACCTCTGAGTAAACAACAACAAGTTGATTTTTTAGTGGTGAATGGCAGCACTTCCGCTGACTTTGGTGAGCGGGCGATTTCGATGCAATTGGAAGCTGGGCTGCCGCGGTCGGTCAGGAGTGAGGAGAACCTAGAGTTTGCCCCCAGCAATGGCGTACACGCGGTCGCGGCTATCGGCAATCCACAGCGCTTTTTTGATACATGTGCAGGGCTTGGTTGGCAGATAATTCCTCACGCCTTCCCAGATCATCATCGCTACGCACAGCGTGATATCGACTTTGCTGACGGCTTGCCGGTTGTTATGACCGAAAAAGACGCCGTAAAGTGTGAAGCTTTTGCCGATCATCGACATTGGGTGCTGCCGGTCAGTGTTAAACTTGGGCGCGACATCGTGTCACTTATTATTGAACGATTAAGGAAAAAATGATTGATCCAAAATTATTGGAAATGCTGGTATGCCCGGTAACCAAAGGGCGTCTTGAATACGATAAAGAGCGTAATGAGTTGATTTCTCGTGCCGCGCGCTTAGCTTACCCTGTTGAAAATGACTTTCCGGTATTGCTAGAGGAAGAAGCGCGAGAACTGAGTGCTGAAGAGCTTGAATCCTAGGTATGTCCTTCACCGTTATTATTCCTGCTAGATTCGCGTCGACCCGACTCCCCGGCAAGCCGCTTGCCGATTTAGCTGGCAAGCCACTGATCCAGCATGTCGTAGATAGAGCAAATGAGTCTGAAGCTGAGCGGGTGATCGTCGCCACCGATGATGAACGGATCGGTGAGGCGTTGGGTGATTCAGAGTGCGAAGTGGTCATGACCGCCGCCACGCATGTGTCCGGCAGTGATCGCCTTAATGAGGTGGTGACAACACTTTCGATTCCCGATCAGCAAATCGTAGTTAACGTACAAGGTGATGAGCCCACTATCCCCGCTAGGCTAATTAATGAAGTCGGCCAAACTCTTGCGGCCTCAGCTGGCTCGGTGATGGCTACTGCTGCACAGCCTATTCAAAATGAGCAGGACTACTTGAACCCAAACATCGTAAAAGTTGTCACGGATCAAACAGGTCGTGCGCTGTATTTTTCACGCGCACCAATTCCCCACTATCGCGAGCCAAAGCAAACTCCCATTGCCTTGCACCACATTGGTATCTACGCCTATCGAGCTGAGTTTTTAAAGCGATATACATTGCTCAAGCCCAGTGCACTCGAACAAGCTGAGAACCTAGAACAATTGCGGGTAATGGACAACGGCGAAACCATCATGGTGCGCCAGATAGATTACGAAGCTGGGATTGGCGTCGATACGCCGGAAGACCTAGAGCGCGCTCGTGAAGTGATTCAGTCTTGGGCTTGGTAGTAAGGGGGAGATAGATGAAAAAAATTCTCTTTGTTTGTATGGGCAATATTTGCCGTTCACCAACCGCGCATGCGGTAATGCAACATTTGGTGGATCAGCGCGGCTTATCTAATGACTATCAAATTGATTCAGCCGGCACTCACGCTTACCACGTTGGTGAGGCTTCTGATTCGCGCGCGCGCGAACTTGCTGCGAGTAGAGACGTCGACATGGAGTATATTCGCGCACGAAAGATATCGATTTCTGATTATGATTCATTCGATTACATCCTCGCGATGGACAAAGAGAATCTTAAGCTGATCAATTATTACGCGCCAGAGAATCATGCCGCGCAGGTGGCTTTATTTTTAGACTTTGCGGTGTCAGCGGGTAAAACGTCAAGAACCGAAGTGCCCGACCCCTATTATGGCGGGGCAGAGGGGTTCAAAGATGTTTTCAATCTGGTAACGCAAGGTTGTGAAAGCCTTGTTGCGGAGCTTTCAAAGCCATCCGAAGGCTAACAAAGTGATGCAAGCTAAGCTTCTAGTCGATATAAGCGCACAGACTTTGGGTCTTTGTGTTAATGGCAAAAAACACAAAGAATATCCGGTTGCAACCGCCAAGAATGGCGTAGGCCAAATTAATGGCAGTGAGTGTACGCCTATCGGCCGACATCGAATCCGAGCTAAGATTGGTGCAAATAATGAGCCGAATACTGTGTTCGTGGGGCGTCGACCCACGGGCGAGATTTATTCGCCTGAGCTTGGCCAACAGTTTCCAAATCGTGATTGGATCTTAACTCGCATTTTATGGTTATGCGGCGAAGAAGTTGGTTTGAACCGCGGCGGTTCGGTCGATACCATGCGCCGCTATATTTACATTCATGGCGCGCCGGATTCCCACCCTATGCAGATACCCAGCTCCCATGGTTGTATAAAGATGCGTAATCATGACGTCATAGATTTATTTGAACGTGTCAAAGTCGGCACCAAAGTAGAAATAAGAGAGCGATTGTAGATGTCCAATCCCCCCATGATTCAACCACTTGGCCCGTTGATGCTGGATGTTGAAGGCTTGAGCCTGAACGACGCAGATCGCACTCGGCTGCTGCACCCGTTGGTTGGCGCAGTGATTTTGTTTGCGCGCAATTATCAAGATCGCGTGCAAGTAACAAGTTTGATTGCGGAGATCAAATCACTACGTTCGCCCGAGCTTCTGATCGCTGTCGATCAGGAGGGCGGGCGCGTACAACGATTTCAAACGGAATTTACTCGTCTGCCTGCGGTGGCGAGCTTTGGCGAGCTGTGGCAACAAGATAAACAAACAGCGCCGATGCGCGCTTTTGAATCGGCCTTCACCATGGCACAAGAACTAATCTCTGTTGGCGTAGATTTTAGTTTTGCACCTGTGTTCGATGTCACCTCCATCGAGAGCGAAGTAATTGGTGATCGCAGCTTTCATCCGCATCCCAGTGCTGCGAGCGAACTATTGGGCGCTTATATCGATGGCATGCACAGCGCTGGCATGGTAGCGGTGGCCAAGCATTTTCCTGGTCACGGCGGCGTAAGCGGTGATTCCCATCATTGTCTGCCTTGTGATGGCCGAGAGTTGAGTGAAATCATGGCGCACGATTTAGTGCCGTATCGCGAATTGATTGAAGAAATTCAAGGTGTTATGTCTGCGCACGTCATGTTCGATCAATGTGACGCGCAAATCCCGACATTTTCGAGTTATTGGCTTGAAGATATGCTGCGCCAGGAGCTGGGCTTTGAAGGTGTGGTTTTTTCTGATGATCTAAGTATGGAGGGCGCGCAGGAAGCGAATGCAGGTAGCATTGCTGCGCTGGCGGATCGTGCCATCAGCGCCGGCTGTGACATGGTGTTGATTTGTAATCGTCCCGATCTGGCAGATCAGGTTCTTGCCGACTTGCAGTTCAACGTGGACCAACGGTTATCTGCACGACTTTCCGCCCTGCGTGCACGTAGCTAAGCGCGCTCCAAGCTTAATACAGCAAGTCTAAAGCTGGTTTGTGACTCACACGGGTCAGACCTTCATTGCGGGTTCTCATCGGCTAAGTTACTCTTCGTGCTCAATAATCTACTTGCTAGGCATTAACATGGGTATTTGGTTACGTCGTCTTGGTTTGCTCGCAGTTTTGGGATTTCCGATTGCTGTTCTGGGTAACCGACTTGGCGCTTTTCATTTCGGTATAGCGTTTCAAATCATTCAATGGACAGTAATTTTGGCTCTGGCCGTCTTCGTCATTGGTCTATTAGTCAGCTTCTTTGTTCGTAAGTCTAATCCTGCCAGCTCTAAAGCGGCTCGCGCAGGTGCGTTGCTGTGCCTGTTGCCACTGATCGGTATTGGCTCACAGATGGTGGTTGGTAGATCTGTACCACAGATTCACAATATTTCGACCGACATCACTGACCCCCCGCAGTTCAATCAGGTGGTGGCACTGCGTGGTGGAAATAGCAATCCGCTCGCTTATGATGCGGAAGTTTTAGGGCCGGTACAAAGTGAAGCCTACCCCAATGTCAAAACTTATGTGAGTGACCTTACACCGTCAGCCGCCCATGCAAAGGCCTTGGCAATTGTGGGTGACTTAGGCTGGGAACTGGTCGCGAGTGACGAAGAGGGCGGTTTAATCGAAGCCACTGAAACCACGGCTCTATGGGGTTTTAAAGATGATATTGTGATTCGGTTTCAGCCCATTGGTGATCAGCTCGAGGTTGATTTGCGCTCGGTATCCAGAATTGGGCGCAGCGATCTTGGCGCTAACGCGAAACGCATCGAAAAGTTTTTACAGGCTTTCGATCAATAAGAAGTTTTCGTTCTATGCGAACCAAATTTGCGCTGACGATTGGTGGAATAATTCTCATTCTGTTGGCGCATACCCAAGCCATAGACGAGTATGGTTTAAACGCCACTGAAGCCGGGCTTTCCAGAGCGCTGGTTACTTTTGGCGTTTCGCGCGGCCTAAATGGGGTTATTTCCGTTGTGCAAGGCACGGAAGTGGCGGTAGAGCCAGTCGGAATTGGCATGACGTTTACGCCCGGTCAAATTCTTGACCCCGTAAATGACTTGGTCGAGCGTTTTTCTACTGTGGTATTGGTTGCAGGCACCGCTTTCGGACTCCAGCGCGTGGCATTGGAGGTGACTGCAACGCATTACTACAATTGGCTAGTCACAGGCATTGTCATCCTAGCTCTGGTGTTCCTCTGGTTCGGTCGCCGTTATCCTGAGTGGTTAAAAATTTCCATTTATAAGGCAGCCACCGTTCTGTTGATTGTTCGATTCGCCATACCGGTTCTAGCCATTGGTGGCGAATCCTTTTATCAAACCTTTTTAGCCTCCCAGTTCAATGAGTCGAGCGCTCAACTGCAGCAAACCTCACAAGAGCTCGGGGATCTCCAAGAGAGCGCGACTGTTACCGATCAGAGCACGGACGAGCCTGGGCTCTTGGAGAGTGCCCGTCGCTTAGTAAAATCGGCAACGTCGAGCTTAGATGTAAAGCAACATATTGAGGACTTCACTGCGGCCGCTGAATCCATTAGCGAGCACGCAGTGCGTTTGATGGTCGTGTTTATCTTTCAGACCGTCGTGGTTCCTCTGTTGTCGCTTTGGTTGCTGTTGAAAGGACTGCGCGCCGTGCTATTGCTCAAGTTTCGCCAGCCGCTCCCACGTCTCGATCACTGAATCGGGGTTCAGAGAAACAGAGTCAATTCCTTGTTCGAACAGCCACTCTGCTAAGTCAGGGTGATCTGATGGGCCTTGGCCGCAGATACCGATATATTTGCCTGCCTTGTTGCACGCCTCGATGGCCATCGAGAGCATCTTCTTGACCGCAGGATTTCGTTCATCGAAAAGGTGCGACACAATCCCAGAATCTCTATCCAGACCCAGTGTCAACTGAGTCATGTCGTTAGAGCCAATTGAAAACCCATCGAAGTACTCTAAGAATTCATCAGCGAGGAGGGCATTCGCAGGCAGCTCGCACATCATGATGATTTTGAGATCATTTTCACCACGACGCAGACCATTTTCTGCCAACAGCTTGATGACTTCAGCGGCCTCATCCGTGGTGCGGACAAAAGGAATCATAATTTCCACATTGGTTAAGCCCATTTCATCGCGAACATGCTTAACTGCGCGGCATTCAAGCTCAAAGCAATCACGCATATTCGGCGCGATATAGCGTGATGCACCACGAAAACCAAGCATCGGATTTTCTTCATCAGGCTCATAGTCATGCCCACCCACCATGTGAGCGTATTCGTTGGATTTGAAGTCGGAGAGGCGCACAATCACTCGTTTGGGGCTAAATGCAGCGCCCAGAGTGGCAATACCCTCAGCCAATTTCGTGACAAAGAATTCCGTTGGGGACGGATAGCCTGCGCAATACTCATCGATGATCGATTTAACATCAGCCGACTGGCGGTCGTACTCGATCAATGCTTTGGGATGAACTCCAATCATGCGGTTGATGATGAATTCCAGTCGCGCCAGCCCAATGCCTTCATGAGGCAGTTGAGCAAAGCTAAAAGCCCGATCTGGGTTGCCCACATTTTGCATAATCTTGAACGGGATTTCGGGCATGTTGTCCATCTGTGTGGTGGTTTTTTCAAAATCCAACTCACCGTCGTAGATGTAGCCTGTATCGCCTTCGGCGCAAGAAACCGTTACGGCTTGACCATCTTGAAGCGCTTCAGTGGCATTACCGCAACCTACAATCGCAGCGATGCCAAGCTCTCGAGCAATAATTGCAGCGTGGCAAGTTCTACCGCCGCGGTTCGTAACAATGGCCGCTGCGCGCTTCATCACTGGCTCCCAATCTGGGTCGGTCATGTCGGTGACCAATATTTCGCCGGGTTGCACAATGTCCATTTGATCGATATTCAAAACCTTGCGTACTTTACCGCTGGCAATTCTTTGACCAATCGACCGGCCTTCAGCAACCACCTCGCTGTTGCCTTTGAGTTGGTACGATACTTTGACATTGGCGTCGGCTTGGCTCGCCACGGTTTCTGGTCGTGCCTGCACAATGTATAGCTGTTGATCATCGCCATCTTTGGCCCACTCGATGTCCATCGGGCGCCCATAGTGTTCTTCTATCACGAGGGCTTGGCGTGCCAGCGCTTCCACGTCTGCGTCGTTAATACTGAACTGTTGACGCTCCGCTTGAGCAACTTCAATGGTTTCGACCGATTTACCGGCTGATGCTTCTTGGCCGTAAATCATTTTAATCAATTTGCTGCCCAGGTTGCGTCGAACCACGGCTGGGCGCCCAGCTTGCAGAGTTGGTTTATGCACGTAGAACTCGTCTGGGTTGACGGAACCTTGAACCACCGTTTCACCGAGACCATAAGATGAAGTTACAAACACCACTTGGTCGAAACCCGACTCGGTGTCGAGGGTGAACATAACGCCCGCTGAGCCGGTTTCACTGCGCACCATGCGCTGGATACCAGCAGATAGAGCGACATTTTCATGCGCGTAACCCTGATGCACGCGATAAGAGATGGCGCGGTCATTAAACAAAGACGCAAACACTTCATGCACTGCATGTTTTACGGCTGCCAAGCCTTCAATATTGAGGAAGGTTTCTTGCTGGCCAGCAAATGATGCGTCAGGTAAGTCTTCAGCAGTTGCCGAAGAACGAACGGCTACTTTCAAACCTTCGTTCCCACCTTGCATTTCCACAAATGCTTGCTCTAGAGCTTGATCGAATGCCGGTTGAAACGGGGTTTCTATAATCCAACGTCTGATATCAGCACCGGCAGCGGTTAGATCAGCAATATTGTCAACATCTAAGGAATTCAATCGGTCGTTGATGCGTTGGTCTAGATCGTCGGTGGCAAGAAACTCTCGATACGCATGTGCTGTGGTTGCGAACCCGCCTGGTACCGAAACGCCCAGTGAGCTTAAGTTGCCAATCATTTCGCCCAGCGAGGCATTCTTGCCGCCCACTTTTTCGACGTCGTTTATGGTAAGCTGATCGAGCTTTAGGATGTAGTCTTGCAAGAGTTTGCCTCTGTTTTCGCGCACTGGAACTGTGCGTATTCGCCGTATTTTAAAGTGGCCGAATAATAACAGTAAGCCAGTATTAATTGCACCGACTTGAAGCCATAAAACCCGCCAAAACGCTCAGATTACGCATGAAAAGAAAAGTTTTTTTCCTGTCCGACAGCACCGGTATGACAGCCGAAAATTTGGGTCGCAGCTTGCTCGCCCAATTTCCCGATATCAGTTTTGAGAGCGTCACCCGACCGTTCATTGATTCACCCGAGAAAGCCGAAAAAGTAGCTGCGGAAGTGAATGAAGATGCTCGCCAAATGGAAAGCCGCCCGATTGTCATCGATACCATTGTTAGGGAAAAAGTAAGTAGCGTCATTCGGGCAGCGGACTGTTTCTATATTGATATTTTCTCGACATTTTTATCGCCGCTAGAGAACGAGTTAGGCGTCTGCTCTTCGCATACAGTGGGTCACCCAGCCATTTTTCGCGAAGACAATCAGACGGTTAACAAGGCGTATATGCATCGCATTGAAGCGGTGCACTTTGCGCTGGCTAATGATGATGGTATGCACCTACATCGCTATGATGAAGCGGACATTATACTGATCGGCGTATCACGCACTGGCAAAACCCCTTCCAGCGTATATCTGGGGATGCAGTTCGGTATTAAGGCCGCTAACTATCCATTGATTCCAGATGACCTTGAGTTGAATAAGCTTCCGCCCGCACTGGCAGATCATCAACGTAAGTTGTTCGGTTTGACGATTCGCCCCGCGCGCCTGGCAGAGATTCGCAATGAGCGAAAACCAAACAGTACTTACGCCAGCTTACGCAACTGTGTCGATGAGGTCCGGCAAGCGGAGAGCCTGTATCGACAATACCGGGTTCCGTATATCGATACTACTCAGCTCTCCATTGAGGAGATCTCAGCACGGATGTTGCAAAGAGCCGGGATTGAAAGGCGAGTTGCGAGTTTATGACTTCATTTAGCGCCGACGATGAAGTGTTTATGCAGCGCGCCCTAGAATTAGCGGCCAATGCCGGTGAGGTTGGCGAGGTACCGGTTGGGGCGGTGATCGTCAGCGACGGTGAGATTGTCGGTGAAGGTGCGAATTCGTCAATCACCACGAATGATGCTACCGCGCATGCGGAAATATTGGCGATTCGTGATGCGTGCGACAAGCTTAACAATTACCGTTTACCCGGCGCAACGGCCTATCTTTCTCTAGAGCCCTGTACCATGTGCGCCGGTGCAATAGTCCACGCACGAGTTGCACGTGTTGTCTGCGCCACGCATGAACCGCGCTTTGGTGCGGCAGGTTCGATGAGTAACCACTTACAGAACTCACAGTTAAACCATCAGTGCGAGGTGGAATTTGGTTTAATGCAATCACAGAGCAGCGATTTGCTCAAAACTTTTTTTCGTGCGCGCCGATAAGACTCTCGCTTTCACATAGCTTTAGCTGATTCTTTCGGGTAGTCTGCGCAGCTGTCTACCCTCAGGTCTACGAGAACCTGTTATGAAATTTGCCGATCTATCCCTAGCACCAGAATTACTCAGCGCGATCGATCGCTTGGGTTATGACCAACCTTCGCCGATTCAAGAACAGGCGATACCGGTGGTCCTTGCTGGCAAAGACATTATGGCCGCAGCGCAAACGGGTACCGGGAAGACCGCTGCGTTCACATTGCCAGTACTTGACTATTTAAACAGAACGCCGAAAGCGAAAGGCAAGGGCAATCAAGCGCGCGTACTGGTGCTGACTCCTACCCGAGAACTCGCGGCACAGGTTGCTGACAACGTCGAAGCCTACGGTAGCGATTTAAAAATCAAATCAGTGGTGGTGTTCGGCGGTGTAAAAATCAATCCACAAATGCAACGATTACGCGGTGGCGCGGATGTGTTGATCGCCACACCGGGCCGCCTATTGGATTTGCATCAACAAAACGCAATCCAATTTGATCAGCTTGAAGTATTGGTCCTGGATGAGGCCGACAGAATGCTGGATATGGGGTTTATCCATGACATCAAGCGCTTGGTCAAATTAATGCCCAAGCGGCGGCAAACGCTGCTGTTTTCGGCGACTTTCTCGAATGAAATTCGCGCACTCGCCAAATCATTCCTATACAAACCCGAAGAAGTTTCCGTTACGCCACCGAATAGTACGGTGGATGTAATCGAGCAGCGATTAATAGCGGTAGAAAAACAGCAGAAAACGCAGCTGCTTGCGCATTTGATCACCACCAATGATTGGTTTCAGGTGTTGGTTTTTTGTCGCACTCGGCATGGGGCCAACCGATTGGCCAAAAAGTTTGCCGCACGCGGTATCGACGCTGCAGCCATTCACGGCGACAAAAGCCAAAACCAGCGCACTAGGGCATTAGCCGATTTTAAAGCCGGCAAGGTGCGTGCTTTGATCGCAACTGATATTGCTGCACGTGGTATCGATATTGATCAATTGCCGCATGTGGTTAATTTTGATTTGCCGCAGGTGGCTGAAGACTATGTGCATCGAATCGGCCGAACCGGTCGTGCTGGCGCCAGTGGCGAAGCCTTATCGCTGGTCAGCCATGATGAATTTCCTCAGCTGCAAGCAATTGAGAAACTGCTTAAAAAAGAAATCCCGCGGATTGAGGTGGACGGATTCGAGCCTCTTAATAATCTACCAGCATCTCGGCCTGCGGGTTCTGGCAAGCCCGCCGGTCAAAAGCAGGGCAGGAACAGCAAAGCTAAGAAAAAACCGGCTACCGGCAAAAATAGGAACCACAGCGAAGCCAAACGTGGATCAAGGAATAATCGAAAACGTAGAAGTGGCCCACGCAACGGTAACCAAAAGAGGACCAAGAGCGACTAGTGATGAATGATCCTGATCTGATTGTGCGACCGGCTCTACTCACCGACATTCCTGTTTTGAGAGAGTTTGAGCAAGGAGTTATCGAAGCGGAACGTGAATTTGCCAGTAATCTTATCGATGGACCAGTTCAGTACTATGATCTAGATGCGCTCATCGAGAATGAAGATGCCCAGTTGGTGGTCGTTGAGCGTGACGCCAAGCTCATCGCCAGCGGCTATGCGCGGATCGAAATGGACAAACCGTACTTCACTCCGCAGCGTTACGCCTATTTGGGGTTTATGTATGTAGTGCCTGAGCAGCGAGGCGAGGGCATCATTAAGCACGTGTTTGACGCTTTGTTTGCTTGGTCAGCCGAACAGGGTATTGAGGCGCACAAGTTAGAAGTCTATTCCGGCAATGCAGGCGCAATTAGGGCCTATGAGAAATTAGGCTTCAAAGCTGAGATGACCACCATGCTGCGAGGGAACGCGTAAGCACCAGTATTGTGGGCAATCGTCCATCTATTTACGATGTGTTGCATTGGCAACTCCAAAACGGGGATGTGGCACCGCATTGACACAAAATTAGACCCCCTGACACTTATTGTCACGCCAAATAAATCTTTTAAATACAATGAGATAGCGCGTTTATTCGCGCGGTTAAAAAAAATCAAATCGCGCTTGTCTACAACCCTGCTTTGACCTAAAAACAACCCAGCACAACCCCAATGAAAAAGGGTTTGCCGGAGAACCAAAGAGCTTCAAGGTTCTCTTTACGAGCAAACCGAACCAGGCGGTTAACAAGTGGTTTGGATCTCGGGTGGGGATGGACAGCAGGGCAGTTTGGCTGTTCTTCAACTCGATTTATGTTTGGTAAAAATGAAAAACAATACAGGGTCTTAAGGCCCGAAAAATCGACTTTGGTAGGTCGGTCTGGCGCTTTACTTGGCTAGACCTGAGCAAGAACGGAAATGGATGGCCGTTCTTCAGCTCTAACTTAACCAATTGAGATGAAATAAAAAGAGGTAAGCGCGTTGTAATCCGCCACACGATGCACACCCCTGAATAGGAATCGCGACAGCGATTCTCGAATTGATAACAGATAGCGTACGTTTATACCCGGATAAGCGAGGCAACAAGATGACAATTAGTGACATGATGACCGAAACTCTGGCAAAAATTATCCAGCGTCATAATGAACTCGGCACATTTGTGCAAGATTCACGGCCTAGCGATGAGCAGATCGCTCTGCGTTTGATCAAAATCTATCGTGAGACGGATGACTTGGAATCGCGCCAATTGATTATGGAATTTATGACCGACGCAGGATACGCATGGTTACGCAAACTGTTCACGCGTGATGACAACCTCGAAGAGGAATTAGCAGCGGCCTGAGCCAAATTTAGCCGTAGACCCAAATTGATTGATTTTCTCCTACTCCTTCGTCGACTGTAAACGACAGTCGCTAGAGCTTTTCTAGGTTGTCTAAAACCCATTCGCCTCGGGCGAGGGTCGCTTCTCTTAGCTCTGTTTCCATTTTATCCAAATTCCGATACACCATGCTTATTCGTGGGTTGCTGCCGAAGCGGTCACGATGTCGGTGCATAAAGTGCCAGTATAGGCTGTTAAACGGACACGCTTGCTCGCCTATCTTCTCTTTGGTTTTGTATGCGCAAGATGAGCAATAGTCGCTCATCCTGTTGATATACGAGCCACTTGCTGAATAGGGTTTACTGGCGACCAAACCACCATCTGCAAATTGACTCATGCCTCTGGTATTTGGCATCTCCACCCATTCAATGGCATCGATATAGACGCCTAAATACCAATTGTCGACTTGTTTGGGGTCGATACCAGCCAGTAAGCAAAAATTGCCGATGACCATCAGTCTCTGTATGTGGTGCGCGTAGGCGTACTCCAAAGACTGACCCAGAGATTGCTGCATGCACCTCATTTTTGTATTGCCGTTCCAAAAGTAAGCAGGCAAATCTCGATTCGCGTCGAGCGTATTGTGATCTTGGTATGGCGGCATGTTTGCCCAATAAATTCCTCTAACAAATTCACGCCAACCTAGTATTTGCCTTACAAAGCCTTCGATTTGGGCAATATCAATCTCCTCAGGTCGGTTCGTGAACTCGCGGATAGCTCGGTCTATGACCGTCTTTGGATGGAGGATTTTAACGTTCAATGCAAAAGACAGTCGAGAGTGGTACAAGCTCCATGCGTGTTCGCTATTACACGTCATCGCATCTTGGAATTTTCCGAACCTGGGTAATGCCTGAACACAAAAATAATCCAATAGCTCTAGCGCTTGGCTACGTGTGACAGGCCAAGGCAAAGGCTCCGGAGCTGTCCCAAAATAGCTAATCTGATGTTTGTCGATCCGAGCCTTGACCGCTTTGGAGTCGTTCTCAAAAACCAGCGGTTTTGGCACTTCATCTAGGTCTTTTTTACTGAGTTTTTTACGATTTTCGGCATCGTAATTCCAACGTCCACCATAAGGTTCATCTCCTTGCATCAAGATGTTGTGCTGCGCTCTCAATTTGCGATAAAAATTCTCCATTCGAACCGCACGGCCCGCTTTGAAATATTTGGGGATGTCATCAAAGTTGAGTAAGAAGTGTTCGCTATCCACCTCTTGTATGTCGATATTATCGAGCCGCAGTGCAGATAGTTGTTGGCTGAGACGAAATTCGTCCGGGCGCTGATATTCGAACCGTCGATATTTTTGTTCTGTACACAAATCAGCGAGTAGTGCTGGCAAGTCGTCGAATTTCTTGGTGTCATCCAATGTTAGGTGCAGAACTTCATGACCGGCGTTGTTTAAGGCCGTTGCGAAACGCTCCATGGCGAGGGAAAAAGCCAACAGCTTTTGTACGTGGTGTTTGACGTAAGTCGCCTCTTGACCCAATTCAGCCAAAAGATAGATCACATTCTCATCCTTGTTCTGAAACCAAGAATGGGCTGCATTGAGTTGGTCTCCTAGTACGAGCCTCAGTGTTTTGTCGGTCATGCGGATTTATTTCCTTGTTTTTGCGCAGCGCAGCGCTTCGAACAATATTTAACCTGCGCCCAGTCGCGTGCCCATTTCTTACGCCACTTAAACGGCCGGCTACAAATGGGGCAAATTTTTTCCGGCAGCGTTGCCTTTGAGTGACTCATTAAGTACTGAGTTAGATTAGATTGGCCAATCGGCCGCATCGACCGAATCAAGCGGCAAAGGTGTGTGGTCACCACACCAGTGCTTGATATAGCGTCCGTTTGGATCAAATTGAGCTTGTTGTTTTTGTAAATTGAAATGACGTTTTGCTTGCACGTCAGCGCCTACACCCGCCAAGTATTGCCAGTTGCCCCAGTTACTTGCTACGTCGTAATCAATTAGGTGTTGTTCAAACCAACGAGCGCCATAGCGCCAATCAATGGCGAGTTCGTTGACTAAGCAGCTGGCTGAGATTTGCCGTGCGCGATTACTGATATAGCCGGTTGCAAGCAGCTCCTTCATGATTGCATTGACTAGGGGGTAGGGAGTGTTGCCAGCGGCCCATTTTCGAAAGCGCTCGGGGTAATAACTGCCCAACGGTCGTCGTTGTTGAACTCCGCTAAAGCTGAACAATCGAGACCCATGTTGGAGCGCATGCCAATGAAAGAATTCTCGCCACAGCAGCTCAAAATAAATCCAATAGCTCGACTCGTTTGCTCCCTGTGATTGCTCAAATCTGTTTAGCGCATTGATTATCAAACGAGGTGATAAGTTGCCGTTGGCTAACCAAAATGAGAACTTAGTTGAATTATCAAAGCCATCCAGGGAGTTCCTCACTTGCTTATATGAATGTGGCAAGTCTGATGAAAAGTAGCTAGCTACACGTGTTAGAGCGTTGCTTTCGCCACCTAATACAGGTAACGCACCACTGCTTGAAGCCTTTGCGGTGGCCATATTTTTTGATAGTTCAATAAGCGCAGAAGGTGGCGGTGGCAACTTGGTAGGAGCGGCAATTGGTAAGATTGTGTCTAACTTCCCTACTTGCTTGCGAAATTTGGTGAACGTGGGTGGCAAGTCAGCGATGGCAAACGGAAGCTGATCGGTCGTGAACAGGCTGCGGGTATGATGCTCCACGAAAACAACATTCGGATGCTGAGATTGCAGCTTAGCCCAAGCTTGTTGCTCGTAACTTCCAGGTTGAACGCTCCGCACCACTTTAGCTACAGAAAACTTTTCAATAATTGTGCCGAGGGTTGATTCAGGATGGCCCTCCAACTCGAGTAATTCTTGACCGACTTCGGTAAGCGACTCAGCAAGCGCCGTTAACGATTGCCCGAGAAACTCGACGCGTTGGTTCGCTGCGCCTATATAACCCCAAAGGCCATGCCCGTTAACCCAAGGCTCATGCACATAAACACAAATTAGGGAATCACTGCCATGCGCTGCGGCAAGCAAAGCCTCATTGTCGTGTAGCCGTTGGTCGCAAGTGAACCAAAACAAAGTTGTGACGGGACGCTTCATGCGCGGACGGTAACAGCATCTGGGTAAAGGTATTGTTGTCAAACGGCTGTAATCGGCTAGACTAGCTGCAGCGTAATAACAAGATGAAGAAAAATGCTGCGCCAAGTGACATCAATAAGATATTCGTATAAATACCTCGTTGTAGGCATATTTGCATTGCTGCAAGGCTGCGCGGCTTCGGGGTTAATTCAGAATCAACCGCTGGCTGAACTGCCCGATGGTTCGAGCCGCGTGGTTGAGTCATTCAAACAGATCTTGTCTGATTCAGAACAAGGAATCATGTTGGCTTTTTCTGGTGGGGGCACACGTGCCGCCGCGCTATCCTACGGAGTGTTGCAAGAACTGCGCGCAACACAAGTGGGCGATCATAAAAATCAGCGGGCATTGATCGATGATGTCGGGCTGATTTCTTCTGTGTCTGGAGGAAGCTTTACCGCCGCCTATTATGGTTTGCACGGTGACAAAATATTCTCCGATTTTGAAACGGACTTTTTACGCAAAAATATCGAAGGAGCGCTGGTTAAAAACCTACTCAACCCATTTCATTGGTTTGGTCGATTGGACCGTACCGAATATGCGATTCGCCACTATGACAAAGAAGTGTTTGGTAACGCGACGTTCAGCGATATGGATCGAACTGATGCGCCACTCGTGCTTATTAATGCGACCGATCTTTCCAGCGGAGCGCGATTTTCCTTCATGCAGGAGTACTTTAACTTGCTGTGTTCTGACCTAGCAAGCTTCTCGGTAAGCCGCGCAGTGACGGCATCCTCCGCGGTGCCCATTTTGTTTGATCCCGTGGTGGTACAAAATTTCGATCAATGTGCCAGCGAGCGACCAAGATGGCTGCGTCGAGCGCGCCAACGTGCCGCCGAGAGCCCAGAATTATTGCTTACCGTATCAGGGTTAGAAAGCTATTTTGATGCGGAGCGCCATCGTTATGCCCACTTTGTTGATGGTGGTATTACTGACAATCTAGGTTTGCGAGCGATTTTTGATATGACCCAGTTGACTGGCGACGGGCGCGCATTTTTGACGGCCATGAAGGTGGAGCCAGCCCCACGTTTGGTGGTGATCTCCGTGGATGCGTCGACTCGCCCAGAATACAAAATGGGCTTACGCAATAACGCTCCAGACTTATTCTCGACGATCAGCGCCATGACCGACATTCAGCTGCATCGCTACAACACGGCCACTGTTACTGAGATGCAACGCAGTCTGAACAATTGGGCGCGTCAAATATCCACCGATGAGACCGAAGTGGAAGTGTTCTTTGTGCGCCTGAATTTTGAAAGTTTGACCGACCCCAAGCAACGAGATTTCATCAACCAGATTCCCACCAGTTTTAATTTAAAAGATGAACAGGTCGACACTTTGATAGAAGTTGGGCGTAACTTGTTAAGGACTAATCCTGAATATCAACGTTTACTCAAAGCGATCAATGCTGATCATGGGCGGGATCATGCAAGTGATCAGCGCGGCACAGATCCAGCAGGTGGCCATTAGTGTCGAAAACAATTGTGGTCACCGGTGCCTCCTCCGGCTTCGGCAAACAGGTGGCCTTACGATTGATAGGCAAGGGTCATCGTGTTTATGGCTGGGCGCGCCGCCTTGAACTAATGGCAGATATTGAAAGCGCAGGTGGCCACCCGATGAGTGTGGATGTCAGCAATGTAGGGCACGTGGAGCAAGCGATGGCGCAGGTGCTTAAGGATGCTGGGCACTTAGATGTGCTGGTTAATAATGCCGGCTTTGGAATTTACGATTTTGTTGAAAATGCCGATTTGGATGAAATGCGCCGAATGTTTGAGGTGAACTTTTGGGGTTTGGTGCAAACAACCCAAGCCGCGTTGCCACACATGCGTGCGCAACGAGCGGGGCGAATCATAAATATCAGTTCCTTAGTTGGTAAGCTGAGCACTGGGGTAATCGGTTTTTACGCTGCCAGCAAACATGCGGTTGAAGCTATTTCAGATGCGACAAGGGTTGAAGTGGCTCCGTTTGGCGTTAAGGTCTCGGTTGTTGAACCCGGAATCTTCGCTACCAGTTTTGATGCTGTTATGTCTGAGGAATTTGAGAACATCAGCGTTGCTGATGATTACCAAAAACAACTAAGCCGCTTTCAACGGTTTTTCAACAAGGCATACGCCAAAGCGCCAACTCCAGAACCTGTAGTACGAGCCATAGAACACGCGATACACAGCCGCAAACCAAAAACCCGTTATGTCGTGGGTGTGGATGCCAAGGCAGGTGTCGCAGCCAGACAATGGATGAGTGACAACATGTTGGATAAGATGATGTCAAACCAATTTAAACTGCGTTGAAGTGGCGCGTAGATACGTCGGAAGATAAAAATGAGTCTTTTAGAACAATTTGAACGATACCCATTAACGTTTGGTGTAACACCGATCGAACATCTGCCACGCCTGAGTAAAGCCCTCGGTGGAGACGTTGAAATTTATGCTAAACGAGACGATTGCAATTCTGGATTGGCGCTCGGTGGGAACAAATTACGCAAGCTGGAATATATTGTGCCAGATGCGCTTGCGTCTGGAGCCGACACCCTGGTTTCAATTGGTGGCGTGCAATCTAATCACACCCGTATGGTCGCCGCCGTGGCGGCAAAAATTGGCATGAAGTGCCGTCTCGTACAAGAAAGTTGGGTGCCACACGAAGACGCCGTTTATGACCGAGTAGGCAATATTCTTTTGACTCGTTTGATGGGGGCCGATTCGCGGATTGTTGAAGACGGCTTTGATATCGGCATTCGAACGAGTTGGGAAGAGGCTATGCAGTCGGTTCGGGATGAAGGTGGGATACCTTACGGGATTCCTGCCGGTGCCTCGGTGCATAAATTTGGCTGTTTGGGTTACATCGGCTTTGCTGAAGAAGTCATGCAGCAAGAAGTTGAACTCGGCTTTGAGTTCGATTACGTGGTGGTATGCGTAGTCACTGGCTCTACTCAAGGAGGCATGATTGTTGGTTTTAAGAATGCAGATCGAGCCAACCGCGTTATTGGCATTGATGCGTCCGGCACACCAGAAAAAACGCGTGCTCAGGTCACAGAGATTGTTGAAAAAACGGCCGAACTAGTGGGCTTGGATAAGGAGATTACAGAGCAAGACATCCACATCAATCCCGACTACGCATACCCAGCGTATGGTATTCCAAGCGCGGAGACCAACGAAGCGATTCGCTTGGCTGCGCAGACTGAAGCGATGATCACTGATCCCGTGTACGAAGGCAAATCGCTTCAAGGCATGATCGATTTAATCAAAACTGGCTTTTTCCCAAGTGGCTCACGAGTTTTGTATGCGCATCTTGGTGGTCAGCCCGCGATCAATGGTTATAGCTACACTTATCGCAATGGTTAGCCTGCGTCGCAGCACAAAATTGGTTGCTTGAGCTAGGTCCGCCGCCGTAACAGTTGGTAGAACAGCGCCGATGTTAGGCCCGAAGAGGCCAATAGCATGAGCATGATCATAATTTGGTACCTAACCGCAATTAGTGGCGATACGCCAGACAAGATTTGGCCGGTCATCATGCCAGGCAACGAAACCAGCCCAACCGCAAACAAAGAATTTATGGTTGGAATGAGTGTGGCCTGATAAGCGGTATTGCGCGCGTCAGTTTGGCTTTTCTGAGCATCAAGCTCGGAGAAGTAGCGCTCGCTGAACAGGCTGATGCTATTCATTCCTGTTGCGAACGTCATGCCTGCCAGTGGAATGACAATGCTCGGTTCAAACCAAGGTGAAACATCGAGTACTAAGCCAGTGATGATTAGCAGCAAGCCTCCGTTCACCGACGCGGTGGCAAGCAGGGCAGTCGTGAACAGGTTTAACCGCTGAGCCGGCAATGGGCGCAGCGCAATCCAGGACGACGCGAGCAACATGATGGTGAGAACTAGCAAGACTAGCCACGGTGTCTGGGCGGCGAATATGTAAGTAAGAACATAGCCAATTAACACCAACTGCAGCACCATGCGAGCGATCGCGTAGAGCGTTGTGCCAGACTGTAGCGACCACCGCCATTGAATACCAAGCACCAACAAGGCTGGCAGCAGGATATAGACTAGACGGCTTAACTCAATGGTTTGCATTAGTTAAACGCAAATCTAAAAAATCGAATGTTCACCTTGGTATCTAAGGCGAGGGAGGGTTTTGCTCGCGCAATACATTGAGTTTTTTCTCGAGCAATTGCAGGCTCTGTTTGGTGCTAACCATAGTTTCAAGTAATTGATCGTGCAAATCCGGTTCCTTAAGTTTTTTGAGATGCGCGTATTTGGCCTCGTCAAGGTTGTTGATGACAACGGCGATGAACAAATTGACCACGACAAAAGTACCGATAATCACAAAGCTCACGAAATACAGGGCATAGAAAGGCGACATCTCCATTGCCTTGTACATCACATCGGTCCAGTCCTCGAGAGTGACAATTCTAAACAGGGTTAACACTGCATAGCCTAAATCTCGCCAATGGGTTGGGTCGTGCTCATGAAACAGGTGGAATCCAAGCACCGCATAAATGAAAAACAAGATTCCCATCAACGCCGTAATATGTAGCATGGACGGAATTGATCGCACCAGAGTTTCTACGATAATGCGTAATTCCGGCCATGCGTTGATTAGCCTAAGCACTCTCAACAAGCGCAGCACTCGACCTAATAAGGCAAACTCGCCGGCTATCGGTAGTAGCGAAAGTACGATTAAGCTAAAGTCGAATAAATTCCAGCCATTGCGGAAATAGTTCCATGGCTTGGGTGCGTGGGCCACTATCTTGATCAGTGCTTCAACAATGAAAGCGCCGAGTACAACCTTGTGAGCCACTTCGAACGCTTGCTGCAGATCGGGTGTCATCCATTGAGGGAATGCCTCAAACCCAATCAGCGCGGCAGTGAACACGATCAAGCCGATGACAGATTGTTCAAACCAGCGCCTGCTGGCGATATGTTTCGCGAGTGCAATCATGCTGCGTTATTACCCTGTATTTCGTAGGCCGGTTGCAATGCCGTTGATCGTGTTAAGCGCAGGTTTTAACCATGGAGAACTCATGCGATCTTCTTCTGCAGCTAATTTCTTCAGGGCGAACACTTGAATGTAATTAAGCGGATCCAAGTAAGCGTTGCGCCAACGCACCGACTGACCAATTGCTGGGAAGTCAGTCATCATGTGTTCCCGCCCAGTGATCGCTTGGATGCCCTTAATCGCAGACTCGTACTCTTGTTCCATCGCAGCATAGGTGATCTGCGCAATCTCGACATCGCTGCAAAGTGTTGAATAATGTTTGGCGACATGTTGGTCAGTTTTCAAGATTACCATCTGTGAGTTACTGATTAGGTTTTGAAAATACCGCCACTGCGAGGACATCTCCTTCAGAGTATCTAGGCCGCCTTCGTTCATGGCGGTTTTTAAGGCGGTGCCGAGTCCATACCAGCCAGGAATATTTTGCCGTGACTGGGACCAACCAAACACCCAACCAATGGCACGGATGGATTTTTTCGAATAATCGGCTTTCTTCCGGTGTGAAGGTCTGGAGCCTATATTGAGTAAGCCAATCTCATGCGACGGCGTGGTTTCATAGAAGTACTGCATGGTGGCTAGGTTGTCATCAGTCAGCTCTCTAAATGACTGTTCACCTAGCTCCACCAGTCGCTCCATCATTTCTGCATGATGGGGCTCGTCTTGATTCGCATTCGCTGGGTCGCTGGCTTTCATTAGGCCGGTGATCCCTACGGTGAGTTCGTAACGCGCGGTAT
>CALJJR010000068.1 GCA_937973905.1 uncultured Arenicella sp. | reverse complement strand
CGCACCTTTCCTGTCGAGACCTTGTATTGGCCACCGCAGGACGAAAACCATGCATTACCCGACATAATCGTGCAGACCTGCGAGAAAGTAATTCGTGGTGAAGCCAAAGGCGAGTTTAATGCGCGAGGTGATATCTTAGTTTTTTGCGCAGGCGAGCGAGAAATAAGAGAAACCGCATTGGCCTTGCGCCGAGCAAACTTACCGATTGAAATCCTACCTTTGTATTCAAGGCTGAGCATCAGCGAACAAAACAAGGTTTTCCAAAACGCGCAACGACGCAAGGTGGTATTGGCAACTAATGTCGCCGAAACTTCATTGACGGTTCCCGGCATCGCCTATGTTGTTGACCCTGGGCTCGCGCGCATTTCACGCTATAGCTTTCGCTCCAAAGTTCAGCGCTTGCCAATCGAACCAGTTTCTCAAGCCAGCGCAAATCAACGCAAAGGACGCAGCGGTCGCGTCGCCAACGGAGTGTGCATCCGTTTGTACACACAAGACAACTTCGATCAACGCGTTGAGCATACGCCGGCCGAAATACTGCGTAGCAATCTGGCATCAGTGGTACTCAAGATGTTGCGACTGGGTATTAGCGACATCAGCGAATTTGCTTTCATTGACCGCCCCGACTCCCGCCTATTGAATGATGCGTTCAAACTGCTGGTAGAGTTAAACGCAATCGACGCCAATCGCAAGCTCACCAAGATTGGCCGGCAGATGAGCGATTTACCTGTCGACCCGAAATACGCGCGCATTCTTATTGCCGCAAACGAACTCGGCTGCTTGCGTGATGCCCTAGTTGTGGTGAGTGGTCTGAGCATTCAAGATCCGCGTGAGCGCCCCGCAGACAAACAACAAGCTGCTGACCAAAAACATCAAGAATTGCACCACACTCAGTCGGATTTTTTTGGTTACCTCCTCCTTTGGCAAGCCATTCACCAAGCACGGGAAGAACTGAGTAATTCACAATTCAAGCGACATTGCAGCGAGCACTACTGGTCGATCGCACGGGTATTTGAATGGCGTGAACTGTTTCGACAGCTGCTCCTGCAGTGTAAAAAGATGGGGTATCAGATAAAACCCTGGGAGGCACTCACACTGCCAGAACCGGGCAAGCAACGCGCCAAGCCAAGCAGCAAGTTCTCCGCCCGTTACGAAAATCTTCATCGCGCGCTGATACCAGGCTTAGTCAGCAATATTGCGAATAGAGATATTGATGGCGACTATCTAGCCACACGAAATCGCCGTATCCATTTATTCCCCGGTTCAGCCGTGGCCAAACACCAACCCAAATGGGCGATTGCTGGTGAATATCTCGAAACTTCTCGCTTGTTTGCTTTGACCATCGGTGAAATAAATCCGCTATGGGTGGCGGACGAAGTCGAACATCTATGCCGGTACAACTATAGCGGCCCTCACTATCACACTCGCTCTGGCACCATCAAAGCCTTTAGAAAAACGCTACTCTTCGGCTTGACGGTAAAAGATAGAGAGTCCGTCAATTACGCCCCAATTAATCTTCAAGAGAGCCGCGAAGTATTCATTCAGCAAGCCTTAGTCGAAGGTCGCTATCAACCCCGCGGCAAGATCGGTTCCTTCGTCAGCCACAACCAAGATCTTGTTCTCGAGATAGAAAAAATTGAAACCAAAACGCGTCGACGCAACTTATTAGCAAATGACAATGCAATACAAGCATTTTTCAATGACCGACTACCCGCGCATATTAATAGTCGCCAATCGTTAGAAACTTGGCTAGCAAAAGGTAACGAGAGTGTTTTGGAGCTCGACCGAGCCACACTCGTTCAAACGGACATCAAACAAGAGCAGGTGGCGCAATTCCCTGACACCATGGAAGTATTGGGCAAAGAAATTTTGCTGGAGTATAAGTTCGACCCCGGTCGCCGCAGCGATGGCGTCACCATGGTTGTGCCAATATCGGTGCTAGCTCCATTTCCCAATCACTTTGGCGACTGGCTGGTACCAGGCTTGCTACGCGAAAAATGCATCGCGCTGATCAAGACTCTGCCCAAACCAATTCGACGAAATTTCGCACCTGCGGCGGACGCCATCGACCGAATTTTCCATCTATTGCAACCCGGTTCCGATCGCTTAGTTGATGCACTCGCCCAACAGCTTTATCGATCCAGAGGGGTCAAGGTCGAAGGAAGCGATTTCAACCCAGACAAGTTAGATCAATTCTATCGTATGAACTACCGAGTCTTAGATGTAGACAATTCGCTCATCGAAGAAGGCCGCGATCTTGCTGAACTGAAATCTAATTATGCCAATGCGGTTAAAGAAAGTGTTCATTCCGGCAATGCGCAAGAACGGCTCAAACTAGAGATACACGACATCTCCAAGTGGGACTTTGGTGAACTTACCAAGACAATTGAATATCAACATCAGGGAATGACTGTTCAGGCCTACCCTACTCTAGTGAGCACAGGCGATACAATATCTCTGTTGATTCATGACGATGAATCGGTCGCGGCATACCAAACCCTTCACGGCGTGATAGAACTCGCAAAACGGGTATTGGCCTCCACAACTCAAAAACAAAGCCTAAAGTATTTACGCAAAGAGCTTATGGCCAACTTGGTTGTAAATCCAATGCCAAACAAGGGACTCAGCGCGCTGGGCAAACAACTTCGAACTGTGACGCGACCCTCGTCTGACCGTTCGGTGTGGGTTGATAAGCTAATCAATATCAGCCTGTCCGCGTGTTGCTTTGATACGGAACCAGGCAAAGTCAGCACCCAAAAAACCTTTGATGAAGCACTTTTAAAAGGTGGCAAGAAGTGGGTAGAAACTGCCATGCATTGGGAACAGCTGTTAACCACTGCCTTAGATCACAGGGCCACCGTGCTCGGTCTGGTAGACCAAGTTGATAGCCATGACTTATACACCGACGAAGTAAAAGAAGACATAAAAGCTCAGGTGTATAGATTATTTGAACCCAGCTTTTTGAGCTACACCGGGCAAGAAACTCTACGCCAATACCCTCGCTTTTTGCGTGCCATTGAAAGTCGTATCGCAAAGCTCAATTTCAGTGGCCAGCGAAAATCAGAAGCAATAGCCCTCGACTCTATGCAAAAGACTTTTAACGACAGAGTCGAGTCACTTGCACGCCCTGACCTTGATCTTGACTACGTTTTCTTAAGCTACCCAGCATTGGCTGAGTTTAGATTGATGCTAGAAGAATGGCGCGTCTCGATCTACGCACAACATCTAAGGGCTAAAATTCCGGTTTCAGAGAAACGGCTCAAAAAGTTTTGGCAGAGCATCGATACCTAGAGCAATTTCGCATTTAGCGAGCAATGCCGCAGCCGAGTCGCCTACTCCTCCAGATGACGAACGGAGCAACATAGTTCATTGTCCGCTTCAGATCTAACTCATCCAGCCATCGCAGTAAAGCGAAGTAATCTCACACTTGCTCGATGACCCAAACTAGTTCTATGCACACACAGCAAACTATATCGACGATACACCCTCATATCTCTCTACCTTCAAAAAACCCGTGATTAAGGTAGTGGCGCACAGCAGCTCGGCGACCCTCTGATGTACTTGCATCAAATGGTAAACCTGGATTCTTAACTAAGTATCGCGCAACATCAAAATGTTTTGGCAGTACCGGCCTTGGCTGCAAAGAAATCATATCTTGATAGGATTTCCTACCCTTTCGACCAGGCCACGCGCCGTAATAAATCTGGCAAACATCCAGCCCAGCTTTCATCGCGATCTTGGTGAAAACGGATTCCCGATAACCTACCGATGCTAGCTTATCTTTTTGGTTTCCAAAGTAAGCGGCTTTTTTGAAAAAGATACTACGCCCAAATGGAACACTCGAAAGCCCCAACCGATTGCCCATCCTTGATGAGTCGTTGATAAATAAAACACTAAGAACAGCACGTCCATTTGGCTTAAGCAGTGCCGCAATCTCACGCAAGTATGATTGGGTGTCGGCACGATTTAAATGTGTGAACACGCTAAACGCAAAAACGATATCAAAGCTAGCGGCTGGTAAGTCACCCAAAGTCTCTAGTTGCTGAAAACTATCACTGCTTTGTTGGCGCCATTTTTCATAGTGGCTATTGTCCGCTTGCAAACAAAAGAACTCTGCATTTGAAAAATGAGGTGAGATTTCATTCGCACAAAAGCTCACCATCGAAGGCAGAATATCCACTCCCACCAAAGAACCGGCGGACCCCAAGCGCTCTAGCACCGGCAAGGCTATCCTGCCACAACCACAACCAAAGTCGAGCACCCGCATGCCCGGCTCAATCGCGGCGAGCTTGTCAATAATATTGCTATTTATCTTGCCCAGTGCATGAGGATCACCACCGCCCACCACGTCATTTAAGCCTGATGACACCATCCTTTGGTAAATTTCCAACATCTCGCCAACAAACCCTTACTGCGTTTTTTAGACAGTTTGTGAGTTTACCGCTTTGGTTCATACCGGCATTTTACAAATCATTAATATTCTAATTCCGCTGGGGAAACATCGTCCGTAACAAGGCAGCAGTCGGATCTAGCACCAATGCACCACAGCATAACCCCATCAGAATTTATTTTACCGATGGGGTTATCGTGGAATGATGACTAGATAGTCTATCGGGCTCTAGTTAATCACCTATCTTCAATTTACCGCCCTTGCCTAAGCCACCCTCTACATTCTGGCTGCGGTACTGGCGCAGCGCGCGCACCATGTTATTGTAGGAATCTGCAAACGCGGCAATGATGACCTTACCCTCGGGGGTTTGCGTGAAGCCCTCTAACGCACCACCAGCACTGCGGCTGATGCCTCCAAGCCCTGCACTAAAATCAAATTTCCGTGCTTCTCCACTGGCAGCGGCCACCTGCACACTCGATCGATTGTCGATCAACAATAAGGTCGTCGCGGCCTGATTGCGCTTTAATCCACCGACGATTTTCCCAAGTCGTTTGTTTTTCGACCCGAACAGACCGCCTATGGCACCACCGACACCGCCAGTATTTTCAGAAAACTGAATACTCGGCGTCATTGTATAGTCGGCTGCAACCATTTCACCGCGGTTGAAGCCACTGCCTTCACGCAATTCTCCGCTGTCAGCCAACTCTCGCTCACCCATAACATTTTTCAAGGATTTACCGCGCTCAACCACAACAAAGCAGTTCGATTGCTGCACCATTAAACGCAGTACCGGCACGGTACTGCCTAAACGTGGGTAACGTCTCGTGTAATCCTGGTACCAATGCTCCTGGGTATTTTCATATACCGCCATGGTGCCCAAAGTTTCATCACAATACTCCAGCTCTGGATTCGCCTCAGATGCCGTTGCTCCTCCAGCAGCTCCGGACTGAGCAAGAGTCTGGCTGGAGATAACAACGCCAGCAATGACATAAAGTAAGTTAGTGAAAGTACATAGTTTTTTCATCAGATTCCTCACAATCTTGATACTTAACCCCAATGAGGTCAGTATAAAGATGTATTCGAACCATTCAATCACCTAAATAGGGGATATTGAAGACCTTCTGCTCGGTAGATGATTGCCAAAGACATATGCCAATAAGAACGATGAACACAGTCATTGCCATTTGTTTGAGCATCTTAATATTCGCGTTGCCATTGGCCCTACGCGCTGGTGAACAGCAAAGCAATTTTGAAAATTGGCACAAATTCGAAACATTAACCACCCAGCTCCGGAAGGAAAAATCGATCCCCGGATTGGCAGTCGGCATTGTAAAAGATGCCGAATTAGCTTGGTCGCATTCGATGGGTTACGCAGACAGTAATCAGACAATACCAGTAACTGCTGATACACCATTTTGGATCGCCTCAGTAACCAAAACCTTCGTGGGTCTGGCCTTCTTGCATCTTGAATCTGAAGGTAAGATTGATTTTGATGAACTGGCGGCGGCGACACCTGGGTTTACTGGGTTGTGCCAATGGCTTGCTAATACCAAAATTCCTTTCGCTGAGGGCTTAGACTGTGGCGCAGATATTTCAATCCGTAATATTTTGCACCACCAAGTAAACGCACCACTTGGCAGTCAGTTTATGTACAACCCTATTATGTACTCTAGATTGTCCCGGTACCTGGAACACAAGTTTGGTGACGGAACAGATTTTGTGGAGGGGCGTCACAATTACCTTGGTCAGGTGATTGATCGCACGATTCTCGAACCCGCCGGCATGGCCCGCACGATGTCGAGCATGTGGGATCGCAGCAAAATGGACATCTATTTCGATCTTGCCGATGGTTTCAAAGTAGACGAACAAGGCCGCAAGTCAAAACTTAGACGGCCCGATAAACACATTGCTGGCGGAGCTGGGGTGGTGTCGACAATTAATGATTTGGCGAAATACGATATTGCCATCTCCAAAGGTGGTGTTTTGCCTGAGAACAAACCTTCGACACTGCTGATACCAGCCGCCTTCAAGAATGGGGAAATTTCCCCCTACGGTTTTGGTTGGTATTTCCAATGTTATAAAGGAACTAAGTTGATGTGGCACGGCGGGTGGGATCCTGACGCCGGTTACAGCGCGCTGCATCTGCGCATACCAGAGCAAGGCTTGTCGCTTATTGCCCTCGCTAATAGCGAAGGCCTCTGGTGGGGCAACCCGCTTACCACAGCTGAGGTTGAAAACTCTCCTCTCGCTGGATCGTTTTTAGAACTCTTTTTAGTGGAGCCGAATTCCGATAGTGAGCGCAAAGACTGCTTCAAATAAACTCGCTAACAATCAAAATCCACAACCTTCAACTTTGCGAGCAGCGCAACCAGAATTGGCGCGCTCCTAAGACTCTATTTCAACCTACGTTTTATGACTTCAACTACATCCGATAGCGTGTAGTGGATGATGATATCACCACCATGCGGATGGTAGATGTTGCCACGAAATGGTGCGGCTATGACGCGCCCATCTTGATCAAGCAACCACAAAGCGGGCACACCATAGGTCTGCTTTTCATCAGCCGACCTGAATGCACCATGCCAAGCTTGCCTAACATCACGCTGCTCTAAGTCCTGCGGGCTAACGATCAGGTTGTATTGACTATCATAAAATACCGGCACGGGAATCACGCCAGAGGCGACAGCCGCTTCGGTGGAATCGATAAATGCGGATACAGCAGTCTGATACTCACGCGATTCAAACTCTTGACTCAAAAATGCATTTTGAGCCATTCCAAGTTGAGCGGTATGGTGAGCCGGTGGTACCGCAATCGGAAAGATGCCAATGTCCTCGCCATAGGCAGCCTTAAGGCTGCGCAATATGTGCATATCTTCAAATGAGTCGGGGCACCATAAGCCGCCGGTCTTTTGTGTTAGAGCATGCCCCAACCCTCCCCCACCAAATATAAACACAACATTTACTTCCTTGCCATGTTCGGCCATGACGTCGCGCAGCGACAAAGGTTCATCATCTGCATTAAACACGGTAACTTTATCGCTAATTACGCTGCTCGCAGTGTAATTGATCTGTTCAACAGCAAAAGAATACTCCCCTACCAAGATCAATAGACTCGAAACCAGCCACACATATAGATTTTTCATGAATTATCCATCTAGGTTCTCAATTGCAACTAAACTTGCTTCACGGGCAACGCCGCCATATGAATTTCGTTGGCCTGAAAAACCTCGATTAAGTTCTCCAATACAGTCGACCTTAAAACCGTTCGTGTTTTCACATCTTCCAAGCGATACCGAGCTTCATATAAAACGCCTGACAGTAAATGGCCTTGATCATCATCCCAAATCGATCTAACCACCACCGTTGCTGAGTCGTTGATGATGCCGTCGATTTGCTGAATTGTTTCTAGTGTTAGTTTTCTAACCAACGCAGGCGATACTGAAAAATCGGTTTGGAAACGAATTCTGGCACGCACGGGCTGCGGGTCCATCGAAAAGTTTTTGATGGTTGATGCAGCTAATGCGGCATTAGGGTAATTTACGATTACACCATCGGTGTTGCGAATTGTGGTTCTGCGCAAACCGATATCAACAACGTCACCCCAGCCGCCCCAATGCTTACCGATTTTGTCGATGATAATTCGATCGCCAATACGGATAGGCCGGTCGGCAATTAAAAAGATTCCCGACAAAATATCCGCCAAGGTTTCTTTTGCTGCAAGACCGATGGCGATCCCAAATATCCCCGCGCCAGCGAGTACTGGCCCAACTTGTATGCCATTGATTCGAAGTATCCAGACAAGCCCGCCAAACAGAGCGGCTAACCAGAGGAACTGCTTTACAAAATGAATCAGCCGATCGTCAAAATCATTGTCAGTTTTAGCCGCCAACAACTCCATGCGACGAAGCAGCACAAATCGCACCACGTAAAATAAAAGCAGTGTAGCCAGGACAGCCAAAGCCGACTGCGCTAATACGGGTAGCGATTGCCAAACAACGGCGAACCGTTGATCAAATTGTTTTAATAATTCCATAGAAGTTAAACCAAGGGATTGGTGTATTCAGTCATCGCGGAAGAGTTACTGGCTAAACATAAATACATGGCTGGATTACCTATATCATTGTACAAAATTTAACTCCGCTCCGATGCTGTAGACCAATCATTTTTATGCCCGTATAACTTGATAGTAAGACGCGGTAGAAGCACAAACCGATATACTAGTAACAGAGCCACCCATATCTTTGCAACGTGCCCCAACTGAACAGAACAACGTCATTACGAGTAACCATCGAAGAGAATCTTGCGGCCATTGCTCGCAAGCCCATCAACGACAATACTCTTGGTAGGGCTGCTGTGGTTATTGCGATTGTGGAGCAGCCCGGAGTGTCAAATGAGTACGCGTTGTTACTGACTCTGCGCGCATCGAAAATGCACAAACATGCAGGGCAATTCGCCCTACCCGGTGGCAAGATAGACGCTGGAGAAAGTTTTGCGCAGGCGGCTTTAAGAGAGTTAGAGGAAGAACTCGGCATCACCGTTGACGCAGCAAATATACTGGGCGTATTGGATGATTATCCGACCCGCTCAGGTTTTTGCATCACGCCCGTCGTGGTTTGGATTGATCAAGATGCCAACATCACACCTAATCCTGACGAGGTTGCACGAGTTTTTAAAGTCCCCCTGCGGGAACTACAGCGCGAAAACCTGGTGATGCTCGAAGCTGGCGAAGAATCAGCGCGGCCAGTTTTCAGCATTGACTTGCCGAGTATCGGGCACCAAATCTACGCACCCACGGCCGCAATCATCTATCAGTTCTACGAATCCGCGATTCTAGGCAATGAGTTTCGCGTTGCCTTTTATGATGAACCAAGGTTTGCTTGGAAATAGCTTCTAACCTTCACCAACCTTAGTTTTATGAATCATGCGGCCTCAGCGGCAAACTTTGCTGCGTGCCAGAGTAAAAAAACCAACACAAACAACCAAAGCCCAATTAGCCCGGCCTCGATGTTCCCTCTGGTCCGCGAGGGATAATCTCTCAGCAAAATCGTTCGGTGGCAGTACAACACTAGTGGAATGGAGATTGCGCTAACAGCCACCATTAAACTTGGAGCATAGCCACCAATCATCATTCTGGGTACGGCATCAGCTAGCACGATGAAGGCTGCGCCTAATGCAGCACAAGTTAACAGAAACAGCTTTTCGGTCGGTTCACCGCCCATTCTTCTGACCAGCCAAGGCACCAAACACCCCACAAAAAAGACTGGCCCGGCAAGCCCGATACCCAAACCCATCAGCAGGTAAGCTGGCGTCTCTTTGACCTGTGCGACTAACAACCACGCGAATAATGCAGCAGCAGTAAAAAAAGTCAGAAGACCAAAGCGGTTTTCAACAAATAGGCCTCCCTGTAACCAGATCACCAAAGTGCTGGTATGGTCGAGCATGGCTGTAGCGATTAAAAAATTACCGATCGTCACAATAAACGAGATCGCTAGCAGCGCCGCAGACCATAAATTGAGCTTGCTTGAAACTGGCAGACTTTGATGCAGCAACCACGCGACCAAAACTCCAACACTGACTCCAGCCAACAAGGTAAAAACGCTGTACCACTGCCAATAGACGCCTAGCAATAACATGCTTGATGCGAGCGAAACAGCGGTAAACCCGAAGATATGTACTCGAAAATCAGATCGACCGTTAAAAAGAGCGGCTTCAGAACTGGCAAATGACATGCCAACCACAACCCCTAGAACAATGCGATCAAAATTCACCTGCACTGCAGTGCCAAAATCGCCCCAGTCGAGACGAAACGAACTGAGTAAGGCTATCCCAATCGCGGCAACCGAGAGAGCTAAAAGCGCCGCACAGCCTCTACTTTGAGTTGA
>CALJJR010000067.1 GCA_937973905.1 uncultured Arenicella sp. | reverse complement strand
GAGCAACCGCTAGCAGCAAAAAGATTCATAGACGCCAGCAATCAAGTGGTGGCACCTGGCTTTATCGATGTTCACAGTCATACCCCTACCCTGCTTGGTCAGCACCTAAACCTGCTCGACGGCATCACCACCCAGTTGGATCTAGAAGCCGGCGCTTACCCGGTTGGCTTTTACGGCGAACATTTTAAGGGAGGTGCGCAGCTCCATTATGGTTCTTCGGTGGCGCATTTTGCAATCCGGATGAAGGTGATGGACGGCGTCGATCAGCCCTATCTTTTTGTCGGCAATAAACCGGGGCAATTTGGGCAGGATGCATTCACAAAACCGGCCAACGATGCGCAAATAAGCGCAATGCGTGACTTACTTCTTGATGGGCTAGATTCGGGCGGTTTGGGTATTGGAGTGCTGCTTGATTACATGACATCGGCTGTGCAGGAGCCAGAATTAGCGATGATATTTAGCGTGGCAAAGGAGCGCAATGTACCTTTGTATATCCATGTACGTAGAGGCTTACCAGGCGACCCGACTGGTTTGGAGGAGGTGATCGAGCATGCTAAGAAAACGGGGGTGGCTACGTTCATCTGTCACATTACGCACAACGCCATGGGCCGAGTGGGTGATTGGCTCGCGATGATAGATGCCGCCAATCAGGCGGGGGCAAATATCACTACCGAGACTCTGTCTTATGCAGCGGGTGGCACTTCTATCAGCGCTGATGTATTCCAGCGGCGCGATTGGCAGGCTATTTTTGATATCAGCTACGAAGATGTGCAATGGGTTGCCACGGGCGAGTGGCTGACCAAACAAAGCTGGGAAAAGTATTCCAAGGAGCAACCCTGGGGCTCGGTGAATCATCACTATGTCAAAGATGAATGGATTGAGACAGCTCTGAAGTGGCCTGGCATTATGGTTAGCACCGACGCTCTGCCCGCCCTAGATCGTGACGTTCTCACCAATCCAAATATTGCCGGCACCTTTGGTCGATTATTTGGCCACTATGTGCGCGAACGCGGTTTGTTAACCCTCATGGAGGGCGTCGCTATGAGTAGTTTCAATCAAGCCAAATGGATGCAACAAGCAAGCCCTGTCTTTGCAAAAAAGGGTCGACTTCAGGTTGGTGCCGATGCAGATATCGTGATCTTCGACCCTAACAAGATCAATGCTACCGCTGACTATGGGAGCCCTTATCGGGAGTCAACAGGTATCAGCACGGTTCTGGTTGGCGGCCGCGTCGTTGTAAGCGAAGGGCGCCGCATTGAAGGGCGGTATCCAGGCAAGCGAATACTCGCTAACTAACTCTAAAAATAAGGCGAAACCCATTCAAAGGTTTCGCCTTAGCGAGAGAAAGTGGGAGTCTAAACCCTATTCATTGTTTACTTTCTCTTCCATGTGCTTGCGAAAAACGGTCCATGAGGTTTCGTTCATGCGCTTGTCCAGTAACGGCGGTGGCGTCAAATACAAGGGGTATTTTCGCTCAAGAATTGCCATCAACTTGGTGGGAATTTTGCTTTTGTCAAAAGTACTGAAACCGGTTGCGTTAAACACCATCAGCCCAGCGCGATTGCCCATCTCTAACCACGGAAGCCACTGCGCAACACGCGACCACGCCAAATTTGATTGCCCAATAGAAGCAACCTCGGTATCCATGACTTTTTTCGCGTCGTAGAACGTATTGAAAATTTCCATCGCATGGTACGTGCCGCCAACATAGTCTTGATATTCACCGCCGAGTGGGTTTTTGTAAAACAGTGGCACTTCAAATGAACCTGCAATCAGATCGCCGTACAACCGACCCGTCCAAGGTGATGAGGGGTTGCCATCGGCGTCTTTCTCAAATCTGTAATCGCGCATGTTCACGGGGTCATTGGCTACGTGCAGAACATTGATGGTTTTGCCATTCCAAGGATTTTCCCACGTGTCAATCATTTCGCCGGTTTCAGGATCTAGATAAACCATAATCTCACGCGAGACGCTGCGAAACCCTTTACCACGCACTTTGTCTTCTACCACCGAGCAATGACGAACATTGATTCCGAGCACGTCGAACAAATGACGATCTTTTTCACCTGGCACCCGTGAATAAGTGCGGCCCTCAAAGATTCCGTACCGCACCTGGCCCTCCTCAGTGGTGCCGCACGTGGTTTTTTGTCGCGCTTGGAATGCCGCGTATCCGGTGAGTTCAATGGGCTCTGCCAACGCAGGCCCGGCTAGCACTAAGCCAGCCAAGAATATGGTGATCAGTCTCATTATTTGTCTCCTAGTGTGGTCAATACAGTTTTTCGCATAGAGTCTCGCAGACAACCGCGCGATTCTCCAATTGTTGTTTTTACGTTTCATTCACAGCCTTTATAAATCTTGGATCTCTCTGACTCGGCAATACATGGTGCCAATATTTTTATGATCATAGAGCTTGGCGAGTCCGCTCGGCATATTTTCAAATCCCTCGACAACGTCGACCAAGGGTTTAAATTTATCGTCGCTTATCCAACTCGCCATCTGTTTCTCGGCTCGCGCAAAATGCTCGGCATAGTTGTAAACAAAGAAGCCATGCATACTCGCATCTACTCGACCAAGTTTCGAGTAATTGGTGAGCCCGTAAGGTTGATCCAAAAGATATTCTGAAATACGCCCGCATAGAACGATTCGCGCGCCAAGCTTAAGATTATCGAGACAAGCCGACAAAGTTTCACCACCGACGTTATCAAAATAAATATCTAAGCCTTGCGGCAACAGTTCTACAAGGCGCTGTGGCACAGATTCGTTTTTATAGTCGATTGTTGCATCGCACCAAGACGAAATTGCCGCGGTCTTCTCCTTGCCTCCGGCAATACCGATCACATGACAGCCGTGAATTTTCGCCAGCTGAATCACCATGGAACCGACGCCGCCAGCGGCGGCTGAAACCACCACAACGTCGCCAGGCCTGGGCCGGCCACGTTCCAGAAAACCAAAGTAAGCAGAAAATCCAGTCATTCCTAGCGGCCCAAGGCTCAATCCATAGGAAAGACCACGATCAGCAACTTTGGATATTCTCTCCTGCGGTGTAACGGAAGAAACCTTAAACGTCTGCCAGCCGATTTGGCCCTGCACAATGTCGCCAACCAAAAAATCCGCATGTTGGCTTTCGATTACTTGGGCAACACCACGGCCGTGAATCACATCACCAATTGCCAGCGGCGCCTCATCGGTAACTGCCTCGCCAAGCATGTACATGCGCATCAGCGGCGCTAGATTTAGATACAGAGTTCGGAGCAAAACCTGCCCCTCACCACATTCAGGAACCGCTGATTCCTGCAGCAAAAAATCGTCTTGAACGACATTGCCCTGTGGGCGCCGCGCCACACACCACTGTAGGTTGCGGTCTTCCGGCAGGTTCAATTCTAACCTTCTGAAACCAGTTGATTACATTCGAAGAAATAACCGTCTGGGTCGAATAGAGACAACCCGACAAAATTCTTCATTTTGTCATTGGCTCCTAAGGTGCTCCAATCATGCGGCTCTGAGTAAATAACCGTGCCGAGCTCTAGTGCACGTTGATGCGTCGCCGTTGCATCATCGGAGGCAACTACAAAGGTAGGGTTGCCATAACCAATTTTGTATTCGATTGGCGGGGCTGGCATTACCGGGTCTAACCATTGCAGCAAACCAATCATCCCGATCTCCGGGTCATCGCATTTGAGGATCACTAAATGGGTCCGGTCCCCGGCCTTACCTGCGGCTAAGCCCTGACCTGACAAAACAAACTCCTTATCGTAGTAAGCCGTCATGCCAAGTACATATTCGTACCAATGCTTAGAGGCCTGCATGTCTCGCACAATCAGCGTTGTGCGCTTTATTATATTTCGAATACGTTCAAATTCTTGGCTCATAGTATTTCGTTTTATTTAGGTGGAAGAAGATTCGTCAAATACAGATTGCGGCGTTACGTTGCCCCGATTTACATACAAAGACTTTCGTCTTAGAAAGCGAGTTAAACCCTCTGGGCCAACTCGTGAGGGGCCCATCCCAGAACAGGCGAAGGCATTCTTCGCGGTTTCAAACACCATCGATGTCATGCCCGCATCGTTGACGCTAACGCCACCAGCATTAATTTGCCGCGCCACCTCAAGTGCCGACGCTTCATCCGCGGCGAAAACTGCCGCACTTAAGCCGTATACGGTATCGTTCGCTAATCGTATGGCTTCTTCTACCGAACTGTAGGCCATAATCGGCATCACCGGCCCAAAGGTTTCTTCAGTCATGATTTTCATGCCGTGATTCACATTGCTTAGAACCGTTGGTGCCACCCAGTACGCGTTGTTCACACCGATAACTTCACCGCCTACTTCTACCTTCGCGCCTTTGCTCAAGGCATCTTGCAATTGAGATTGAATGATTTCTGCCTGACGGGCAAAGATCAAAGGCCCAACAGAACCCTTGTTGGGGTCATCTTTGGTCAGTTCTACCTGCTCCGTTTTTGCGACCAGGCGCTCGGTAAATTCAGTCAAATCTGATTCATGCACATAAATGCGCTCCAGAGATTGACATGCTTGGCCCGTGGCGGAAACGGACGCACGCAAAATTGAGGTGGTTGCTCTATCGAGGTCTGCACCTGGTAATACCACAACCGGGTCTTTACCGCCAAGTTCCAAAAACGCAGGGATAAAATTCTCCGCCGCTGCTATTGCGACTTTTCTGCCGGTGGCCACGCTCCCAGTAAAGGCGATTACATCCGCATGTTGGATCAAATCTGCGCCGGTGGCCCCATCACCCGGAATAATAGCTAGCACCTCATTGAGTTCAGGCACCGCAGCAATACTGGCTGCTAGAGGCTCGGCAAAACGCGGCGTAACCTCACTTGGCTTTATCACCGCGCCACACCCGGCCAGCAATGCGGGAGTCACATCGATAAAAGACAACAGAAGAGGAAAATTCCAGGGGCTGATTGCGCCTAGTAAGGGATAAGGCGCCACATCACCAAATATTTCTACGTCCGGCATGGCCTTTGCCTGCACACTACCTTGCTTGAGCAAATCTGGCGCCAATTCACACCAACGGTCGATAGAGGCCATTAGACCGAAAAACTCTTGAGTAGCCAAGACGTTACGGCCTGTGTCCAAAGTCAAGGCCGCAACAATGTCGCTCTGATGTTGCAACAAAGACTCCTGCCATGCGCGCAACACTTTGATGCGAGACTCTACGCCTGCCAGCTGCCAAGCGGGCTGCTTATCCTTTAGCCTACATGCCAAACTCGCAAGCTCAGCGCTGCTGGGAGCGGTAAATTCATAATCGATCTCGCCAGATCGAGGGTTTCTTACCGAGATGGGTTGGGCGGAATTATGATAGTTCATCTATGACCGAAAGCTGTTCTGTGAACGAAAAAAACCATTTGCTAGTCTGCTCTTTAACAGTATATGTTATATTGGTATAACATTATAGTTTTAATAGCCAATCATATTTACAAAAGGTCTCCATCATGAGTCAGGACAAACTCCGATTTCAACGCGCAAACTACCTCGTCACCGATTTAACAGAATCATATAAATTCTACTGTGGCGTCTTAGGTTTCGAACTCACATTTGAAAAAACCTCAGAGCCAGATTCTTATTCATACGATGTATTTAGCATCAACCACAAACACACAATGCGATTCGCCATCCTCAGTACAGAATCACAACCGCGTGTGATGGCATTAACCGAAATCTCAAAACCCGAGCTCGAACCACAAGCAACTCCCTTGCGTGCAGCAATTGTACTGGATGTGAAGGATATCGATGCAGTAGTGGCTGGCGCGAGTGAACTTGGCCTAAAGGTTTATCACGAGGACGCTCTAGAAACACATGATGGCCGTAAGGGGCGCGAAGTTGGCATTCTGGATCGCGACGGTAATCTGGTGGTTATTTACAATATTGAACCGAGCTAAAGCTTAGGTTCGTCAAGCTTAAAGAACGGCAGAACATCTTCGTTCGACAACATATAGCAATTCACTAACATCCATTTTAGATTGATACCAATGCGCTGCGCTGTTGGCTCGGTCCACGCATAACTGATCTCTTTGGCCTTGGCTTCTTCATTTTCTTTGGTCTTTATATAGGCCACAAAAGAAGGTCGAGTAAAAACGCCTTCGTAATTGTTAAAGGTCCACATTACGCGAAATAAGTTAATACCAATTTCTTGACCTTCATCGGTGGTGAACCATTTTTCGCCACCTAAATCATGTATGTCTTTCACTTCATAGCGCTTGAAAGGAATATCACGCCCACCCCCAACACCAGGAAGATCTGCGTAACAATTGAACGAGCGTGCACGGTCCATGGCATAGTGATCAGCTGGCGCGGCACCAACGGCCGGCGTATAGCTCACCCACAAGGCTTCTGGAGAAAACAAAATATCACGAGCAGTTGTCGTTTCAGTATCGCACTCTTGTTGACTAGCACGGCCGCGAAACTGCCCCGCTTGCTGCGTCCACAAGAGGTCGCAACCTTCTAAATAATTGGCATGTTTAAACTTGGTTTTTCGTGCCTTGTAAGGCGCACTAAGCTGGTAAGTTTGCATGCGTACCGCGTTTTCTACGTCGTCAACAACGAAGCTTATGACCGCATACACAGGCTCAGAATCGCCATCAGATTTTTGCTCAAGGGAGAACGCTACGGCGCCAAACTTTGGCTCTTCGATAGGTTCAATCAACCAAGACTTCATGCCGTGACGTTGGCTTTCTTCTACTTTCAAGCGCTGATCAAAATAGGCTTGATTAGAGTTGATAAAATGACCCGGCAAGAGCTGTTCGAGTATCATGATATCGCGCTCGGCCGTAGTACTGTCCTGACCTTGAGCAGCTAGATCAGCGCTGACGCTTAACACACAGCACGCCATTAATAAGCTGCCAATTTTATTCTTAAGACTCAACATATCTAGCTCACCAAGTTTTATTCTTCGGGTTTTAGTAATTTATCTAATGCGCCGCGATCTAACCACTCGCCATTTTTAACTACGGCCGCTATCGCTGTAGTATTCGAAATGTCCTGGAGGGGGTTCGCATCCAGCAATACCAGATCGGCGACATAGTCAGAGTCAATGCCGCCATGGTTTTCTTGCAAACCAAAATAACGTGCCGGCGTTAGAGTCGCTGCCTCAATCGCTTGCATGGGCGTCAATCCTTTTGCAACCAGCGTTTTTAGTTCTAGATGCAAACTGAATCCGGGGGTGAGAAAAAAGATTGGCGTATCGGTACCGGCCATGATCGGCACCTCGGCCGCCACCAGCGCTTTTATGGTCTCGCTGCGCCAGTCGGCAATTGCATTACGTTCGGCTTGCCGGTCAGACGGTTTGAGCAAACGCTCCGCAACCGCGATGCTGCGCTCCTGCCAATCTTTAGCCACAGCGGCAGGAAGGTATTGATAATTTTCTTGCCAAGCTGGGTCTGCGTAGAACGGCTCTTGAAACAAAAGATTAAGTGCCATTGTCGGCACCTGCCAAGTCTCATTGTTCTTAAGTTCTTGAATTAATGCTGCACAGCGTTGTGAGTCGATATCAGCGATCGCGGCACCGTGTTGCAAAGCGTGTATCTCGCCGCGTAGTTTTGCGCCACTCAGCCCTGCTTCGTTGAGCAACATATCGAGCCTGTCCCGCAACATTTTTTGCGCGCCCGATGTGCAACCAAGCTCCAGATTGCGCAGATGTTCCATGCTATTTAGTCCAGCCGAGGATACGTCACTGACGGTCATACTCAGCGGCACATGACCAGTGACCGGCAAGCCAAGCTCTTTAGCTTCATCTAAGACGGCCAAGTACACCTCGGGTGCAAGCATTTCATAAGCCTTGAGCAGATCGACGCCAGCGGCAGCTAATTCTCTTACCTTTTCACGCGCTTGTCTCGGCGTCTCTATGGTTGCGGCGATTTTTGGGAAAGACCCTGAACTGCCGTCGTAAACGGTAGGTTTACCATCCAATAGCGGACCAGCGAGATAGATCGATGGAGCCAGTTGTTTATCGGCTGCACGGCGGAAAGCGAGCACCTTAGCTAGTTGTCCGCCGGTGTCTCGAACACTGGTGATACCGTTGGCAATGAACAGCCGATTCATGCTGCCAGCAACATCTTCGTCAAAAGTCAGATGAACATGTGCATCCCACAAACCGGGGATTAGGAACTTGTCACTGGCGTCAATTTCTCGCAGCGCGATTTTCTCGGCCGAGGCCACCGCCACCGATGAAGAAACGCTAACGATCTTACCGTTACTAACCGCAACGTCTTGGCCTGCACGCTCACCCTTGGTCGCATCGATGACGGTCACGTTGCGCAACAAAAGATCGATGTTGGAATGATGGGTTGAACATGCACTCAACAAAGACGCGCAAAGTAAAATTAGGGGTAGGAGAATACTCCTGCAATCAATCCGATAGCCTGCGCGATTCATCAAGCAGCGATGACCTGATCTGCGATCAACTCGGCAATCTCTGCATCTGAATAGCCCAGCGCAGCCAGTATCTCTTCACCGTGCTGGCCAATCTTCGGCAAGTCGGAAACCAAGCCACATCGTGTACCTGACACTTCAACTGGTAAGGCAGGTAATGAGGCAGTTTGGCCAGCCTGCTCGCCGTCGGTGAGGGTCACTGGTAATAGGCCGCCATCGGCCAACAAATGTTCATCATTGAATAGATCTGAAGGCGTGTTGATGGGTGCAAAAGGAATACCCGCGGCGTCCAAACGTTGCATCAGTTCAGCCGTCGTCATATTTGCGAAGGCCGCTCTTACAACGGGTAGAATTCGATCGCGCTGTTCAACTCGGTTGTTATTCTGATCTAAATCGCTGTCATTGGCAAATGCAATGAAATCGAACTCTTTACAAAATGCGCCCCACAGCGCATCACTGACAACGCCCACAAAAACTTGATCACCTTCACTCGAATGAAAAATATCGTACACCGACCAAGCCGACTGGCGAACCGACATTGGGGGTGGCGCTGTGCCTGACACGGCTTCTTGCGCCATATGCTGGCCAACCATAAACGCCGTAGTTTCAAATAGTGAACTACTAACGAGTTGGCCTTTACCTGTGCGGTGACGTTGCTCCACGGCGGACAAGATTCCGATCACACCAAACATACCTCCAGTGATATCAATCACTGATGAGCCAGCACGCATTGGTTTATCTGGCAGACCCGTCATATAGGCGAGGCCACCCATCATCTGCACGACTTCATCCAGCGCAGTTCGATGTTGATAAGGACCGGATAAAAAACCTTTCAGAGAGCAATAAATCAACCTTGGGTTTTTCTCACATAGGCTGTCATAGCCTAGGCCTAATTTACTCATTGCGCCGGGGCGAAAGTTCTCAATTAAGATATCTGCTGATTCCAGCAAGCGAGTAACCAGCTCTAGCCCCTCTGCCGTTTTCACGTCAACGCTGATGCTCTTCTTATTGCGGTTGTACATGGGGAAGTAACCTGCGCCAGAACCTCTGAGGCGCCGTGTGTTGTCTCCCTTAATGGGCTCTACTTTAATAACTTCGGCACCGAGATCACCTAAGATGACGCCCGCCGATGGCCCCATGACCATATGCGTAAACTCTATGACTCTTAGTCCAGCGAGGGGTAGTTCGGAGTTTCGCTTAGCTGCCTGCGCTGCTTGAGTACCTTGGTTCATAGGATTCCTTTAAATTGAATGTTTGAATGACTCATCTCATTTCAGTCGGCACTTGGGCGTGGTCATTAGCTAGAGATCGAGGTATTTCAATGCGCCATATAGCGGTTGATGTCTTCATGAATGCGCTCTCAATGCCATCTAATCAGAAGGAAAAAAAGCGTTATATCAACCGAAATCCAGCAAATTAATACTATTGTTATATCATTATAATGATATAGTTGTATTGAAAACGCAACACTTAAAGTTAGGCGGCTTGGCGCCGCAGCTAGCAAAATCCATGGTAGATATTCTAATTAGTGAAGTTGGCCCTCGTGATGGTTTACAAAGCATCAAAAACATCATGCCGACCGCAGCCAAACAGCAATGGATTCAAGCTCAATATGAAGCTGGATGTGGTGAGATCGAGGTTGGTTCCTTTGTACCCGCCAAACTTCTGCCGCAACTCGCCGATACTGAGGAGATCACTCGATTCGCCACCAGTTTACCTGGCTTGAGCGTTGCGGTATTGGCCCCGAATTTGCACGGTGTGAAAGCCGCAACTAGGGCCGGCGCTCACAAGATCTCTATGCCGTTTTCGATGAGTGAAACCCACTCAGTTAAGAACGTAAATAAAACCCACAAGCAAATGTTGGCAGAGATTGAGCAATGTGTCGAATTCATAGCCACCCTGCCATCGGATACCCGGCCTGCGCTTGAAATTGGTTTATCCACCGCATTTGGCTGCACTATTGAAGGTGAAGTGAAAGAAAGCACAGTGCTTAAGCTGGCAGAGACCGTTGTCAGCCTTGGTGTCGCTGAAGTGGGTTTGTCGGATACCACGGGTGTTGGCAATCCTCGTCAACTTAGAAGATTAGTGGAAGGGATTTGGCACCATTGCGGTCGCCATGCGTTGCACGGCGTGCATTTACATAATACGCGTGGTCAGGGCTTAGCGAATGCGCTGATGGCTGTAGAAATTGGGCTTACCACGCTGGACAGCTCGCTTGGTGGGATTGGCGGTTGCCCGTGGGCGCCTGGCGCGAGTGGCAACATAGTCACCGAAGACTTGGTCTTTATGCTCGAATCAATGGGCCTAAACACCGGTTTCGATATGGAAAAGTTAATTGCCGTCAGAGACATCGTGCAACAAGCGCTTCCTGATGAAGAGCTTTACGGCTTTACTCCGGCCGCTGGCTTACCTAAAGGCTGGCCCTACGAAGATAGCAAAGCGAGCATCCTGCAAGCGACCGGATAGCCAGCTTGGCGTCGGCCTTTAGGCAGGCTACACGAACACAGCTGCGCTAAGTACGCCAAAGTTTTGCCGCTCTACGCCTCCACGCGTGCATAATACTGAGCCAAGATATCGGCCACTTCCTGCGGCCATAAATCGAGGAAACCATGACCCCAATCAGGACGCTCTTGGTATTCCTTTATCGCTGAATCCTGGTCGCAATCACTGAGCAGCGGTGCAATGCGCTTGGTATGTTCAAACAAATCGTCCCCCACATTCAGAACATGTACCGGCGTAGTTAGCTGACAGAGTTTGTCAGCAAATTCCGGCGCATATTCAAACGCGGCGGCATGCCCATCTTCGTAACGCTCACCAGCACGTAGATTTTCCGCCATTGAAACCGCAGCCATGGCCAAATCCATTCCTGGCCCTGAGAACTCGACCACTCGTGACCACATAGTTGCGAATCTAGTGCCTTGCTTATCCAGCGGTATCGGTGCAAAGAAATCTTTGAAATGTTGTAGCTCATCGGCACTAAATATGGGAGCTGAAAGACAGGCGACGCTGTTTATGAGCGCTGGATTTCGAGTTGCGACTTCAATCGCAACCATGGCGCCGGTGTGATAGCCGACCAAGTTCACAGACTTAAAGTTCATTGCCGCCAAGAACTCAAAGATGCTATTGGCGTAGTCCTTGATTGAAGGTGATTCGAAGGAAAATGGATCCGATTCTCCATAACCAGGATAATCCGGTGCCACGGCTAAGCCCTGGTGAGCCAGCAGCGGCAACAGGGCCGCAAAGCCACGGCTAGACTTGGGCATCATGTGCAAACAGACGGTTACCGGAGCGGAATTCAAGGACCCTGCGGCCCGCCAATGCATCTGACCACTACTGATATCGCTGAACCCACGAGTGACCTTCATCGCTCTCTTAACTTCCTATTTGATATATTGTCCTATCATTATATCTTTTATGGCAAAATGGTTTCTGACAAATCAACCATCGCCGGAGCGAACCCTTGGAACCTGAATCATCTACACAGACTCAATCGGAAATAAAATCCGGTTGGCCTATAGTTTCTGCCTCCGCAGTGGGGATTGGGCTAGGTATGTCACCGCTGCCCTTTTACACCTTGGGGGTCATGGCCGGCCCCATCATGCAGGAATTCGGTTGGGGATTGGGCGAAGTGTTCTTGGCTTTCCCAATGTACACCTTGTTTACGTTTATTATGGCGCCAGCGGTGGGATCACTAGCCGATCGTTTCGGCGCGCGGCGCGTATCTCTAATCTCGATCATATTATTCGGCTTTGCGATGATGGCGCAGTCCTTGCACACCGGCGATAAAGCACTGTATTTATTTTTATGGGCTCTCATTGCAATCTTCGGTGCCGGAACTCTGCCTGTTACGTTTACCCGGGCGGTGACCAACGCATTTGAAAAGCACCGCGGAAAAGCGCTAGGAATTGCCCTTATCGCCACCGGAATGTTCGGCACGTTGTCCAAATATTTCGCTCAGGAAGTCGTTAGCATGTACGACTGGCGTACCGCTTATATCGCTCTGGGATTTTTGCCAATCTTAATTGCCTTTCCTTTAGCACTCTTAGGCTTACGAGACGTGAATGACGTGCCCGCGAGAGATTCGTTGCTAACCAAATTTAAAGTCCCAATTCTGCTGCCAGCTGTGGCTGGCTTTGGCGCACTTGCGGCGCTCAATCTGGATTTTATTATTCCGCAAATCCAGAAAAATGGGCTCAAACTTGAGTACTTTATCGTTTTTCCATTTCTGATTATTACCGCGCTTCCGATCCTCGCATTTCTATTCGGGAAGATCGGCACCGAACCCATCGTTCGCTATCAAACGCGTGAGAATCAGGTGCTGCCCGGGCTTAGCTTTAAAGAGTCTTTACGTGAGTGGCGGCTTTGGTTGTTGTGCATATGCTTGTTGCCTATTTCTTATGCGCTGGGTTCAGTCATCCCTAATTTAGAACAAATTCTGCGCGCCCAAGGCTTTGAGATTTCCGATGCCGTTGCTTTGGCCGGTCTTACCGGGCTGGCTGTTCTGGCCGGACGGTTGATTGGCGGGGTGTTGATCGATAAGTTCTGGGCGCCTGGCGTCGCCTTCATTTTTCTGGCCTCGCCAGCCATCGCGTTCTATCTGCTCGGCTTGCCCAATGTTTCACCAGATATGGCACGTATTGCAATCTTGATGATTGGTTTTGGTGCCGGTGTGGAATATGACTTTCTCGCTTATTTAGTGTCCAAGTACTTTGGAATGCGAAGTTACTCGGCGGTCTACGGGTTCTTGTATGCCTTCTTTGGATTAGGCGCAGGGTTTGGACCAAAATTACTCGCCGATTCAGCCGCGTCAAGCAGCTGGCAGAGCGCCTTATTGACTGCTGGTGTGTTACTTTTTGTGGGCTCACTGCCGTTGCTGATGCTCGGCAAGTATCGCAACTTTGGCCCAACGAGCTAGCCCCATGAGTATTTACGAACTCTTATTGCTGGTTCATATCCTACTCTTTGTCTATTGGTTGGGTGGCGATCTAGGGGTATTTTATTCCAGCGGTTTTGTGGTTAATCCTGAGCTATCTGTCGATGCGCGGTTGACCGCGGCGAAAATTATGCTCGGCTGTGATCTCGTCCCCAGAATATGCATGAGCCTAACGTTAACCATCGGCGGGCTGCTGGCCCACTATGTGGGCGTGGAACACGCCAGCTGGCAGTTGCTAGCCATTGTAGCGCTGGGCCCGTTCTGGCTTGCCATCGTGCTGGTGCTGCACTATCAGCACAACGCTCCCTATATCCCGCTGCTAACTAAATTCGATTTTTACTTTCGTTGGTTTGTGGTTCTTAGCGTGATCGCATCGAGCTGCTATGCATTGCTTAACAATACCTTGACTGACACGCCGTGGCTGATCGCCAAACTGCTAGCCTTTGCGTTTTTAGTGTTTTGCGGACTTATGATTCGAATCCAATTAAAAGGCTTTAGTGCCACCTATGTGAAGTTACTACAAGGCACGCAGACCGATGACGATAACCAAGCAATGATTGCCAGCCTCAATAGAGTGCGTCCTTGGGTAGTAACTATCTGGCTGGTGCTTTTGTTTCAGGCCTATCTCGGTATCGCAAAACCTTGGGCTTGATTCTGATGGGCTGAGTCTTCTGTCAAAAAAGAGCTGTTAGACCGCTACTTTTACGATCGCTTTACCCTTATTTTCACCGCGCATCAAGGCGCAAAAAGCGTCGGGTGCAGACTCGATTCCAACTGCCATGTCTTCTAGAACCTTTAGCTTGCCGTTTTCAATGTAGGCCAGGGCTGCGTCGACGAATTCGCCTCGTCGAGGTTCCCAGTCGTAGACAACCAACCCTGTCAAAGTGGCTCGCTTGGCAATAATAGGCCCAGGCATTGGGCCCGGCGTGCGAGTCGATTTGTTGTAATCCTCCATCAAACCGCACAATATGACACGAGCATTTTGCGCTAAATTCAGACAGACCGTATTTAAGGTTTCACCACCCACCAGGTCGAAATAAATATCGACACCTTCGGGACAATGCTCTTTTAGCTGCTCATCAAGATCGCCCTGTTTGCGATTAATGCAGGCATCGTAACCAAACTGCTCGATGGCAAGCTGACACTTCTCTTGCGAACCAGCAATGCCGACCACCGTAGCGCCTTTGGCCTTGGCCAACTGACCAACCGTAGAACCTACCGCACCAAGAGCCGCTGGCACTAATACAACGTCACCGGCTTGCACCTTGGCAATCCAAATTAGGCCAGCGTATGCGGTTAACCCAGGCATACCAAGGGTACTGAGAGCATAAGACTCAGGTTTAATACGGGCATCAACTGAGGTTAGTTCGCTCGCATCATGCAAGGAGTATTGTTGCCAATTTCCAAACCCGCGCACCACATCACCGATAGCAAAATCTGGGTGGTTCGACTGCAGCACCATACTGACTGTCTCACCTCTCATTAAGTCATCGGGGCTTATGCTGCCAGACATATGCCTGCCGGCAATTTGGCTGCGCATGTAGGGGTCTAAAGAAAGGTATTGCGTAGCACACAGCACTTGGTTCTCGCCCGCTTCAGGCATCGGCACTTCCACCACTTTAAAATGCTCAGGGGTTGGGGTTTGTTCGGGTGTACTGGCCAAGCGAATTTGGAGATTAACGGTCATAGTTTTTCGTCAGGGTAAAATACGAATTGGGGAGAACTTGTGATAGAGCTATTAATAGGCTGGTGGCTTTGCCTAGGCGAGCCCAAGCGCACCTGGATTAATTAAATTATTTGGGTCGACATGATTTTTTATCGCTTTGACCGCGTTCAGCGCAGGCTCGCTGATGCCGTCGGCGTAGTGATAGTCTTTGCCGATTTGCATATGAATGCCGCCACGATCGCGGAATATCGCGGCCATCTCATGCCGCACCTTGGCAACAAACTCTCTGGTCTCTAAATCTTCCTCAAGCTTTGGCAGCTTGGCAAAATGATCGGAGTCGATGTATTTGGCATGAAACTCGGTTGCCGTATCTGGCCAAAAGAATACTGGTTCTAGCACAAAGGCATTGCTCGAGATCACGGCGTACAAAAACCCGGTTTCAATCCCACGTTGCTCGAACTGCTCTGCATAGCGAGCAAACAAATCAAGAATGACTTGGTGACCCTCGGCGGCCTGGGAATGTGGAACCAATACATGCGAAGGTACCCAACGCTCACCCTGCGGGCCGAGCATGGCGTTGACCGGTCCAAAGGGATTGGCACGCGCTATCTTAGGAATACTGTTCGATATTTCTTTGCCATTAAATTGCGCTGCAATGGCACTGATTTGGCGCGCTTTTTCATCCGCACCATGTTGCGTAAAGTCCTCTACCATCAACTGCACGGAGTAGTCTACATCATCCATAAAGCGGCGGCCTGCGAGCGCAACCTTTGCGCCATCTTTCAAAGCGCCCATCATCGAGCCAGAGGCTTTCATAACTCCAGCAAGGGCTTTTACGTCGTTGGCAATACTCTCTCTTTTTAGGCGTTGGCTTTGTAAGTAGGGATCGAAACCAAAACACTCCATCGCTAACCCTTGGCGTGCAATTTCAGACATTGCTGCGAGTGTATCTTCTGCGGTTTTGAAATCGAAAGCGCAAAATGCCTTGCCTTTGAATTTCTTGATCAAACGTAACGTCACCGTCGCTTTAAATCCAAGCGCGCCGGCATCGCAACAAAATAAGCCGGTTAGATCGGGGCCAAAATGACGAAAGAATGGGCTGCTATTACGCTGTGCTCCGGAGCCAGTTTGCACAATCGAGCCATCGGCTAAGACTACTTCCATGCCGATGATATTGTCTGCGGCAGTACCGAATTGTCCGGAGCCCCAGAAAATTGCGTTTTGCGACGCACCACCACCAACGGTAGCAAAGCGGCCTGACAAAGTGCCCCAATAAGGCGTACGGAAATCGGTCTTTTCCAGAGCTTGGTATAACTTCTCCCATGTGCAGCCGGCTTCGACTGTCACGTACATGTCTTGCGTATTGATCTCTAAGACTTGGTTCATGCGACCCATATCGATGGTGATCGAATTGTCTTGAACTGGCGTATATCCACGCGTGTACGACATACCGCCGCCACGCGCAATTACGCTGTGGCCCGCACTTGTGGCAGCACTAACCACTGCCGCTAGTTCTTGAGTCGTACCTGGCTGGACCACCGCGATACTGGTTTTATCGCGGGTGAATACGTCTTGGCTATAGAGGGTGATTGAGTCGGAATCTTGTAGAACGTTTTGCTCCCCTACAAGGTCGACCAAACTTAAAACGATATCTTGCTGTATTGATGTTTCTGGGATCATTGCGTTATCCAATACTGTTAATTACACGGTCGCGATCGATTCCAATTTGGCAATGATCGTCGCGTTATCTTCTACATCGGCGTACTTGGCGTTCAGGTCAAATAAGTTGGCTGCATGCGCTTGCTGATTTCGATCACCCACGGCATCGCGAGCGACAACTACGCGATAATCACTCTGCAGACCATCTACTGCCGAGGCGCGCACACAACCACTGGTGGTCAAGCCTGTAACGACTAAGGAATCAACCTGCGCTGACTGTAATTGCTGATGCAAATCAGTACCAAAGAAAGCGCTTGCCCACTGCTTTTCGATCAAAGGTTCGTTGTCTCTGCGTTCGAGGCGCGCATCCACTTTTACCCAATCTGATTCAGGAGTGAGCACCTCTAGAGCTGGCACACGAGATCGAAAGACGCGCGCCTGCGTGGCATTGTGAAACACGACAGTGGTGAAAAATACTGGCATATTGAGGCGTCGAAATACGGCGAGTAGTTCGATATTTGCCGCAACAACGTCATCGCTACTGCTGCCCAATTCACAAGCAGGGTCAGTAAAGCCATTGATCATATCAACCAGCAACAGGGCGGGCTTATCACCCAAGCCGGTGGGCTGAAAGTTCAAGTCGCTCATAGATTAAATCACTTGCCCTTTGTCTAAATAGGGGCCCAGCCACGGTTTTGATCGCCCCCCTGGTGCAGTGCCAGTAAGACGCTCCGCTAAGTCTGAAGCGGCAAGCAGTTTATTCAGATCGATGCCAGTGTCGTAACCGATAGATTGCAACATCATCGCTGCGTCTTCGGTGGCGATATTGCCACTCGCACCCGGTGCAAACGGGCAACCACCTAGCCCACCGATCGAGGCATCGAAGTGACGAATCCCAGCCTGCAAGGCTGCGTACACATTGGCCATGCCCAGCGCCCGAGTATCGTGAAAATGACAAGCTAATTTATCCGCGCCATTGTCCTCGACTAAGCCTTCCATCAATGCGGTAACCTGAGCTGGATTGGCTGCACCAATGGTGTCGGCGATTACCACACGGGCAGCGCCAGCGGCCAGACAGCGTTGGGCAAGCCCGTGCACGATCGCTGGATCAGTAGGGCCAGCAAACGGACACACAAACGCAACCGCAATGGTGGCAATCACCTCGATGCCGTCTGACTTGGACTGTAGTAACATGTCGAGCGTTGCGGCTTCTGCCTCGGCGCTGGACATGCCAACGTTTTTCTCCGCCATCGCATCGCTACCATAAACAACCATGGCGACGGTTTTTACGCCTGCTGCGGTAGCCAAATCGTAGCCACGACGATTGGGAATCAATGCCGAATAGCTGGCCTCCCCATGCTTAAGTGCATGAGCAATCTGGTCGGAACCCGCCATTGCCGGGACGGCCTTGGGTGATACAAAAGCACCAATCTCAATTTGTTCTAGCCCGGCAGCTCGCAATGCTTCAATCAGTTCAAGCCGCTCTTCCACACTCAGATGTTTAGGCTGGTTTTGCAGGCCATCGCGTGGGCCCACATCGTTCAAGTAGACGCGTTCAGGCACTAGAGAATCGCTCCTTTTTCACGTAATTCATTAAGCTTAGCCTCGTTATATCCCAAAAGTTCAGCAAATACTTCAGAACTGTGTTCAGCGAGCTCGGGTGCTGGACTAAACGACTCCTCACCAGTGCGTGAAAGCTTGATCGGATTTCCGGGGCCTTTAGTGGTCTTGCCAGATGGGTGTTTAAGATCAATCACCATATTTCGATGTTGCACTTGTTCGTCGTTTAAGGCCTGACTAAAATTATTTACCGGCGCGCAGGGAATCCGTTTTTCTTCTAGTTCTGCTATCCAGTGAGCCGTGGTATTTGAACTCAGGGCCTCGTTCAATTTCGCACTGATCAACTCTCGCGCGGCCCATCGCCCAGGTTGCCCATCGAGTTCCGGATCATCGAATTCAGGGATATCCACAACGGTCTTCAAATTGGCCCAAAAGTTGTCAGTAATCACAGCAATTACAATAAACCCATCAGAGCAACGAAAAGTGTCATAAGGTACGTGTACAAAGTGCGAGTTGCCAATTGGGTATGGATTTTCACCAGACAGAAAGTGCATAGTCGCCATATAGTTAAGCAGTGAAATCTGGCAATCCAACATTGAGATATCAACGTGTTGACCTTCGCCGCTGCGATCACGTTCATGTAAAGCGGCAAGGATACCCATCACTGCGAACATGCCACCACCCAGATCACCAATAGGAATGCCGGCACGCACTGGCTGATCGGCATCTAACCCAGTGATAGACATGCCGCCACCGGTCGCCTGCGCAACTTGGTCAAAGGCAGGCCGTTTATGATTGGGCCCGTCGGAGCCAAAACCCGATACCACACAAGTAATAATGCGTGGATTCACTTCCTTTAAGCTCGCATAATCAATCTTTAAACGCTCAGGTACGCCGGCACCAAAATTACTAATCACCACATCGGCTTGCTTGACGAGATCGTAGAATACGGCCAGCCCGGCTTCACTTTTAAGATCAATCGCGGTGCTTTTCTTATTTCGGTTTAACGTGATGTAGTATGCCCCCATGCCTTCGAGCGAGTTGTTCGGGTCATTCGCCAATAGCTTGCGTGTACCTTCACCAGCTAGGGGTTCTACTTTGATGGTTTCTGCACCAAGATCAGCCAAAATCATCGCGCCATATGGCCCCGACAACATATGGGTGAGATCAAGAATGCGAACGTCCTTAAGTGATTTATTCATTGATTGACGAGGATTTACATTGCCAAAGAAAACCAAGACCGAAAGCCGTCTCAAGTTGTCAATTGTATTATTGATATACTATTATAACAAATAAATCGAAACGCATGTGCCAAAGCCATGCACAAACGCACAAAGTTGGTGACATCCAATTAATGGCGTTACGACATCAGAGGAATTACTCAATGCAAACCAGTGATAAAACCGCCCGCCAGATTTATCAAGAACTCAAGGCCAACCCAACTCGAGCTAAGTTTGGCTTCGGCAACAAGGCGATCTTGGTCAATGTCGACCCGCAAAAGGCGTACACCCGGCCTGATCTATTCAAGACCGCATATGAGACCGACCCTCAACAGATGCATTACACCAATGAGTTGGCGAAGAAATTTCGCGCCTTGAATTGGCCCGTGGTTTGGACCTATGTCGCTTACATGGAATCTGGAGAAGACTGCGGCACATGGGGAACTCGAACCGACACACCTGACTCACTGCAAAATATTAAATTTGGCTCCGAGCGCGCGGAATTCGACGATCGCTTAGAAATAGATCGACAGCGAGATGTCATCTATTGCAAAAAAATGCCGTCGGCATTCTTTGAAACCCAACTGCAATCTCTGTGCGTCTGGCATCAAGTGGATACCGTGTTCATAACGGGAGGTTCTACCTCGGGGTGTATCCGAGCAACCGCGGTTGATTCGCTATCGCGGGGCTACCGAACCATTGTCCCTGAGGAGTGCGTGGCCGATAAGCACGAGAGCTATCATTTCGCTAACCTAACTGACCTTTCGATTAAATACGCTGACGTGCTCGACGTTCAGGAGACCTTTGATTGGCTTGATGCACAATCCAAGTAATCAGCAACGAGGAAGCGATGATGCGTGAAGATCCGAATTTATACGACTATTGGGCCTATCAAGATCGGCCCAAAATTGAGTGGCCCGGCGGCGCCAAACTGGCTTTTTGGGTCGCGCCGAATATTGAGTTCTATGAATTAGACCCACCGCAAAATCCGCATAGAAAACCATGGCCATACGCCACCCCTTCGGTCGGTGGGTACAGCATTCGAGATTATGGCAACCGGGTAGGCCATGCGCGCCAGATGGCGCTACTGGATAAATATGGCATCAGAGGCTCAATTTCTCTGTCTACGGCCTTGTGTGACCATCACCCTGAAATCATTGAACAGTGCAAAGACAGAAATTGGGAGTTCTTTTCCCACGGGGTTTACAACACTCGTTACACCTACGGTCTGAGCGAAGAGCAAGAACGAGAGATGATTCAAGATTCAGTCGACACAATTTTAAAACACACGGGTCATAAGCCAGCCGGCTACTTGGCCCCTGCTCTGTCGCATTCTGAAATCACGGTGGATTTATTTGCCGAAGCCGGCGGCTTGTACACCTGCGATCTGTTTCACGATGACCAACCAACCCCAGTGCACGTGCGCAGCGGCCAACGTTTTGTCTCACTCCCCTATTCCTTAGAAATGAACGACACGATCGCCTATGTGGTTAACAAAATTGAACCCCGACGTTATGGCCAAATAATCAAAGACAATTTTGATCGCCTCTATGCGGAGGGCGCTGAGAGCGGCACAGTCATGTGCATTCCCACACACAATTATCAAGTCAGCTGCCCACATCGTATGCGGGCGTTTGAAGAGGCCCTCGAATACATTACTGGGCATAGCGATGTCTGGGTCAGCACTGGCCGCGATATTGCCGACTACTATCTAAATAACTATTACGATCAAGCGGTGCAAAGCATTGCAGAACAGGCACGGAGGTACGCATGAGTCTCGATAAAGAGTTTCTTGAATACAAAAACCGTCGCTACGGCATGGATCATGAGCGGTATTCATGGAGCATGCTATCCGATCGCCCAGCAATCAGCTGGCCAGACGATAAAAAAATTGCCGTATGGATAAATGTTTGCCTGCAGTTCTTTCCACTGAACCAAAGCGGCAAGCCATTCAAAGTGCCCTATGGCATGACGATGCCCTACCCGGATCTACGCCATTACAGTTTGCGTGACTATGGCAACAGGGTTGGCCTATTTCGCATTCTCAAAGCACTTGATCGTTACCAAATAAAGCCCACTTTCGCAGTCAATACTCGATTGGCTGAGCGTAACCCTTACCTTATGGGGTTGTTAAAAGAACGTGGCGACGAAATCACCTGTCACGGTTACCACATGGATGCACTCCACTATGGCGGCCAGGATGTAAAGGAGGAGAACGAGCTCATCGATCGCGCACTCAACAGTCTACGCGACTTGAGCGGCCAAGAAATCCACGGTTGGTTAAGCCCCGCCAGAAGTGAGAGCGAGAACACGCCCGAGCTATTGGCAGCCCACGGCATTCGCTACTTCAGCGATTGGGTTAATGATGATATGCCGTATACCTTCAGTACTGAAAATGGCCCGCTCACCGCAATGCCGCTCTCGAATGAACTCGAAGATGCATTTATTCTGCAAAGCAATCTGCATAGCGAGCAGTCATACGCAGACCAAGTGTGTGATGCCTTCGACTTTTTGCGTGCTGAAGCCAAAAATCATGGTGGCCGAATGCTAGCGCTCAATATTCACCCATGGATGTTGGGGCAACCCCACCGCATTGGTAAACTAGAGCAAGTCTTGGAATATATTACGTCAACAAATGACGTCTGGAGCGGTTCAGCGAGCGAAATTCGCCAAGCATTCCATACTCAGAACGGAGTTGATTAACGTTCTCTAAACGATCGGGGGTTTTTGCAGTGCGGGCCTTCGTTACCTGCTCTAGATGAGTGGCTAGGGATGCATTCCACCTATTGAGATTAGCCAAACCAGGAGATCACTGACATGATCTCAACAATCCGATCGGTGGGGAAAAGATCCTTCAAGCGCTCGTCGTCAGCGTCATTGGTTTAATTCTGAATCAACCCAAAGACTGGGTTAAATGGTCACTCAACTCAGCTCGAACCAGACGTTTAAGTCTCGGCATCACGCCTGTCAGCCAAATTTTTGGTAGGTGTAACTTCTCGTAGCCGGTCGGCATTGTCACTGAAACACGGATACTCCAGAAGCAACAAACCCCCGACTATGCGGGGGTTTGTTGCTTCCAAGTTTGAGAGGGGATTACTGGAAAGTATATTTTACGCGTAAGCCAATTTGGCGACGATCTCTCAGGCCAACCAAGGTGCCTTCTCGAGAGAAGTCGAAAAAGCCACCCTCTCTGGTGCGAACGCCGAAGTCGATATCGGCGAAGTTGAAGCCAGCGGTAGGCGCATCTTCATCAAACAAGTTGGTAGCAAACAACTCTACGTTAACTCTTTCACCGCGTAGGCCGAAGCGCAGATTTGTCTCCAGTGCACTATCGATCTCGGTAACGTTAGAGTTACTGTCGTAGAACTTGCTGTTGTAGAAGAAGTCGGCTCTCGTATACCATGAATCGAAGCCATTCCAACCACTGAACGGACGCTCATAAGTACCGTTAAATGAGAACGTAAATGGTGGGAAGCGAGGCGCTTCTTGACCTTCAACGTTGGCCGCAGCACCAAATAAGTCACCGAAGTCACCCGTACCCGCACCGACTGGAAATGAAGCGATCTCAGCATTGATGTAGCCTAGGGAGGCACCCACTCGCAAGCTGTCGTTCACGACCCACGAACCATCAATCTCAATTCCACTAATATCCGTCGACGCACCGTTACTTGTGAACGATACTGTTCTTTGTGGATTTGGCGCCATTGGGCTGGTATCAGCAACCAATTCTATCGAGCGGAAAATTTCGTCTTCACGCTCCATGTAGAATGCAGCCAGATTAAACGCTGCGCGGCCACCGGCGAAAACTTGTTTCCAACCAAACTCGTAGTTAGTCAGCGACTCCTCACCAAAGGTGACACCGGCACCGGGTGCAAGAGCAACCAGCTCGGCCAATTGCGCTGCATCCAATTCTCCGATTTGCGGGTTAAAACCACCTGGCAAGTTACCTTCACTATAAGTCACGTAGAAGGTTGAGTCTTGAGTTGGCTCATACTTCAAGGTGGCGCGAGGCAAGGTGCTATCAATTGTTGCAGGCGACAAACCCGTCAAGTCACCGTCTCGAATCTCGTCTTCTTGACGACGAACTTCCAAAGCAACTGACCATGCATCAGTAAATTGGTAATCCAATGATCCAAAGATACCGGTTGTAGTAGCACCGGTTCTAAAAGGCTCGGCGCGGAAGATATCGCCGAACACAATCGTCGGACCGAAAAAGCTCGCCGTGCCGTTTACGTCTTCAATCTCGATATCCACATAACTCGCTCCTACTGACCATTCTAGTTTGTCAGCCGAGCCGTTAAGTCGCACTTCTAGAGACTGGTCTTCAATATCTTGAGAAATAAAACTCATAAACGAATCATCTGGTCCATTATCGAAATCGTTCCAATAGCCATAAGATTCTTCGTTGAATCCACCCAATACTGACAGAGCGATGTCTTCGGTTAAGTCAAAATCCGCGTGCACATCAAAACGGAACGAATCCAACTTCAAACCAAAATCATCCACATTGTTTGGTGAATACTCCAAGCGCGCGGCGCCAAGAGAGCGCGGGTCGTTATTGACCGCATCACGGAACCGTGCGATCGAAGCCGCATTGGCATTCAAGCCAATTCGCGACGCATCAGGGATGCTAACCGTTCCGCGAAAGACACTTTCAGTTCGGCCCATTCTATCTGACGGAACGAGAGAATCAGCGCGGTTAGCCACATCGCCATTAAGCAAAAAGCCGCCAAAATTATGCTGCTCAATACCTGCAGTAGCAACAAACGCAGGTGCGCCGTCGTCTACTTCACGGTAAGAAGCCCGTAACTTAATTCTAGATGCGTCGTTCGGCTTGAAGATCAAGGAACCGTTAACAGCATAATGCTCTTCGTCACCTAAGGTATCGCCAGGAACTGCAACGTTATCGTAGTCACCACCATCTTGGCTGAAGTTGGCGCTGAGCCGACCAGTAACACCATTAGCGAGACCACCCTCAATGCCAGCTGAGAATCGATACTCATCTTCACTCGCAATGAGCAGGTCTAAATCGCTGCGAAATTCTTCGGTCGGGTCCTTCGTGACATAGTTAATAGCGCCAGCAAATGTATTACGTCCGAATAGTGCTGATTGAGGGCCTTTAATAATCTCCACTCGCTCTAGCTCATTAACGCCAATCGTCTGTTCACCACCACTTAAGTAAACACCGTCCAGAAAGATCGTCGCGGTTTGTTGTAGACGGCTACCTGAAGTGAAAAACACACCTCGAAAACGGGGAGTCGTATCCACACGCGCTGCAGCTTCATTAAAGTCTTCAATAAAAAGGCCAGGTGTCGCCTTAGAAACTTCGATGATGTCGGTAAAACCCGCTGCTTCAAGCTCTTGCTTGTCAAAGACTGAGACAGCCAGAGGCGTGTCTAGCAATGACTCTTCTTTCTTACGAGCGGTAACGATGATCTCATCCAATATTATTGAACTGGCGGCGCTGGTCTCCTGACCAACGACTTGTGTCGCTGGTGCGAGCCCCAACACAAGCAAACCGCCTAGCAAACTGCTTTTTAATCTTGTGTACATATTACTTTCCTCTTTTCTCTTTTTAATGACAGTGCACTTATGCATAATGACATATCATTATATCATTATCAATAATTGCTATTAAAATTTGAACCAAACAGACATTTAGCTATATACATCAAATACTTACACTGCTCATTTTCTTTTTTTCAGGGCTAAAGAGCGCTGTAAAACGTCTTTTTCGTCATTTACAACTATCTAAAAATGGGTAAATTTGAGCAAAGTAACCTACGAACAAACAGAAATTCGGAGAAAAATATGCAACTGACTCGTCGACAACTCCTTGGCGCATCACTATTAAGCCTGACACCGGCCGGTTCGGTGATGGCTGCTCCCAAAGCTGGCTCCGACGTTCTAGTACTAGGCGCGGGCTTGGCAGGCTTAAACGCGGCCCTTATGCTCGAAGATATCGGCTATTCGGTTAGGGTGATAGAAGGGGAAAATCGAATTGGCGGCCGTGTTCACACGGCTAAGGAGTCTGATGTTCCGGGTCACCCTGAAATGGGGGCTAGCGGTATTGGTGAGTCCTACGCTCGCGTACTTTATTGTGCCAAGCGATTTGGGGTGGAAATGGAAAAATCCCGCCCAAGAACTGAACCGCGCAAAAACGAAGTGATGTTTCATGTCCGCGGTGAAGGCATAAAAGAGCAAGATTGGGCAGACCATCCGCTCAACCCTTTTATTAATGAAAAACTTCGCAATACCAAATTAAGCTCCGCCGGTTTTTCCATCTACTCTGATAACCCGCTACCCAAAGGCGATCTAGAAGCGTGGCAAAACGGTCAATGGGGTGAGTATGATATTTCGATTTATGATCATCTGATCAAACAAGGCATATCAAAGCAAGCGATTGATCTGGCCTTTAATACAAATATGTCTTACGGCACGAATGTGCACGATCTCTCTATGCTGATGGGGTATCAAAGCGGCAATATGATTCGCACGCTTTATTCCAAAGAGGGTGGTTTTTCTGGTCCCGCTCTCGCGGCTAAGGGTGGCAATCAACGGATACCCGAAGCGGTTGCCAACGGGCTCAAATCAGAATTAATCCTTGGCCAACACATAGACGCCATCCGCTCACACTCAAGCGGTGTCGAAGTGACAACGCGCGAGGGCAAGAAATATCGCGCCAAGTACTGTATCTGTACTTTACCGTTTAGCGCTTTGCGCCATGTACATATGGACCCCTATCTGGAAGGCTTGCAAGGAGAAGCCGTCGCACAATTGAAATACACGCCGGTTTTTCAGATTCACTTTGTGCCAACGCGACCGTTTTGGGAAGACGACGGATTTGCGCCGAGCATGTGGACTGATCGTTCGACTGGCCGATTTATGGCGCTAAAAAATGACCCAGAAAATCCTGACAAAATAACCAGCCATCTGGCCTTTGTGAACGGCGAAATGGCGAAGTTTCTTGATCGAATGACACCCAACCAAGCCACGCAATACATGCTCCGAGATATCGAAGATATGCGCCCCAGTGCCAAAGGAGCATTGAAACCGGTTAAGACAATTTCTTGGAACCGTAATGTGTTTGCAGGTGGTGCCTATGCCTACTGGGCACCGGGTCAAATCACTCGCTTTGCTAAGGAATTGCGTCAACCAGCTGGCCGCGTTCATTTCGCCGGCGAGCACACTGCAGTTATCAATCGCGGCATGGAGGGTGCGATGGAATCTGGGGAACGCGCTGCAATGGAAGTTATGGATCGGCTTGGATAATCACTTACCATATTTAAAGATGAAAACTTTGAAAGCTCTAATCACTCTACCCCTAACAATCATTCTCCTGACTACCGGTTGGGCAGTCGCGGACGAGGATCTCGACCCGAGTGACCCAGCAGACAATATTCTTGCCTGGGTGAAACTCCACGGAAACACAGATGGCGGTGACGTTTTTCGCTACGGCCATCTGACCGCCTATGGTCAGCCCAATGGTGAAAAGAGCCAAAAGCTTTTCCAGATGGTGTCTTTAACTAAAGTTGCCTACAAGGATATGGGTGATGGCAACTTTGAATCTCGCACCTGGGGCTGCGGCCTTTATGCAGACCCCGACACCGGTGAGTTTATCGATGAATTCACCAATCCCTATAACGATAAGAAAATCACCCTGAAACCTTACTGTGGCAATATCAGCGGCTCAATCTTCGATGTGAAAGAGGGCCTTAAGTCGATTGCCAGTTTCCAAATGGAGAGCACTGTTTTCGGTCGACCTTATATTCTTGATTGGATTATCACCGGTGACAAAGTCACGGTGTCGCGATCGGCGGCAACGCAATGGGAGGAAAAAAGTTCCGGTAAAACTAAATACGAATCCAGCGTTGACACTTTTCATACCACGATGAGCGAGCTCAGCGACAAATCTTTGACCAGCGTAGATGCGCGCTATCAATACACGCTCTCCACTGAGTGGATGACTATGTTGGACATGGGGACCACGCCCGGTTACATGCTGTGGGCAGGCAGCACCACCAAGCATGACAGCCTAGATGAGATCCCCAGCGACTTTCTAGAGGCCTTCGAACAACGGCTGGGTAAGGAAAAATTACTGCGCCCGCTGTGGGAAGAAGTGGACATGGATGCTGCAAAAGCAACCATCGATACCTTAATGGATTGGTGGCCCGGTAATTACAACAACGATGCCCAAGTAGCCAAGCTACGCGCCGAAGGCAAACCGGTTTGGCAGGCTGACGACACCGGCAAAGGCGGTCATATCGAAGTCACATCGCACTACCGTAAAGTAGATATGCCGTCACTTGGCGACAACGTTTTATATGTTGAAGAAACCAAATATAACGATCCATCGGCCATTTTTCGTCAGCGTTTGTATACGCTTAAACCCGACCCCCAAACTGGTGACGTGCGAGTCAAACTCTACTATTTCAACGATAAGAAAAAGTATGTCGGCGCTTGGAAGGATCTAAGCCGACTTGATGATGTAACCGAAGACGCGTTGTTTGCCTCCCCCGACGGTTGCGACTTAATCGTGTCTAAACAAGATGAAAAGTACCACATGAAGATGGGCGATAAAGCCTGTGTATTTGGTGATCGGTACTTTAATTATCAGGTTTTACTTGGCGAGAACAGTTTCTGGTTTCGCGACAAAATTAACAGCATGGAGGATGATTCCATCGTCAGCGTGGCTGGCGACTTCACCTACCATGAACTCGATCAAATTTCTAATTAACACCACTAATCCTAAAGGAGAATATTTTGAAACGTCTTTTACTCACAAGCTTGGTGGCAAGTTTAATCCTAAGCGTTGGGAGCACCGCGCAAGCCGAAGAATCCAGCACCACGGAAGAGACCGAAAAACAATTAATGCTTGGCAAACGGGCCTTTATCCGTTGCGTTGCGTGCCACTCGCTAGCTGAAGGCGAAGCGCACCGCACTGGCCCCAATTTGCACGGGCTTTTCGGCGCCACGGCCGGGCAGAAGGAGGGTTTTGCCTATTCCGATGCATTGAAGAATTCCACAATGGAATGGAACGACGAAAACCTACGTGCGTGGTTGCTTTCACCAGCTACAGTCATCCCAGGTAATAAGATGGCGTTTGGTGGCGTGCCTAGCGAAAAGGAACTAGACGCCTTAATGGCCTATCTGGCTGAAATGACCAAATAATTCGGAGCAGCGATGAACAAGATAAACCGACGCCAATTTATAAAATCAACCGGTGGTTTCGTGGCCGCAGCAGCGGCACCGGCGGTGCATGCCAATGGCAAATCTGATTACGATGCAATAGTGATTGGTGCAGGCCTGTCAGGTTTACATGCCGCTATGCTTCTCGAAGAGAATGACATGAAGGTTTTGGTACTTGAAGGTCGACAGCGAATTGGCGGGCGCGTTTACACGCTCATGCATGTACCCGGCAAGCCCGAAGCCGCCGGAGAATGGATCGGCGGAAACTACGCGCGCATGATTGCCACCGCACGCAAGCTGGGGATGGATTTTTGGATACCTGAGCAAGGTGGTCCAGACCGCGGCTGGGCCTATGAAATTAATGGGCAATTCCTGAGCGCTCAAGATTGGGAAAAGCACCCACTCAACCCCATGCAGGGAGAAGATCGAAGTATCCCACCACATCGGATGTTATGGACCATCAGCAACAAAGACAACCCATTGGCTGATCAACCACTTGATGCATGGCTCAAACCAGAATTCGCTAAGTATGACATTCCGTTTGATCAATACTTACGCAAGCGTGGCTACAACGAAGAAACCATTCGTTTGATGGATGTCACCATTCACACCAACCATATTTCTAACACGTCGGCTCTGCATGAGTTGCGTCGTTACCACGTAAATTCGTTTAATGCCAAGCACAAATTCTACGAAGGCAATTCCTATGCACAAATCAAGGGTGGCAACTCATTGCTCACCGATGCCATGGCCGACTCTCTGAAACAACAGCCATTGTTAGGTAAAACGGTCGTTCATTTTGATCAAACCAGCACCAATGCCAGCGTACATTGCGCAGACGGAACCAAGTACACGGCCGACCACATCATCAGCAGCATCCCCATGCCAGTACTGCGAGACATCACTTTTTCTCCGCGCTTACCAGAGCAGATGCAAGCCGCGGTGAATGAAGTCGATTATGGCTTATCGATGCAAGCGCATTTTCTGATCAAGAAAAAGTTCTGGGAAGAAGACGGTATGGAACCCAGCATTTGGTCGGACCGCAGTATCGAGCGCTTTGGAGTTAGAAACGTCAACAATGAAGACGGCCCGCCAGCAGGTGTTGCGTTTATTAACGGCGAGGCATCGCATAAATACCGCTTAATGAGCGATGAAGCCATTTTCAATTATGTCGCCAATGAATTGGCTGAGATCAGACCGTCGATGAAAGGCGCGTTGGATCCCATATTGATTCAATCCTGCGAACGTGATCCACACGGTGCCGGTGACTGGGTTTACTGGAAGCCAGGTCAGATAGGCAAGTACGCCGCCAATATGCGCGAACGCCATGGACGCATTCATTTTTGTGGTGAGCATACGGCAATCATGGAGCGTGGTATGGAAGGCGCCTTTGAATCGGGCGAACGCGCTGCACTAGATGTTCTGTTTTCCTAACCCACCACACAGGAAGTACTTTCATGACTGCATTGCGTAAACTAATCGGCCCTAGCCTAGTTGTATTTTCACTGCTGCCAATAAGCTCGCCTCTGTTTGCACAGAGCGACCCTTTTGCTCGTGATCTTATACAAATGAGTAAGTGGTTCGAAGGCGTATTTGATAACGATTCGCAGGTTTGGTTTGAAGAAGATCGCCGCTGGACCGGCAAGGAAGAACATAAACATGTACGCAATAACGCCACGCATGTGCGGCTCGACCTACCACAGTTGGGCGAGCACGTTTTTTACGTTGAGGAGTACATGCATGATGACCCGAGTAATATTTGGCGTCAGCGTATTGTCAGCCTCGTGTCCAGTCCCCCGAAAGGGATTCAGATGAAAATTTACTTTCTCGATAATGCGAAGGAATTAGTCGGGAAGGACAAACACTTAATAGCGGGCCTAGTGAACATCGATGGACTAAATAACCTGCCAGAATGCGATGTTTGGTTTAAACGTGAAGGTGACCAATTCGAAGGGCAAATGGATTCTAAAGCCTGCGCCCTTGGTGAAGGAGATACGCGTCGTTACTCAGAACACAATATTGTGTTATCCGAACACAAATATTGGCGCACAGATCGAACCTGGTTGTTCTCGACCGGCGAGATTTATAAAGGCGAGAAATCGGAAGAACCCTCCAAAATGCGCCGCGCACAGATGTACTCATGCGGGATTAGCCTGCCGTATATTTCCTACGCCGAACCACATGAGAAAGACGTCTCAAT
>CALJJR010000066.1 GCA_937973905.1 uncultured Arenicella sp. | reverse complement strand
TAATCCATGGTTACCAGAGATTCACGAGCCGAAAAATCTTGATGCTGTCTTAGCAATCGCTGATTCCAACAAGAGCTGGGCGAAGTGGTTGGCAACACCCGAAGTTAGCGATTCACGCGAAGAGAGTTCGAAAATATGGACAGGCAACGACCATATTGTGCTGATAGGGCCCGAGGGTGGTTTTACGGCTGGAGAGTTAACCGATATCAAAGCGCACAGCTTTGAAGGGCTGCGTCTTTCAGAGCACATTTTACGCATCGAAACCGCCGCAATATCTGCCGCTGTACACTTGGTAAGCACTCTTTGAGTTGCCTTGTGAAAGCGTTTTAACTGTGGCAAGGTCTATGATAAGCAAGAATTGCCGGCTAATTTCAAATCTAACAAACCCACTATTTAGAACTAAGCAACAGTTGATGAACGTTACAGCCAGAGACCTAAGAATATGTGAGATTTACGCTCCTTAGTCTCACGCTTGATTAGTTCTACCAATGTAAAAGAAATTCATGACCGACATTCAAAGCCTTAAAACACACCAAGAGTCCGAACAATTGAGTGGTGATCCTGTTCGGTCGTTAATCGCCGCGAATGTCGCTGCTTTGAATGAGAGCAAAAATATTCTTCAAGGCCTTTCGGCAGAGCATTACAACGCTTCTTGCAAACCAGTTTTTCAATCTACTCTTGGAGCGCACTTTAGGCACTTGCTGGAACACTATTCCTGTTTTCTGGCGGCTGTTACCGGTGCTGAAAAGCTGATTTGCTACGATTCGCGGCGGCGAGATATTGAGATCGAGAGAAATCGTGCGCATGCGCTGCAAGTTCTTGATTCAATTGCTGCGCAATTGTGTTCGCTCAAACTGCAGGGAGAGGCGACCGCTACGCACTATATGCGCGATCAAGACATGCTTAACCCAACACCAACCACCTTGTCTAGAGAGTTATTGTTTCTGCAATCGCACACCGTGCATCATCACGCCATGATTGCCGCGATGTGTCGTATTCATGGGCATAGGGTGCCTGAAAATTTTGGCGTTGCGATCGCAACCCAAGCGTTTCAAGCTGCTCAGCAAGCTTGTGAAGCGAATCTGTCTGCGCTTGAGAAAGAGGGGCTTAAATAATGTGTACGATGACTTGGTTCGTCAAACCGGACGGCTACGAATTGTTCTTTAACCGTGATGAAAGACTGTCACGTAGTCACGCAGAACTTCCCGCTCAGCACGAACAAAATGGGGTGGCTTATATCTCACCCACGGATGCTGATGCTGGCGGCACTTGGATCGCTGTGAATCAATTTGGAGTGACGGTGTGCTTATTAAATCATTATCAGTTTGAGCAAATCGAGACGTACAAAGATTGGACCAGCCGCGGCGAGATCGTGCGGCAATTTGCTACGGTAGAGAGTCCAGTACTGGCTGAGCAGCAATTTCGTCGTTTAAATCTGGAAGATTACCGTGCTTTTCGTATGTTTATTATTGATCGAACGGGTCGTAATCGCTTATTCGTTTGGGATGGCCATTCACCACGAGTTGAACGTAATGTCATGACTCCGAAATCATCTTCATCTGTCGATGCCAGGCACGTGAAGGCTTTGCGGAAACAGTTGTTCGCAGACATGGATTTGGCGAATAGCGTCGATGCAAAACACTATCTTAAATACCATGCAAGCCACCAGCCGAGTCGCTCTCGAGATTCGGTGTGCATGCATCGCGAAGATGCGAAGACGGTTAGTCTTAGTCATGTGTTTGTCGCCAATGATAAGATCGAATTTGCTTATGCCGATGGGTCTCCCTGTGAGGCTGCACTGGCAAAGCCTTTACGCTTGGCAGCCGATCCTGTGTCGGATGTTGTGACTATCGCTGCGTTTCCAAGTAGTTGAAACGGCTTGGCCTGTCAAAAACTAGATAATTTTTCGCACACTGCTGCGTAGCAAATGACCCTTGCCAATCTGTGAGGTTGGTGGTGGAATTTGCAGCAATAGATTCCGTTTTATAGTCGGAGCCCAATTGAAATGGCACTCTCCCCTAAAATCTTCAAACAGATGACCAAGCTTATCGCCGGTAGTATGTCGGCGGGGCATTATGATGTCAGGCTGGCGCAATCTGTGGAAGAAATTCACGCAGCACAGAACCTTCGCTATGAGGTGCTGTTTAAAGAAAGCGGAGGCGAAATCAGTCGTGAAATGCTCAACGCGGAGCGCGAAGAAGATGAATGGGACGAAATCGCTTATCACGTGGTAGTTCTTGATCGAAAGCGTGACAATGAAATTGTTGGCACGGTTCGTTTAGTCAGCGGCAATGCCTTAAAACAAGATCAGCGCTTTTATACTGAGTCAGCTTTTAATATTGATGCTCTGCTGAACCACTATGATTCAACTCTGGAGCTGAGTCGTGCTTGTGTTTCTCCAACCGGTCGCGGCGGGGCAATCTTGATGCTGATTTGGAAATTTACGATGCAATTTATCGCCGAAAACAAGTACCAGGTCTTGTTCGGCTGTGCGAGTTTTGCCGGTACTGACTATCGACAACATACTGAAATACTGTCGTACCTCTACCATAAGCACTTGGCCAAGCCTGAGTTGATGCCAAATCCCAGAGAAAACGTCAAAAGTGTGGCTATTGAAGATTTTCAATCACCGCCGGGCAAGGGAAAGCAACGAGGCCAGGTTCCAACCTTGCTGCGCGGATATTTGAAAATTGGCGCACGAATTTCGGAGCATGCGATCATTGACCCGGTCTTTAATACTACCTTTGTAGCAATCTATGTGGATGCAAATGAAATGTTTGGTTCAAATCATCTGTTAGTGAATAAATCTGTTTAGTCTGGCGCTGAGTTCACTGGTTTAAGCCGTTAATGAAAACACAAAGAAATTATCTGCATGTTCTGTGGCGAGTGCCTGCGCTGATTCTATGGCTAACCGTAATGCCAATCTTGTTTTTTGTGGTGCGAGCCCTAGGATTAGCTTGGTATCAGGAGCTGCCCCATTACTTTCATCGTGGAGTGCAATGGATTTTAGGTCTAAGAGTGACCAAAAGCGGCGTAGAGAGCTGTCAATCGCCAACGCTTTTCGTCAGTAATCATATTTCCTATATCGACATATTTGCGTTGGGCGAAATTCGTGCCTATTTTATCGCAAAATCAGAAGTGGCTAATTGGCCTGTGTTAGGTCCTTTGTCGCGCTTCCAGAACACGCTGTTCATAGAGCGTAGTGCCGGCAAGGCGAAGGAGCAAATTAAAACCCTACAAGATCATTTAGCCAAGGGGCAGAGCCTAATCCTTTTTCCTGAGGGTACCAGTACTGATGGCGCCCATGTCGAGCCGTTTAAATCCAGTTTGTTCGAGTCTGCTCGGCTGGCGGATCAGCAGCCACGTGTCGCTATTCAACCGCTTACGATTGTTTATACCCATCATGCTGGATTAAAAATGGATCAATCTTTGCGCGACAATTATGCTTGGTATGCGAAGATGCCGTTCACGCCGCACTTCTTTAATCTCTTTACGCTGAAAAAAGTTGACGTGAAAGTGCACTTTCATCCGGTCACTTACATCGACGAATTCGAATCGCGAAAAGCATGTGCTGATCATTGCTGCGAACAGGTGAGCAGCAAGATGGCGGAATTTCTCGCTGCTGCTTAGCGTTATAACCAAACACTCAGGTGACACTATGACAAGCCCAACAAAAAAAGCATCCGTTGGTATTAGATTTTTTCTCGGTATTTTTCTCGCTCTCGCCTCGTTGCAAGCCGCGGCCGTTGATCCGGTGTTCACGAGTCTTTTTTCAGACAAAGCGATACGCGGATACGACACGGTTGCTTATTTTACGCAAGACTCAGCCGTTGAAGGCAAAGATGAGTTTGCCACCGAGTATATGGGCGCCACTTGGTTATTTGCTTCCCAAGAACATTTGGATTTGTTTACGGCCAACCCAGAGAAATACGCACCACAATACGGTGGCTATTGTGCTTATGCAGTATCACAGAACACAACCGCCTCGATAAAGCCTGAACTATTTACCATTGTAGACGGTAAGCTTTATCTGAATTACAACGAAAGTATTAACGATAAATGGCTTGCAAATAAAGCGAACTTTATTGTCGACGCTGATAAAAACTGGCCTGGCCTCGTCGACTAGCCTGGCGATTAGTTCGTCAATTTGTTACCCGCCGACCCTTCAAAATGCTAAACCTTGCACAACGGAGCTTTGACCGACTCAGCCCATTGCAGCGGAGCTCGTTGAGCGCCTTTGCGGCTTTGTTTGGTTACGGTGGTTGGGCATATTTGGTTAACTCTATGCACGGATCCATGCTGGCGATGAAGGCTGCCTGTGTGCAAGGCGGCTATAGTTTTGCGCTTACCTTTGTTATGACCCTATTGATTGAAGGGCTGTATCGAGCTTTGAATCGAGTCTTGTATTACCAACGACCAACGCAAATCGCGACTGTATTTTTCACCTGTGCGATTCTTTTTAGTACGTCTTGGTGGATAAATGCCATGGCCGGCACGCCCGAAATTTTCAGCACCGTCATATTGGGTTATGTGATCGGCGCTATTTACACAACTTCTTATGTCATGGGGTTGGCGAGCAGCCGCCCAAAAATAGCACCTTTGTAATTCTTCGTTAGTTATTCGGCATGTCACTGGGATTTTTCATTCTCGCGATTTACTTAATTGCGATAGCGAATATGCACTATCGTGGCAGTGTCAGGTTTCCATGGTCACGGCAAATCCTAACGCACACGAACTATTTGTCGCCTTACAACCTATTGATGAACTTGGCCTCGAGGTTGCCGAATAAACCCATTCTCAGCGTTGATGATATCGAAGGATTGGAGCTGCTGCGCAATAATTGGAAGGTGCTCAGAGAAGAGGCCATGGGGCTGGCAGAGGAGGGCAAAATTACCTCATCAACGGGCCTTAATGATGCTGGATTTAATTCGTTTTTCAGAATGGGCTGGAAGCGTTTTTATCTCAAGTGGTACGACGACTATCTGCCGTCGGCCAGTGATCAGTGCCCACGCACTGTCGATATTCTGAGGCAGATTCCGAACGTAAAGGCCGCTATGTTTGCAGCATTGCCCCCCGATGCTTGGCTGACGCCTCATCGTGATCCGTTTGCCGGTTCTTTGCGTTATCACTTGGGCTTAGTCACACCCAATCATAAAGATTGTTTTATCTTGGTCGATGGCAATCGACATGTTTGGCATGACGGAGAAGATGTGCTGTTCGACGAGACATTCATTCATGAAGCGCACAACAACACCAAGCAAACGCGGATAATATTGTTCGCAGATGTACGGCGGCCGATGCGGTTTGGCTGGGTCGAGAAACTAAACCGCTGGGTGAGTGATCACCTAATGAAGGCTTCAGCTACTCAGAACGTTGAAACAGAAGAAGTTGGTTTCATAAATAAGTGTTTCGAAAAATTTTATGCCTTACGGGTTTACTCTCGCAAACTCAAGTACTGGAACCGCACAGTTTATTACGCGTTGAAATACGCCTTATTTTTCGTTTTGATTTTTCTGTTTTTCTTTTAAACCAAAGACTAAATCGAACTACTGCAGAGCCTTAATTCGATCAATTTGTTCTAGCAATGCGTCTTTTTGTTGCTGAGCCTTTTCCAACTGCTCGCGGGCTTTACTGATAACGGCCTCTGGTGCTTTCGCGACGAAATCTTGGTTGCTCAAACGGCCTTCAACACCAGCGATCTCTTTCGCTGATTTTTCTAACTCTTTGTTTAACCGTTGGAGCTCCGCGCCGGCGTCAATAAATGACCCCAGCGGGATCAAGACGCGCATGCCACCCACTAAAGCCGTGGCAGACTCGGGCGGCTCACTCTCAGAGCTCCATACCTCAATGGATTCAAAACGCCCAATCGAGTTTAAGTAATGACGGTTCGTATCCAAGTACTGAAGGTCTCGTTCTGATGCGTTTTGCAAAATGATTGGCAGCGCCTTACTCGGACTAATATTCATTTCACCACGAATATTCCTAACCCCTGTAATCATGGTTTGCACCCAAGTCATTTCTGCAATGGCGTCGCGATTAATTTTTTTAGCATTGGCTTGAGGGAACGAACATTCGATGATGCTCGTCTCGGTGCATGCAGCGAGAGTTTTTAACTTTTGCCAGATTTCTTCAGTGATGAAAGGCATAACCGGGTGGCTTAGACGGAGTAGGGCTTCGAGTACTCTAACCAGAGTCTTACGAGTACCGCGCAGCTGAGCGGGTGACGCGTTAGAATCATTCAACACAACTTTGCAGAGCTCAAGATACCAACTGCAATATTCATCCCAAATAAATCCGTAGAGTGTTTTGGCCATCTGGTCAAAGCGGTATTCTTCGATCTGTTCCTGTACCGTGCTTTCAACTTGTTGCAGTCGCGAGCTAATCCACCTATCTGCGAGTGATAACTCAACCTCGCCATCGGTTTGGCCACAGTCATGACCAACGGTGTTCATTTGCACGAATCTAGCTGCATTCCAAAGTTTGTTGCAGAAATTTCGATAGCCCTCCACGCGGTTTAAATCAAAGCGAATGTCTCTGCCTAGGGTGGCCTGGCTGGCAAAGGTAAAGCGCAGCGCGTCGGTTCCATAAGCTTCGATGCCATCAGGAAATTGCTTGCGCGTCGCTTTTTCGATTTTGGCTGCCATTTTCGGCTGCATTAGACCACGCGTGCGTTTTTCAACTAAGGTGTCTATTTCAATGCCATCAATCAAGTCGATTGGGTCGAGTACGTTGCCTTTAGATTTCGACATTTTTTGGCCTTCGTGATCACGTACCAGACCGTGGATATAGACTTGCCGGAAAGGGACCTGGTCAGTAAATTTAAGGCCAAACATGATCATTCTGGCCACCCAGAAAAAAATGATATCAAAGCCGGTAACCAACACAGAGGTGGGATAGAACGTGTTCAATCGACTAGTGTC
>CALJJR010000065.1 GCA_937973905.1 uncultured Arenicella sp. | reverse complement strand
TTAAGCACTGCATAAGATTAGCATTGCGTGGTGCTAACGTTATAATCATTAAGCAAGCTAAACTAGGGAGTTGGTTACTTTTCACCCAAGAGTTAGACTGTAAACTCTAATTGCTTCGCTGGGCTGAAAGTTGGGGTGTCGTAACCAGTTCTTTCTTTCGAGCTTTTCTGTAGTCTGTGAGTTTTTGATCCAGCGTGTTACAAACACCGTGTTCACAACTGCGAGGCAAGAGAATTAATCGGCCGCATGATTTCTTAGGGTAACAACATGTATTTCTTAAAGGCACCGCCGCGAGTTTTGTTCATAAACGAAAATACTCGTCAGAAATGAAGATTTGGGTTGACGCCGATGCTTGTCCCGTTGTGATTAAGGACATTCTCTATCGGGTAGCTGAGCGCGCTGAGGTGATGGTGATTTTGGTTGCGAACCAAGCAATGAATCACCCAAGTTCTGAATTCATTCGATCAATTCAGGTTGGTAGAGGATTTGATGTCGCCGACAAAGAAATTGTGCGCCAAGTTGAATCTGGCGACCTAGTTGTCACCGCTGACATTCCGCTCGCTGCAGAAGTTCTTGCCAAAGACTGTTTTGCACTCACGCCTCGAGGCGATCGCTTCACGAAGAACAATATCGAGGCCAGACTTACCATGCGCAATTTTATGGACACGCTGCGCGGAAGCGGTGAACATTCTGGAGGGCCACCACCTTTGAGTGCCGCTGATCGAAGAGAATTTGCCAACCAGCTTGATCAACTCATTTCAAAGTGGCAGCGGTAACGAGACAAGTAGATACTCGCGGCGTTCCAGAAGCGCTATGATTGCCGGCCAAACTCTAATCCCCTCATCAAACTAAACAATAGTTATGACCTGCTGGCAACAGACAAATATTGAAATTCACACATCCGGCCGCTCCACTGTAGAACTAAGCGCACAGGTAAACGACGTCATCACTCAAAGCGGTATCGATCTGGGTCTGGCCCATATTTTCTTAAAGCACACCAGCGCATCATTGATGTTATGCGAGAACGCCGACCCCACCGTACTTACTGATATGGAAACCATCATGCAACGCCTAGCCCCAGACGGTGACCCTGAGTATCAACACGATTACGAAGGTGACGATGATATGGCGGCGCATGTTCGTTCGGTGCTCACCAGCAACGATATAACCCTACCAATCAGCCAGGGCCGGCTTAACCTTGGCACATGGCAAGGTCTATTTTTATATGAGCATAGATATCGACCACATAAACGGCACCTGGTTGTCACCCTGAACGGTCAGTAGTGGACAGAAAAACCACGATGGATAAACGTGACTTCGATGTCATTGTGCTCGGCGGTGGTGCAGCTGGTTTAATGGCCGCTGCCACTGCTGGTCAGCGAGGGCGCAGCGTTTTAGTGCTGGAAAAAAGCAATAAAATAGGTAAGAAAATATTGATGTCTGGCGGAGGGCGCTGCAATTTCACCAACCTTGACGTCAGCTCCGATGAGTTTATTTGCCACAACCCGCATTTCGTAAAGTCCGCGCTCAGTCAATACACCCAATGGGACTTTATTGCTCTGGTCAACAAACATGGTATTGCTTATCACGAAAAAACGCTTGGGCAGCTCTTCTGTGATGATTCGTCAAAAGACATACTGAAGATGTTTGAAGTAGAGTGCCAGGACGCTGGAATTGAGATACAAACCAATGTCGAAACACTCGAAGTGGTGGTTAAATCTGCAGAAAAGTCTCGTTACTTTCTGGAGACAAATATCGGCTCGCTTTCTTGTGAGAGCTTAATCGTCGCTACCGGTGGACTCTCTATCCCAACCCTAGGTGGCAGCGGGTTCGGCTATCAATTGGCCGAGCAATTTGGCCTGGTCCGCAACAATACTGAAGCATCATTAGTGCCCTTGACTCTCACTGGGCAATTGCTTGATTTTACCAATAGCCTGTCTGGTGTTTCACTGCCAGTTCGAGTTGGCGTTACTACCCGTGAGTTTAGCGAGGGCTTGTTATTCACTCACCGAGGTTTAAGCGGCCCAGCAATTCTACAAATCTCAAATTATTGGAATTTAGGCGAAACGATTGAAATAGATCTCAGCCCTGAATGCGACATCGCCGACGCTTTGCTCAAGCAAAAATCAGCACGGCCAGCGGCGACCATCATACAAGTACTCAATAAACTGCTGCCTAAATCTCTTGCGGTAGAGATTGTCGCTCAATGGTGGCCCGAGTTAGATAACGTGCCCTTGCAAGAAATAACCGACGCGAAACTCAAGGATATTTCCGAACAAATGCATCATTGGGAAATCAAACCTTCAGGTACCGAGGGCTATCGCACCGCCGAGGTTACGCGTGGCGGTGTTGATGTGGATAAAATCTCCTCCAAAACAATGCAAGCGCAGGGGCACGACGGCCTCTTTTTTATCGGCGAGGTGCTCGACGTAACCGGTCATCTCGGAGGCTATAATTTTCAATGGGCCTGGTCTTCGGGGTATGTGGCTGGCCTTAATGCTTAGCTTCACGCACGAATCGCATATAAATAAATGACAACGAATTAAAACACCGAGAGCGACTGAAGGCGCGGTTTGCTGCGGTGGCGAGTAAGCCGAGTTTTAGCGACAAGCTAGTACTGGGAAAGCTTTAAAATACATCCACGTAGGGGAATTCCGCGCTTCGCTCGCAATGACGAATTTGAGATACTGGAAGTACACGCACTACTTTGAATCGCCTGATTTGGAACAATTAGTAAGCAATAGCTTTACTTGGGTTATCAAAACTCCGGTTAGTATCTCACCCAACTGCAGCACATAAGCTCACTGACACTTTTATGCCTTTAACAACTGTCGACATTAACGCGATGGAGAAACGCTACCGCGCGCAATTTATCAACTCGCTGAGTGGTTATAAATCCGCCAACCTTATTGGCACCATCGATGCCCAAGGGCAGACCAATTTGGCGATTATGAGTTCAGCCTTCCACTTGGGGGCCACGCCTCCGTTGATGGGTTTGATAGTAAGGCCTGATGTTGCGGAGCGGCATACGCTGGATAACATTAGAGATTTGGGCGTCTACACCATCAACCACGTCAATCAAGACATTTACGCACAAGCTCATCAAACTTCGGCACGTTACCCAAAAACAACGTCTGAGTTTGAAGCAGTTGGGCTAACACCTGAGTACATCGCAGATTTTCCCGCGCCCGCCGTGCAAGAATCTGCCATTAAGATGGGTTTAGAATTGCGAGAAGAGCAATTGATGAAGATCAACGGTACACATTTAGTTATCGGTGAAATTGTCTGGGTGGACGTGCCTACCGAGGTAATCGCTGAAGATGGTTATGTGCAGATAAACGAAACCAATACCGTTGCGCTCAGCGGACTGGATGCATATTTCAGTGCCGAACCGCTACAACGACTTCCCTATGCAAAACAATAACTCTAATCATCGCTAGTTCATCATTAGGCTTTGAAGAACGAATACTTAACCAGAAGCATCGTTGAATATTCTGGAGTTGCGATTAGAATATCTGCTGACGGAGTTATCTAACCCAGCAAGGGAGGGCATCGCAAAACGTGAACCTAGTACTTTACCGAAAATCTATCCGCGTTGTTGTATTGGCATTCTCGCTACTCGCACTTGGTGCTTGTGCCTCGAGCAAATCGCGCTTTCCAGAGTTCATCAATCAGGTCAAGGAGTACAAAACTGCTGCGGTAGCGGTCGATCTGTTTGTGTATAAAGACATCGCCGGTTTAGATCGCGGATTTGATGCAAGCTTGAATGAGGAGCTTTTAAATGCATCGATTGAAAAAATCACCGAGAAACTTGTAGAGCGAGGTTTTGAAGTCAATATTTTTGCGCGTTCGATTGGCTTAGCTCATGAACCCAAGGATGGCATAAGCTATTTCGAATCATCCGGTTGG
>CALJJR010000064.1 GCA_937973905.1 uncultured Arenicella sp. | reverse complement strand
CATGTAGCCCGGGTCGTAGCTCATCATGCCGAAGTCGCCTTCTTTTTCCTTGATTTGACGAAGCTGCATAGCGCTAATATTGCCATCGACAATGTCGATTTCATATTCTTTGCCAGTGCGATTGTCGGTGATGGTTAGAGTATCTGCCATGCTGTCCTCATTTGAATTGAGCTTATTTTTCGAAGGGCAGGGTATGTGCCCGTTAAAGCGCTGTGTTACGTTTTTGCGCCGCCAATCCAACCGCCGGCCTAGCTGATTTTGGCTAGTTCCCACTGGTTGGTGCGATACATGCGATCGGTTGCCATTTTCACTTGGCTAACCGGCGGAATGAACCCCTGGATCTGTTGCTTGATCGGCTCGCCGCTAAGGTGAAAGTTCAGATGAACATCGCCAATAAGGCGCAAAACGGCGAAAGTTTTGGTCGCAACGGAGGCATTATAGCAAAATCACGTCACGAAAATAATAGACGTCTTATCCATCAGGATTATTACAGCCATTGCGGGGCGTTGCTTGACAAGCTATTCCAGAAGAATTGGGCCAGAAAACAGGCCGCAATCGTTATTACAAGTCTCTAATTTACGCCGGTGTGGCCGAAGCCACCATCAGCACGATCACTGGCTTGAAACTCTTCAACAATCTCGAATTCGGCCTGCACTATTGGCACAAACACCATTTGCGCAATTCGATCCCCTGGGTTTACCACGAACTCTTGATCGCCTCGATTCCAAAGTGACACCATCAACGGCCCTTGATAATCAGAATCAATTAAGCCAGTTAAATTGCCCAACACTATCCCATGTTTGTGCCCCAGGCCTGAACGCGGCAACAATACTGCTGCCAAGCTTGGGTCTTGCACGTACACGCTTAACCCAGTTGGGATAAGTTGAGTCTGCCCCGGGCTCAGAGTCATCTCTGCATCGATGCAAGCGCGTAGATCCATCCCTGCTGAGCCGCTCGTGGCATAGTCAGGGAGGTCAAACTCATTGCCAATCCGCGGGTCTAAAATTTTCAGTTGGATCGCTTTTTTCATGTGCGTAATCGAGGGTCAGTGGTTTTTTTGTTCAAAGTGAGTGGCAATTCGTTCCACTAGCTCGCGCGCTAGAGCGTATTTATTTGCCTTAGGCAAGGCTTCGCTGTGCTCCGAGCTAATCAGTGTGATCGCGTTGTCTGGAGTGCCAAATCCGGTTTCTGTGCCACCCACATGATTGGCGGCAATTAAATCGAGCTTCTTGCGCTCTAATTTTGCTCGCGCGTAGGATTCGACATCATTGGTCTCGGCGGCAAAACCAACGCAAAACGGGCGTTTTTCAAGGCTCGCTACGTCGGCCAATATATCGGGGTTCTTGACCAAGCTGATGGTCATTTCATCGGCATTTTTCTTGATCTTTTGATCCGCTGATGCGACCGGACGATAGTCAGCCACCGCTGCTACTCCAATAAAGATGTCTTGTTGATCAATGCTTTGCATAACCGCCTCGTGCATATCGAGCGCGGACTTCACGTTCTTGATTGCGCAATGGTCAGGGCTAGGGATATGCGTGGGGCCGCTGACCAGCGTGACTTCAGCACCTGCCTCTACGGCTGCCTGCGCCAGGGCGTAACCCATTAGGCCGGAACTGTGATTGGTAATGCCGCGCACAGGGTCGAGCGCTTCCCAAGTTGGCCCAGCTGTGATCATGACTTTTTTGCCAGTTAATTGACCGGTGTGAAAGCTGTTAGCCAGCTGTTGCGCTATGTCGACCGGTTGTAGCATGCGCCCTGGGCCGACTTCGCCGCACGCTTGATCGCCGGAGTCCGGGCCGAGAATAAGCACCTCGCGCTGTGCCAAAGTAGTTAGGTTGGACTCGGTGGCTGGGTTTTGCCACATTTGCTGATTCATTGCGGGTGCAACTGCAATTCTGGCCTCTGTCGCTACACAAATGGTAGTCAGCAGCTCGTCTGCATTGCCTTGCACCAAACGAGCGATGATGTTGGCTGTGGCTGGCGCAATTAAGACAACGTCCGCCCAGCGCGCCAGGTCGATATGGCCCATACCTGATTCGCTGTCGGCTGTCATGGCGTAGTGATGCACATCGTGGCCACTCACAGCTTGCAGCGCAAGTGGTGCCACAAACTGCTCGGAGTTTTTGCTCATAACTACTTGGACCTCAGCACCAAGCTCGCCAAGTTTGCGAACTAAGTCTGGAGTCTTGTAGGCGGCGATGCCGGCGCTAATGCCGAGTAATACTCGTTTGTTCTTAAGGTCTGGGGTCATATCCAAACTGGCCTCGTGGAGTCAGCCGCCGATTATCTCTGATTCGATGAGTATTTGTCACAGAATTTGCCTCGTCGGCCATTGCGTCGTATGCTTCAATGACCGGCAACAAGGATGAAACCACACATAGGAGGTGATTATGTCGATCAAGGAATGGCCGAGCGCGGATCGTCCGCGCGAAAAATTACTTAAAAATGGGCCTGATACATTAGGTGATGCTGAGCTGTTGGCAATCTTCTTGCGCACGGGTGTCCCGGGCAAGAGCGCCATCGAACTGGCTAGGGAGATTCTTCTAAATGCAGGCGGTTTGCGAGGCTTGCTGAATTTACCCAAAAATGAAATGTGCCGCTTTGGTGGCGTTGGCGAGGCTAAATTCGTGCAACTCCAAGCGGGTCTTGAGCTCGGCCGACGGTATTTACGCGAGCGTCTAGATCGAGGCAGTGTAATAAGTAATCCTCAAGCAAGCAGAGACTACTTAACCATGTGTCTGCGAGATAAGCCTTATGAAGCGTTCTATGCTTTGTTTTTAGATAGCAAACACCGGGTGATTCATCATCAGGAACTGTTTCGCGGCACCATTGATAGCGCTTCTGTGCCAGTGCGAGAAGTGGTAAAAGAAGCATTGAAACATAACGCTGCAGCCATGGTGGTTGCACATAATCATCCCTCGGGAGTGGCCGAACCAAGTGCTGCCGACAAGTCGCTTACTGAGACACTTTTCTTAGCCTTGGGCATGGTCGGTGTGAAATTACTCGATCATTTTGTGGTAGGTGATGCCGAGGTGATTTCATTCGCGGAATTGGGTGCGCTGAACTAAGTAAATTTCGCCTCAAAATCAGTCTTAAACATGTTTGTTTTTCAAAGGCTTTCTGGTATAAATCGCCCCCTTGCTAGATATTGCTCCGCGATATCGAAGCAAGAACAGGTTTAACTAGTATTTATATGGCTTGTATATGGCTTAGAAAGATATCGAGCCTCTTATCCATAGTTAAATCTTTGAGTAGTACTGCGTGACTGCGCGACGGAATCGAGTTCGCTCGATCTCATTAAATACAGGTAAAAAAACAGGTAAAAAATCATGTCCAGAGTATGTCAAGTGACAGGCAAAGGCACGACGTTTGGAAATAACGTCTCCCACGCCAACAATCGAACTCGCCGCACATTCCTACCGAATCTGCACTATCGTAAATTTTGGGTCGAAAGCGAAAACCGGTGGGTACGTCTGCGCGTATCTTCAAAAGGTATTCGTATTATCGACAAAAAAGGCATCGATCAGGTCCTCAAAGACATGCGTGCCCAAGGCCAAAAGGTTTAATAGCTAGCAGGAGAATACAATGCGCGATAAAATTAAAATGGTTTCCAGTGCAGGCACTGGCCACTACTACACCACCACCAAAAACAAACGCACGATGACTGAAAAATTGGTCATGAAGAAGTTTGACCCAGTGGTAAGAAAACACGTTGAGTACAAAGAAGCTAAAATTAAATAAATAGCTTTAGAGTACCCACAAAAAAAACCGGCTTCGAGCCGGTTTTTTTTGTGGGCATTACTGCAGCCAAATTCGCAAATAAGGTTCGGGCTTAAACAGATATAAAAGCTAGGGCCCGGACGCGCAATTACTATCAAGTTGGCTGCCAAAGCCGTTGAATACAAATGAGCATCTAAAGTTTCCTGAGCCCAAATTTGTGCCGCCTTCCATAAATGAATCGCTTACGTAAGCCAAGGCGGGGTTGCCTGGTCCGCCGAGGAAAATACTCGAATCAGTACCGAAAATTCTACTCGCGCGAATTGTCGAAGTGGTGGAGATGTTCTGGGTTACGCCAAGGCTTGATCCGCTGGCGCCAGACGCCGCAATATCGGTATTGCTCATTTCTAGATGACCAGCTTGCAGTAAGCTAATACCCGCGGCAAACGCAGCGCTGCCAGCATCGACGGTAATTTTTGAATTTCTAATCACGGTCGTATTGCTCGCCCCTTGAATCGCTAACTCGAGCCCTAGTTGATCATTGGTAACACCGTCACTAAGCGAAATTGTCACATGGTTCAATTCAAGGTGCGGAGTGGTTCCTGAAGCCGAACCTCCAGCACTATAACCCCATTGCCTCGATGCACCGCCAGTGACGTTAAGCGTGGTGTGATTAACAGTGGTTTCAGAGTTGAAACCGAGTATGCCGTACTGAAAGGAGCTACCCGCACTTGACTCGGCGCGAGAATGATCAATTTTCACCTTCGAATTGTTTCGACTGAAGATCCCAATTTGTTGACCGCCGTCGCTTAGATCAATGTCTACGTGTGAGATTTCAACTTCGGAAGTATCGTTGAGAATTCCCACATGAAACCCAGACGCTGGGCCATTTTCCATAGTGATTGAGACGTTTTTAATCGTTACTTTTGCATCTTCGCTGTAAATGCCGAAGCTGCTTGTGTTCACGCGGGTGTTTTCTAGAGACAGATTGCTGATCGAGGAGTTGTCAGCTGCAACAATCACAGCGGCAGTGGCATCATCCGTTGCCGAGCCTCGCGACGCTATAAGCCTAGTCACAATTTTTCCGCTGCCAACCAGTTCAACATACGGTTTCAGAACAATTTGCGCTGTGCCAAGTTGGTATTCACCTGGGGCAATCGCGACCAGGTATGGGTTGCTTTTACTTGCATCAGTAATGGAGTTGAGCGCCGCCACCGGACTAGTAAAGTCGCCATTCTGTTTGGCCACCACAAGAACATTGGCAATTTGCTTTGGGTCGTCACCAAACAGAGGGACAACGACAACCTTGTTTTGCGCTGCTACCACAAATGTTATTGAGAAGAGAGCAAGGCTTAGGAAAGCAAGAGTCGTTCCTCTGTTAATCATTTTTTATCTCGTATTTATTTCCGAACGAGACAAATAGTAGACAAATGACAGTATTTTTAAATTAGCACTTGTGCGTATTTTTTTGAGCTTGCCTCTCATTAGGGGTTACTTCTAACTTTGAATGGAAGCATGCTCTGACGATAAGCGGCGGTGAAATTGGGTTGAAACTTAAGTTTTACCAACTTGCCGGGCCTTAAACGCCGCTATCTGCTAACAGAGCGTGGCATATCGCTGCCAAGAAGAAAACTCTGAGCTACCACCATGATAAATCGAGAGATGTTAATGATTTCTTCATAATTGCC
>CALJJR010000063.1 GCA_937973905.1 uncultured Arenicella sp. | reverse complement strand
AAAAGTCATAAACCAGCCCCCGAGGCGGTCAAAAAGAGGGCACTGCCCTCTTTTTTATTATCTGCATTTTGACGGCAAAACAGCGCATAACTATGCCCGATTGTCCTATCATTGCGGCTTGGAATTTGTGAATTAGACCTTATACTTAGCGGCTTATGCCGCCTCTAGAAGACGCCCAGAATTCAAAGGATACGTACCCGTGTTAAAGAAAATATTTGGCAGCCGTAATGACCGCCTAATTCGACAAATGTCGAAGCGAGTCAAAAAGGTCAATGCCTTGGAAGAATCCATCAAGTCGCTTGATGATGCAGCCCTACAAGCTAAGACGCCAGAATTCCGCGAGCGCCTTGAGAAAGGCGAGAGCTTAGATCAATTACTCGAAGAAGCGTTTGCGGTAGTCCGCGAAGCATCGGTCAGAACACTGGGGTTGCGGCACTACGATGTGCAGCTCATTGGCGGCATGGTTTTGCACAGCGGCAAGATATCTGAGATGCGCACTGGTGAGGGTAAAACGCTGATGGCGACCCTGGCCGCCTACTTGAATGCCTTGGCTGGCAGTGTGCATGTGGTTACCGTTAACGACTACCTAGCGACACGCGACGCCGCATGGATGGGTGAGGTCTATAATTTTCTGGGTTTGAGCGTGGGCGTGGTGGTCTCTAACCAAGAACCGCAATCCAAACAAGAGGCTTACAACAGCGACATTGTGTACGGAACCAATAACGAATTTGGTTTCGACTATCTGCGTGACAATATGGCTTTTTCGGCTGATCAAAAAGCCCAACGAGACCTGTCCTTTGCAATTGTGGATGAGGTCGACTCGATTTTGATCGATGAGGCGCGAACTCCGCTGATTATTTCTGGCCCTGCTGATACTGCCGCCAATGTTTACGCCAAGATTGACGCCATTGTTCCTCAGTTAGTTAAGCAAGAGGAAGAAGATGGCCCTGGTGATTACACCATTGATGAAAAGTCTAAACAGGCGTATCTAACCGAAGCTGGCCACGAGAAAGCAGAAGCGATTATGGCTCGAATCGGCCTGTTGCCCGAGGACGCCAGCCTTTATGACGTCGGCAGTATCAGCTTATTGCACCATCTTTATGCGGCAATTCGAGCTCACACTTTGTTTAATAAAGACGTCGACTATGTGGTGCAAGACAATCAAGTTGTGATTGTTGATGAATTTACCGGCCGTATGATGTCAGGCCGACGTTGGTCGGATGGCTTGCATCAGGCAGTTGAAGCGAAAGAGAAAGTTGAAATTCAGCGCGAGAACCAAACGCTCGCGTCGATTACTTTTCAAAACTATTTCCGTTTGTATAACAAACTCTCTGGCATGACCGGTACCGCTGATACCGAAGCGGTTGAGTTCCACGAAATTTACAGTCTTGAAGTTGTGGTCATTCCCACTCATAAAGACATGGTCCGGCTCGATGCGCCGGACGTGATTTTTCGCACCATGCAGGAGAAATTCGACGCCATCGTTGAAGATGTACGCGAGCGCAACCAAGTTGGCCAACCGGTGCTATTAGGTACCGCGTCTATCGAAGTCTCCGAACTGCTCTCAGCCGAATTTAACAAACACAAAATTGCGCACGAGGTTTTGAACGCGAAACAGCACGAGCGAGAAGCATTGGTCATTGCCAAAGCTGGGCGCCCGGGAGCCGTAACCATTGCCACCAATATGGCGGGCCGTGGTACTGATATTGTGCTTGGCGGCAATCTGGAAATGAGAATGCAAGATGTAGACTCATCAGCAGCTAAAGACAAGATTCGCGAAGAGTGGCAAGCCGACCACGACAAGGTGCTGGAGAGCGGTGGTCTTTACGTGATTGGTACCGAACGACATGAATCTCGCCGGATCGATAATCAATTGCGTGGTCGTTCGGGGCGACAAGGCGACCCTGGCGAAACGCGATTCTATCTTTCAATGGACGACACCTTAATGCGGATCTTTGGCTCTGAACGTATTGCCAGCATGATGCAACGCGTGGGGATGGAAGAAGGTGAAGCGATTGAGAGCCGGCTGGTTTCTCGTGTGATTGAGAACGCCCAGCGCAAAGTTGAAGGGCACAACTTCGACATTCGTAAGCAATTGCTTGAATACGATGATGTGGCCAATGAACAAAGAAAACTGGTTTACTCCGAACGCAATCAGTTGATGTCGACGGACGATGTGTCTGAAAACATTGCGACGATGCGAGAAGAGGTCGTTGATCTAGTTGTTGATCGAACCGTACCTCCGCAAAGCTTGCCGGAACAATGGGATCTCGAACAACTTGAAGATGATCTTAAACTTGAGTTTGGCTTAGATCTGCCTGTTGCACAATGGTTGGAAGAGGATAAGAGTCTTTACGAAGAAACGCTGCGAGATAAGATTCTCGATCAAATCGAAGAGGCCTATGCCGGGAAAGAAACTCAGTATGGCGCCGAGATTATTCGCCATTTAGAAAAGGTCATCATGCTACAAACGCTTGATACCCAGTGGAAAGAACATTTGGCTGAGATGGATTACCTGCGACGCGGTATTGGCTTGAGGGGTTATGCGCAGAAGAACCCCAAGCAGGAGTACAAGCGTGAAGCCTTCGAAATGTTTACCGCTATGCTGGATCGCGTCAAAACTGAAGTGATTACAATACTGGCTAAAGTGACGCTGCGCGAAGAATCTGAAATCGAAGACTTGGAACGTCGCCAAGCTGAGGCGGCAAGCCGCGATTTAGAGTTGCAACATGCCGAAGCTAACTCTCTTACTGGTGGCCCAGCACAAGAACAACCGCAGCAGGCAACACCATTCATTCGCGATCAGCCAAAGATCGGCCGCAATGAACCGTGTCATTGTGGCTCGGGTAAAAAATATAAGCAGTGCCACGGCAAGCTTTCCTGAGCAACCGTTCGTGGCGGTAAACCTAAAGAGTCCAGGCTCTATGCCTACCGTGGCCGGTGTTGCGTTGGCCACCGCTACGGCAAACTTGCGTTATAAAGACCGCGATGACGTTCTGTTGGTCGAATTGGTTGCCGGCACGAAAACGGCCGCCGTCTTTACGCAAAGCGCCTTTGCCGCCGCACCCGTGATCGTCGCAAAAGATCATCTCGCAGCCGCCGAGACGCGCGCCTTGCTCGTCAATATGGGTAATGCGAATGCCGCCACTGGCGCGCAAGGATTAAACAACTGCCAAGCGTGTTGTCAAATTCTAGCGGAGAACCTTGATCTCCCAGCGCAAAGCATCTTGCCGTTTTCCACGGGCGTGATTGGCGAACAGATTGATGTGGCATCGATGCACAGCGCTATTGAACTCGTGACAACTCGATCCGGTCAGAGTGATTGGCCGACGGCTGCACATGCCATTATGACCACCGATACGGTGGCTAAGGCCGCGAGCAGGCAAATTGAATTGGATGGCGAGTTAATCACCATTAATGGTATCTCAAAAGGATCTGGGATGATTTGCCCCAACATGGCGACCATGCTTGGTTTTGTCGCTACTGATGCCCCTATTTCCAAGACATTGTTAGAAGGGTTATTAAAGCGTAGCGTCGAAGCGAGTTTTAATCGCATCACGGTGGATTCAGATACATCAACTAATGATGCAGTTACCTTGAGCGCCACTGGCATGGCCTCTATTGCAGAGTTGGTTGATTCGTCTGACTCGAGAGTGGCTCGGTTCTATACCGCCTTAGAAGAGGTCATGGTTGAACTTGCAACTGCAATTGTGCGAGACGGCGAGGGCGCGACTAAATTCATTAATGTAAAAGTCAATAACAGCGCAAGTGAAGCCGACGCTCGTGCCGTTGCCTATGCTGTTGCCAATTCACCCTTAGTCAAAACAGCGCTGTTTGCCAGTGATCCCAATTGGGGCCGCTTGCCAATGGCGATTGGCAAAGCCGATGCCAAGACGCTGAATGCCGATACAATTTCAATCGCAGTTAACGGCGTAGCTATTTTGCACCTTGGCACTCCTCATCCTGACTACACAGAGGCCAAGGGTAAGCTGGCGTTTGCCGAGAGTGAAATCACCATTGAGATTGATCTGGGCTGTGGCAATGAGGAATTTAATGTTTGGACGTCAGACTTGTCTCACGACTATGTGAGTATTAACGCAGACTACCGAAGTTAACGAGTCGTGCTGCCAAAACTCAAGGTCGCGGTTGGCGTTATTTCGAATTCACAGGGAGAAGTGCTCGTTGGTCAGCGCACCGTAAAGGATCGCTACTATGAACAATGGGAATTCCCCGGTGGCAAACTCGAAGCAAATGAAACACCAGAACAAGCCTTGGTGCGTGAGTTAGAAGAGGAATTAGGGGTGCACGTCATCGCGCAACGACCTCTAATTGATTTAAGCCATAGCTACCCAGATCGACATGTGGAGCTGTTCGTCTACTTGATTACCGAGTTTGAAGGCGAACCCAGCGGGCGTGAAAACCAAGCCTTGCAATGGCTTGCGCCAGCAGAGCTCTCTAACATCAATTTCTTATCTGGAAACAAACGAATTGTAGAAGCGGTTCAATCGCTGACTAGCTTCGAATAGGCGAGACTTCAGCACGGGTACCTAAGTAGTTCGTTCGTTACTTGTCGCCTGACTCAGATTAAGTAGCGCTTGATGAAGCTCGTCAGTCGCGGCGATCGCGGCCTCTTTGCTGCCGCTGTTCTCGATCACGTCATCTGAAAAAGCTTCCCGCTCGGCATCAGTCAATTGCGTCTGCATAATGCTCAAAACCTGTTCTCGAGAAAAATCATTTCTATGCATGACGCGTTGGATGCGCAGCTCGCGATCTGCGCTGACCGTAATAGTGCGTTGCAAAAACCCACTAAATGCAGAATCAGCAGTGAGTAAAGGAATAACAACCACACAATAAGGGTAGGTGACCGCGGTGATTTTAGAAATCGTAAGTTCTCTAATCGCTGGGTGTGTGATCTGGTCGAGATCGGCTTTGGCTTCAGAAGAAGAGAATGCCAATTCTCGAAGACGGTCTCGATTCAATGAACCATCCGCCAGTAGAATTTCTGCACCAAACTTTTCTGCCAGCGCAGCCAAGGCTGGTTGACCCGGCTCTACTATTTCACGGGCTAAGACGTCTGTATCTATTATGGGAACTCCCAGCTCAGCAAGTCGGTCTGAGACCAGCGTTTTACCGCTACCAATACCACCAGTCAAACCGATAATCAGAGTCATGTTATAGCCCGGAAATACGCAGGTAGGTTTGATTGATCTTATCGCCGTAGAGCATGGCGAGCCAACCCGCGATGGCAATATAAGGCCCGAATGGTATCGCTGACCCAGCTTTGGATTTCTTCGTCACAATCAAAGTTATTCCGATGACACTGCCTAGCAGGGTGGAAACCAGCACAATTTGTGGCAAGTATTGCCAGCCTAGCCAAGCGCCGAACAAAGCAAGTAATTTGAAGTCACCATGGCCCATGCCCTCTTTGCCGGTGGCTAACTTGAACAACTGAAACACCGACCACAAAACCAGATATCCAGCGATAGCGCCGATAATCGAATTCTCTGGTGAGGCAAAGACTGGAATGATGCTGATGCCCAGACCCAACCACAGCGTCGGAATGACTAAGTCATCTGGCAGCAGTTGGTGGTCAAAATCAATAAAAGCCAATGCCATCAGCACCCAAGTCAATAGCACGCCGAGTGCGCCAGCCAAACTGTATCCAAAA
>CALJJR010000062.1 GCA_937973905.1 uncultured Arenicella sp. | reverse complement strand
AGCACTTCCATGCTAAGCGCAGTTTACGCATTGATTGCACCCGTGTTCTTATCGGTTTTCATCTTGCTTCTGATGATGCAAATTGCGTTTTGGCGCAATGCTAGAACGTCTTGGTGGCTGACCTGCCTAGCGCTCATTATCGCGATGGCTTTATGTGCACCACAGCTGGGCCAAACTTCTGTTAGTCAAATTACGCCGCTATTGATTTCCGATCGATACAGTTTGGCTTTCACCTTACTCATCCTATTTGCCACCCTAGTCACGGCATTGTTAGCACGTGACTATTTGGTTAGGCGCGCTGGAGAAAACGAGGAGTTCTATTTACTTCTTTTGTTATCAGCGTTGGGTGGAATTCTGATGGTATCGGCAACGCATCTTGCTTCCTTTTTACTAGGTCTCGAGTTGCTGGGTGTTGCCCTTTACGCACTAATCGCGTATCCAGAACGTGGTCATTACCCGCTAGAAGCAGCGGTGAAATATTTGATCTTGTCCGGCGCAGCCTCTGCCATTCTTTTGTTTGGCTTCGCCCTACTCTATGCCGCCGTGGGCACTCTAAATTTTGTCGAGATTGGCATCCAACTGGGCACGCCACTAGCGTCTGAAAACAAAACGTTATTGTTGGTTGCCACCGCGTTCATCTTCACTGGTCTTGGGTTCAAACTCTCGCTCGTACCTTTTCATATGTGGACGCCCGATGTTTATCAAGGCGCTCCTTCGCCGGTGGCCGGATTTCTCGCAACCGTCTCTAAAACCGCAATTTTTGCCGCAATGATGCGATTTTTCATTGCCGCTGATTTACAACAGTACGCTGGGCTAATGACCGCGCTGGCAGCGATCGCAATCGCCTCGATGTTGGTTGGCAATCTCTTAGCCTTGCAACAACAGAACCTCAAGCGACTACTCGCCTATTCATCGATAGCGCATTTGGGGTATCTATTGATTGTTGTGATCGTCCTGAGCACGGTTGAAGCACAGGCCTTAGCCATTGAAGCCAGTGTCTATTATCTCATTGCCTACGTTCTAACTTCACTCGGCGCGTTTGCGCTGCTCACCGTTATTTGCAGCGAGCAGCGAGAATCATCCACTGGCGACGTGGAGAGCATTCAAGGTTTGTTCTGGCGGCAACCCGTGTTGGCCATGATGTTTACGATCGCCTTATTGTCATTCGCTGGCATACCATTAACTGCCGGTTTTATAGGCAAGTTCTACCTCTTCACATTAGGCATTGAGGGGTCGCTTTGGTGGTTGGTTGCGGCGCTGGTGATCGGCAGCGCCATTGGCATCTACTATTATCTAAGATTGGTATTTGCGATGTCACAAAAACCAATCGACTCACCACAAGGTGAGATGACCGTTGCGCAAGCATGGCCTGCGAAACTGGTCGCCGTGAGTATTATTGTGCTCGTGCTTTATTTTGGAATCCTGCCACAAGGCATCATGTCGTGGTTGGGGGGAATTGTATTGTAGTGAGGGGTAGCAAAGCCTGGCTCACCCTGACAAAACCTGGAGGTTCGTTATGTTGAATTCTGTTGAGCTTAAAGACTATATGTTGCACAACCCTGTCCGCGTAAGGGCAGACGACAATGTGTTTGATGCAATCCACGAGATCATGGTGCATAAGGTGTCTGGCGCGTGCGTGGTTGATGATAATGATTTCCTGATTGGCATCATGTCCGAGATTGATTGTTTAAAAGCGGTGCTGAGTTCAGTCTATAACGAAGCGCCTGTGGGGCTGGTGGAAGAATATATGACCAAGGAAGCGATCACTGTTTCTCTGCACGACAACATCGTCGATGTCGCAGCTGACATGCTCAAGCACAAACATCGCCGTCGCCCGGTGGTTCAAGATGATGGCAAATTGATTGGTCAAGTGACGTGTCGGCAGCTGCTGCGCGCCGTCAAAGAGTTTGCCGCTCCCTATGATAAAAGCGAGCATTAATATTTTTCATCAATTAAAAAAAAGGCCGCCCGAGGGCGGCCTTTTTTGTGTTCACGAAGAACTTGCTTAGAAATTCGCGCGGAACGAAGCTCCAAAATAGCGCTGTGCATCACGTGGAATTTGATATCGGAAATTATCACCACTGAATGTAGTCACAAAACTCTCATCACCTAAGTTTTTACCAATCAAAGTCAGGCGATACTTATCATCCAACCAAGAGAACGCGACGCTCGCGTTGACAATATTGTAGTCAGGCAATAACGCCGCTGGATTCTCTGAACCATTGTTACCCGGCAAAGTTGATACTTGTTCATCCATAAACACATAAGAGCCGTTAAAGATAATATCCACCGCATCGGTAGGAACCACATAATTGGCGCTTAGCGAGTATTTAAGATCCGGGGAGAATGGCACATCGAGACCAGAACGATCTGTACATGCTCCTGGCGCAACATCAAGTGGGCAGTTAAAGCGATCAATTTCGGCATCAATACTTGCGATACCGCCAGACATCTGGAAGTTTTCGCTTGGCTGCCAAATGAAATCAAGCTCGACTCCTTTGGTTGAAACATCACCGGCATTGGTCAAGCGAGTAATCGTGACGCCTGTAGAATCATCAAAGTTATTGGCTTGAAAACCCTCAATATCGGTGACAAAAACCGCCAAGTTAGCGAACAGCGTTCCGGTAGTGAGCTTGTAACCCACTTCAAACGAATCAGATGTTTCATCGCCAATTGGCAGAGTGTCATTCAAGCCCATATTGTAAAAGGTATTGAATGCTGGCCCTTTGTACCCTTGCGAGAGAGTGGTGTAGACCATACCCGTATCGTTAAACTCCCACTGCAACCCCAGCTTGCCAGAAGTATTGCTCTCATCCGTTGAGTTGGAGAAGTCGGTATTATTACCAGCACCACGTACACCAACGCCACGACGACCGAACGGGTCATCATTGATTCGGCGATGATTAAAAGACACCTCATCGTCTGTATAGCGAAGCCCTAGAATTAAGTTTAAGTTTTCGGTCAACGCGACGGTGCCTTGGCCAAATACCGAGAAGTTATCGAACTCAGTATCAAAGTTGGCCGTAGCCGCGACGATATCCGTAGACAGACAAGTCAAACCCGGGTTCGCAGCTAATATTGGGTCGTTATTTGGATGGACCTGACAACTTGCGTCGCGACGGAAGCGACGGTCAGACTCGATATTCCAATAGAACAAACCTGCTTGCCATGTCACAGCTTGATCAACCGGCGATGCAATCCGCAGCTCTTGCGAAAATTGCTCCCAGCTTTGCTCGCCGATATCGTGCAGTTGGAAAAACGTTGATGAGAAATCGACTGGTAACGGTACGGTACCCGCATTGGAGGTAAAGTCACCTTCACGAATCTCTGTATTGTCCCAATCACGTACAGCGGTGATAGACGTCAAGGTGTAATCACCGATGCCGGCTTCAACCTGCACCGAGAATGCTTGATGATCATCCAGCGTACGAGTGGTTAAATCGTGATCAACCAAACGTTGGTCAAGATCGATATCCGCAAAGCCATTACTGATGCCCGTGCTGTTTGGCACAGCTGGCGACAATGGGTTACGACCACTTGGTAAACCTTCTAAATCTGCGCAGCAATTGTCATTGGCCTCATAGTCTTCGGCAATGAACAACACTTCGACGTTATCGCTAACATCCCATTCCAGCATGCCGCGGAAACCTTGTCGGTCATAGCCATTGATTGTTTCACCATTGAAGACATTAGTGATATAGCCATCAAAATTGCCATCAAACGCGGTGAGGCTGGCGCGAACGTTCTCGCCTAGTGCTCCAGAAATGCCCGCTTTAATTCGGGTTTCATCATCTTCAAAGATTGAAACGTCGAGCGAACCGGTAAGTTCGTCAGTCGGGCGTTTGGTGGTCATATTAACCACACCAGCTGAAGCGTTCTTACCGAATAGAGTGCCTTGAGGGCCTCGCAATACTTCAATGCGCTCCAAGTCGTAGAGATCGGTAAATGCTTGACCTGAGCGACCTAGCACGACGCCATCAACCACGGTAGACACACTGGGTTCAGCGGCCGTACTAAAAGAAATTGTGCCGATTCCTCGCACCACAACGGTTGAGTTGCGGTTGGTGTTACCTTTGCGGAACGAAACTGAAGGGATAAGTTGCTGCAGACCTTCCAGCCCTACTGCATGCGCTGAGTTGATTTTCTCTGCATCTAAAACCGTGACAGCGATTGGTACGTCTTGAACGCTTTGTTCACGTTTTTGCGCAGTAACAATTATCTCTTCCAAAAATACATCTTGGGCTAATACTGGCCCAGTACCGACTCCCATCGTCAATATTGCGGTCAGCAATACCACCGACCTTTTAGACAATGCTCTCATCTTGACTCTCCTCTAAGTTGAACAGACTTGCTATCAAAAAGGCTTAGGCCCGGTTCGCCGTTTTTAGACGACAAACGCCAAGCAAAACCATAGTCTGAGTCTACATTTTCACTATGTGTAATACAACTTATATCTTATATAAGAGTTAGATTTCAAGCACCATATTTACGGTCATACACCTGTAATGTCCACCAGCAAATCAGAGCATTCAAGACCACCACTAACGCCGCCCACATCCAAAAAGCCGCAGAAACACCGCCCACCAGGCCAATGGGTGAGAACAATAAGTAAAGCAAAACGATGGCTGCCAGCATGGTCGCTGCTGCAGGCTGCGCATAGCGCCATGGCTGCAGACTTACCTTGGCTGCCTCGTCATACTGCCAATCATCAGCGGTAGGTTGAAAATAGCCAAAGCTCAGCATGATGCCGATTTCAATGACGAACAGAACCGCATACAAATGGATAAAATGAAGATCCACTTCGAAGACAAATTTAATCAGCCCATAGGCCACCACATGAAAGCAAATCGCCACCTTGGCGCCTAAAGCAGGCACTCGCTGGGTAAACAGGCCGATTAAAACCACGGCAATGACCGGAATATTATAAAACCCAGTAAATATCCGGATGATCTGCCAAAGCCCATCAGGTGCGTACTGCAATAGCGGTGCAACGATGAATGAAAAAATGGCGATCACCACACTGGCAATCTTGGCCACCTTGATTAGTTCTGCATCGCCAATCTTGCGTTTGAGCATAGACTGGTAGACGTCGAGACAGAACAAGGTTGCGGCACTATTGAGCAACGAATTAAAGGAACTGAACACGGCGCCAAGCAACACAGCGAGAAAAAACCCAGAGAGGTAAACCGGTAATACATCCTTCACCAACTGAGGGTACGCAAGGTCTATTGAGAGCAATTCTTGCCCGCTGTTGGAATAGAGATGGAACGCGATAATGCCGGGAATCATCATCATGAACGGCACGAGCAATTTAAAATACCCAGACAGCAACACACCCTTCTGCCCTTCCGCCAAGCTGGCCGCCCCTAATGTTCGTTGGATCACGTATTGATTGGTGCCCCAATAGAACAAATTAGCAAAGATCATGCCAGTAAAGATGGTGCCAAATGGAACTGGATCAGAGGGGTCTCCAACCGCGTTCAACTTATGAGTTTCTGTTGTAGAAATAGTCGTTAAGCCTTTGATAAAGCTACCATCTCCCAGCATTATCAAACCTAAGGTTGGAACCAAAATACCAATAATGAGCAAGCCAATGCCATTGATTGTGTCGGATACCACCACGGCTTTTAAGCCACCGAAGACGGCGTAGATCGCGCCGATAGTTCCAACTGCGAGCACGGTCACAACCAGCGCTTGCGAATAAGGCAAATTTAACAGGCCGGGTACGTCGAACAGGCGTAAAACAGCGACCGAACCTGAGTACAAAATGGACGGAATGGTGACCAAGCCATAGCCCACCATAAACAGCACGACCGTCAAACGCCTAACCCCATCGTCGAACCTGTTTTCGAGAAAACTCGGCAATGTGGTGAAGGCGCCGCGTAAATACTTAGGCAGAAAAACTAAGGCCATCACAATGGTTGCAAAGCCTGCGGTGACTTCCCAAGCCATCGCGCTCATATTGAACCCGTAAGCTGAGCCATTCA
>CALJJR010000061.1 GCA_937973905.1 uncultured Arenicella sp. | reverse complement strand
CTGTTGTGGGAAGAGAAAATGCGTTTGAGCAAAAACGCCGATTATATTTACCCGCATATTCGAGATTTGGTGGGTGATGTACTACGCCGTTCTGGGCTCACATCTACCGAGCAGTTGGGTGGCCTAGAAACCCATGATTGTTTTAGCATCACTGAATACATGGCGATCGACCACTGGGGGGTGACACCTGCGGGTCAAAGCTGGCAAGCAGTTGAAGAGGGCAGAATCACCAAAGACGGTGATTTCCCGATTAACCCGAGTGGTGGTTTGATGGGCTTGGGGCACCCCGTGGGTGCCACAGGTGTGAGAATGTTGCTTGATTGTTATAAGCAGGTGAGTGACCAAGCGGGCGCTATGCAAATACCGGGTGTTAATAATATGGCAACCTTTAATGTTGGCGGCAGCGCCACTACTTGTGCGAGCTTCGTGGTTGGTCGTTAAGGTTTTATTTTGTTAATTTTTCCGCTTCAATAAGCATTGCCTTGGATGTGCATGCTAAGGTCGCGCACTCAGCAGTGCAGTGAGTTGGGTAAACAATAAGAAAATAGTGCCCATGTTTTTACCTATCTCGAAATTCCTCTCTAGCGTTTCATTCTTTAAGGTTGCGTTCCTGCGCAGCATCAACAGCGTATGTCCTAGCGGCCGTAATTCTCTGCGAGCCATTCTTGGTCTGGTGCTGGCTTTCATGTTATCGCCAGTCAACGCTGCGGATCCGATAACTGCTTACTCCTTGCTCAACGCCAAGCAGGGTGACGTAGGTCAAAATTCTTCGCAGTCACAAATAGTGATGAGTTCATCGCTGGCGAGTGCCGCGGTGGGTGACGTTGTTTTAATGCCGCTTCCCAATGCGTCGCCAATAGAGGTGACAGTGACTTCGGTAAAGAGCATGCCCAATGGCGACGTTAGCATTGCAGGGGAGTTCGGCGAGCACGGTTCAACTGTGTTTACGCTTAACCCTAAAGCCGTTTACGGCAGCATTACGAGTGATGAAATAAGTTTCTCCGTGTTTCAACGTGACTCTTTGACGGTGGTGCTGAGTGATGCGCGGGTAAATAGTAAATACAATCTAGAGGGCGACTATCGTTTGCCGTTAAAGCCTCGCACTAAAGAGGCAAAAGAAAAAATTCGTGCCTTAGAACAACAAGCTAAAGTTGCTCAGAAGTCGAACGAAGAGATCTCAATTGTCGATTTTTTGGTGGTGTACCCTCCCGAGTTTGCGTCGACGTTCAGCAACCCCTTAACGCGCATTAACCAACTGGTCAATTTTACCAATGAATCCTTGGCACGCAGTGGCGTGCTAATGGAGCTGCGCTTAGTGTTGGCTTACGAGCTTGATTTTGATAACAGCGCAGATATTGGTACCAATTTAACTCGCGCCACTAGTGGCAGTGGTGATTTTTCTGAACTACCGGCTATTCGCGATTTAGTAGGTGCGGATATGGTAGCTGTGTTGCATGCTGGTTCCGGTTTTTCGGCGTCTGGCATCGCTTGGGTAAATGGGGATTCTCCCAATTTCGCGTTTTCTTCAACACGCATATCACCGGGATGCTGCGACTCTGTTTTCGCGCATGAAGTTGGCCATAACCTGGGTTCAGGGCATGAGCATGCGGCGGTGAATCCGAACGCCTTTGATCCCTGTGAGGGCTTTTTTCTGTCCTATGCTTGCGGTCATGGCGCGGCTAATCAAAGTTGGGGAACCGTGATGAGTCGTCTTAATGACAGCGCGATTGGGTTTCGCTTTAGCAACTTAGCGGCGGATTGTCTTGGCCAGCCATGTGGAGTGCCAGAAGGGCAGGCCAACCCTGCCGACAATCAGCGGGCCTTTAATATTTCGCGCCTGCTTATCAAAGATTTTCGGCCCACTACCATTACCAATCCAGACCCGGGTGGGCCGTTACCGCTGCCGCCTACAGCCAGACCAGAGTTGGGCTGGCTGGCAGCGATAATTAGCTTGTTGTTTGACTAGTCTTCGGCAGCGCTCAGCGATTTATAAAACTCTTCATCACGGCCGCTGTTTGCTTCGGCTATTACATAAGCGCGTACGGCTTCAGCATCTGCTTCGCTGAGTACCTTGCCAAAGTTTGGCATGCCGCTTTTAGCCAGGCTGCCACCCAGAACTACTGAGCGCCAAGCCTCGGCGTTGGTGGTGATGCCAGAGAAACGTAGGTTCGGCACTAATCCTGACGAGAAGGCCTGATCGCCGTGACAAGTAACGCAGTTATTGGCGTAAACTTTTAAACCTTGGGCAATGGTTTCTTCGCCGACATCCAACATCTCTGGGATACTCAATTCAGCGAGCTGCACGTTTTCGAGTTCTGGCAAGGTGTCGGCGGCGCCCAATTTAAAGACCAATAAACGACCGGCGTTATTTTGGCTGCCGGTTGGTAATACCCCGCCATAACCCAAGACAAAAGAGCCGCCCCAACCTGAGGCCACCGCCACATATTGTTCGCCATCGAGTTCATAGGTGATGGGCGCTGCGACCACGCCGGTTTGGGTAAAGAACCGCCACAGGCGCTCACCAGATGCCGCATCGTAGGCCGCGAAATGAGCGTCAGCCGTACCTTGAAACACGAGGCCACCTTTGGTTGAAAGCACGCCACCGTTCCATGGGCCCTTATGTTCGAACGACCAAGCTGCCTCTTGTTTGACTGGGTCCCAAGCGAGTAGACGGCCTTTTACTGCCGCCTTTAAAGCTTTAAAGGTAGCAACATCGGAGGGCAGAACGGCAAAAGTAAAATCGGTGCCGGTGTTCCAGCCACCCAGCTTCATTTCATAGTTCTCCGCATCGGTATAAACCCAAGGGCCTTCTTGGGCGGGAATATAGACCAGGCCGGTGTCAGGGTTGTACGACATCGGGTGCCAGTTGTGCGCGCCAAGAGGGCCGGGCAGTTGCGGAGCAGGCGCCTTACCAGAGTAACGCGCTGCTTCGGTTTCTACCGGCCGACCGGTTTCTTGATCAATGTGTGTGGCCCAAGTGACCGGCACAAAATTATTCGCCGAGATAAATTCGCCAGTCTCGCGATCAACCACGTAAAAGAAACCGTTCTTTGGCGCTTGCATAATCACTTTGCGCATTTCGCCGTTGATTTCTAGATCCGCGAGAATCATATGTTGGGTAGCCGTGTAGTCCCATGTTTCTGCGGGCGTCGACTGGTAGTGCCAAACGTACTCGCCGGTGTCTGGTTTGAGCGCCACAATCGAAGACAAGAAGAGATTGTCACCGCCTTCTGGGCTGCGGATGGTTTGGTTCCAAGGTGAACCGTTGCCCACGCCAATATAGAGCAGATCGAGTTCTGGATCGTAGGCCATGGAATCCCAAACGGTGCCGCCACCGCCGGCGGCCCAGTATTCACCGGTCCAGGTTTTGGCTGCCATTTCCATTGTCTCGTTTTCAAAACCATCAGCCGGATTGCCCGGCACGGTGTAAAAACGCCACAGAAGTTTTCCGCTATCAGCTGCATAGGCAGACACATAACCGCGCACCCCAAGCTCTGCGCCACCGTTGCCAATAATGATTTTGCCGTCGATGATTCTAGGCGCTCCAGTAATCGTGTACGGCTTGGATTTGTCAATGGTCAAGACGTCCCAGTTCACTGTGCCTTTTTTGGCATCAAGTGAGATAAGTCGGCCGTCGATGGTGGCGGTGATCACATTGTTGCCCCAAATGGCCACACCGCGATTAACCGCGTCGCAACAGCCTTTACCGGCTTGTTCTTTGTCAACTTTGGGGTCGAACTCCCAAAGGAAGGCACCACTACGTGCATCCAGAGCGTAAACAACATTCCACGTGGAGGTGACGTAGATCATGCCTTGATGCACGATTGGTGTGGCTTCAATACCGCGGCTCGAATTAAGGTCGAATGACCAAGCCAAGCCAAGCTCGCTGACTGACTCAGTATTAATTTGGCTCAAAGGCGAGTGTCGTTGTTCTGAGTAGGTGCGGCCGTGGGTGCGCCAGCCAGAGTTGTCCGCAGCGAGAATGGCCTCCGCTGTAACCGGTTGCATGACTGCTTGTTGTTCTACAGCAGGGGCGGGCTCAGTGGTTTGAGATTCTTGCTGAGCAGTTTCGTTTTGCGGTTGGCAAGCGATTAAGCTCAGACTAGCAGCTATTATGGCTAAGTGACGATGCAACATTTTTCCTCCAAAAGAGTGTGACTCGGCTGCGTTTGTTCTCGGCTTGGTGCAGCTCGACGAGCAGTTTAGCAGAGCTTTTTCAACGAAAATCATTTTTCCGCGACGCGTTCCACTCGATAATTTTTTACAACTTTGTCAATCACCGCGCGATTACGGCTTGAGTTCGCGTCACGCAAATAATCTCGTAACACGCGGTCTTGTACTTCTTTGTAAGCAGGCGCACGCGCTGTGTGGGTGCTGGTGACATTCACCAGGTGCACACCGTAGGCTGAAGCGATCGGACCTTGCCAGGTTCCTGGCGCAGCATCGAGGGTAAATATCTGCTCTGCAAAAGCATTGCCAAAGTGGCGTGCGATTTGATCGGCGCTGCGATCAAGATATGCCTTCTGATAAGGAAAAGAGTCGCCCCTTGCTGCGGTCGTTTCGGAAGACGCACTCATAGCCGCCAGTGCTCGTTGCTGGGCCTGCTCGGGCTGCTCAGCGTCAGCGGCAAAGAATATGTGCTTGAAACTCAGTTTGGCCGGAACAGCATAGCGGTCGGCGTTCTGTTTAAAGTAATCACCCAGTTGTGCTTCGTTGGGCGTGACGGTTTGCTCCATTCCTTGCAGCAA
>CALJJR010000060.1 GCA_937973905.1 uncultured Arenicella sp. | reverse complement strand
TTTGCCGAGAATATGTCGGTCGATACATTCCGGGCTCAGCGAGATGCACACGGTGTTGTCGCCTGCCAATCAGAGCATTGGCAAGCGATGCTTGAATTAGGTTGGGCCGGAATCCTAGTTCCGGAGCAATTTGGCGGTTCGGAGTTTGGTTTGCGCGGCCTAGGGGTTATCTGCACTGAAGCGGCTAAAAACTTAGCGGCCACGCCGCTGGTTAGTACCGCGGTTTTGGGAGTGACCATATTAAACGAGTGTGAGCCGAGCGAACTGCGTGATCGACTACTCGATGAAATTATGACTGGGCAATCTCAAGTTGCTGTAACGGATAGCGAAATTAATAACCCGCTGAATTTTGTGGCAGAAGGGATGGCGACAACTATTTTGTGCGCCCCTCAGTCTGATGGCGCTGGCATTATCGAATTGCGCCCTGAGGATAAGCAGCCGGTGAGTCTGTTGGACCATCGAGATTACGCGAGGGTCGATGTTGCCCGCTTAGAATGCGCGGAATTGCTGGCGTTTAGTTCTTCGACGGCTATGGATAAGATTCGTAATACCGGCGCGGCAATTACGGCTTGTGAGTTATTTGGAATCAGCAGCGAAGCCTTTGATCGTACCTTGGCGTATCTGCGTGAGCGCGAACAGTTTGGTCAGAAGATTGGAGCCTTTCAAGCTTTGCAGCATCGAATGGCCAAAGCGTATATGCAGCTGCAAATGCTTAAGTCTGTGATTTACGATGCAATGGAAGCGGTAGAGTCAGATCGAAAAGATGCAAAGCAAGCTTGCAGTCATGCCAAAGTGCTCGCCAACCAAACGGCTCAACTTATAACCACTGAGGCAATTCAATTGCATGGTGGTATGGGGATCACCGATGAATTAGATATCGGTTTATTTTATAAGCGTGCCCGTGTGCTGCAGTCCGCCTGGGGCAGTACTTCCGTGCATAAGCAACGCTTTGCTGAGGCCAGTGGTTTTTAGTAAATCAAGTGATGTTGCCAAACAGGGCGGTAGTTAGTCGGTTGGAATTAGCACAAGCTCACTGACCGCCACCTGCTTGGCTGTTTGCGGACTAAAATATATCGGGTGAGCCTCGCCACTCAACCAGCTTTGAGTTTGAGTGTCTAAATGAGGGTCAAAATATCGCGCGCTCACGCCTCCTGGAATCACGGCCAGTAGCTTGTCTTTGTCGCTAAGATCAACCACTAATCGTACTGAATCGTTGATCGCAGTGTCGTATCCGAGGCTGGGTTTAAAGGCGCTGCGATTCAGTGTTTCACCAGAACCATCTATGGGATGTGTGCCCGCGCCGAATAAACGGGCCATTAATTTTCCCGGGATCACCGGGCTATTGAAGGTGATCGTATGAATGTCTCCCCATTGCCAAGCGCTAATATCCGAACCCATTTTCGTGCGTAGTTCAGACACGGCTAATTCAATAGCGCGGGCGAGTATGTCAGCAGCGGTTTCAATCTCAGGAGTTGATTGATCGTCAAACCAGGGGTGGTTGTTATTGAGCAACATATCAACCAAGCGTTCTTGCCAAAAGTAGGGGGTATCGAATATCTGTTGCCAGAGTTCTGGGGATAGTTCATCAGCAAATGTTTGCTGGGCGAGATGTTTGGTAATGGCTTGAAACAGTGCAGGTGCGGCTTTGTCAGCATGATCGAATTTATCCCATTGCTGCAAAACCTTGGCGAGGTCTGCATGACTATTTTGCAGCGTTTGAACGTACCGCGGCGCTAAGTGCTCGGCGAGGAGGTTTTTGACATCGTTGATCAAGGTCCAATGGTCATTCACATCCACACGATCGCGAGAGCTAAAGAATTGTTGAATGCGCCGGTAGCGCCAAGACGAGGCGAAATTCTTGGAATATTGATAAGGATAATCTTGCGCGATGATGCGGTGATTTGCTGTGCCTACCCAGTCACTTACCGGATTGATTTGCTTAGGCATCTCGTCGCTTGGAATCAAGCCGCGCCAGTTATCATGATCTAATTCTACTAGCGCTGAGATCTCCACTGGTTTGGCACCATCGCCAAGTGACCTTATGGGTACGCGCCCGGAAGAAACTCGCGCAATGTTGCCTTGATCGTCGGCAGCAATATGGCTGAGCGCACCCGGGAATAAACGCATCGCCTGCTGAGCTTCTTCGGTATCTTTGGCATACAGTAAGCGGTCGCTGCCAAGGCTAGGGTTGCTCAGTGTTTGTCGCGCAGCCCATCGCAGGCTGAGTGCACGACCGCCCGTGTATGCAAGCACATGATCTGAAATCAGGGGGCCGCGCGGTGTGCTTCGCATGCGTACGGTTTGAGTCCGATAGCCGTAATCTGAATCACGATCTTTGATTCTTAGGTTTGTGGTGCGAACGCTGAGTGGGAGTGACTTCTGGCCTTGAAGGTAATGGTCTGGATTTTGCGAATCCAATTGTTCAACATAGATATCAGCGCCATCACTGCCGCCGACGGTTGCGCCCCAGGCGATATGATTGTTGCGGCCAACGCCGATCCCAGGTGAACCCGGAGCGTGAACTCCGGCAACCTTCAGTTCGGGCGTGAAGATAGCCATTGGCATCCAAAAACCGGGTAGGTTACCAACGGGTAAGTGCGGGTTGTTGGCTAAGATTGGTTTGCCATTTTTTGATAAACGGTTGCCAGTAGCCCAAGCGTTACTGCCCGCATTCATCGCATTTGGAAGTTCGCTCAACCATTCTAAAGTGCTAAGAACTACATCGTCTTTATTGTTGACGTGGGTGGTAGCAAGGTCGGCGACGGCGCGCGAGCCATCCTCGGGATTAATTGTTATTTGCGCAATTTGTTGAGCCCGCTCGGCACCAACTTCGTCGATCAGTTGCAGGTTGATCAAGTCTGTTTTCCAGGCGCTGCCGTTTGCCCACGATTGAAATAATTGAATAGCCACAATGTCCTGCAAGCTCCATGACTCAGGCTCAAAGCCGAGCAGCTCAACTTCTATCGGGTGTTCGTGGCGGAAGTCTTTTAAGTACGTGTTTACTCCATTAACATACTGTTGATAGTAACGACGCGCTTGCTGATCGAGGGCGTTGGTCTGTTTTGCAGCTAGGCCTTCAATATCAATCAAGCGGATCAGTATGTCGTTGTTGATCGCAGCCTCGCCGAACACTTCACTCAACCTACCTAGCGCCAGCAGGCGGTAGAGCTGGATTTGAAAAGTACGCGCTTGGGCAGTCAAAAAGCCCTGGGCGAGCAAGGCGTCGTCCATGGAACTCGCATGGATGTAGGGAATCATGAATTGATCACGTGTGACCGTGACAGGGGCAGTTAGACCATCGAGTTCAAGCTCTCCTTCGCTTTGGTAGCGATTTATTGTAAGGCTTAGTACAACGGCTATAAGAGCCAGGACCAGTACACCAAGACCAGCAAATTTAAGCAATCGCTTCATGCTTGGCTTTGCTTGCGATCCCAAGTGTGTGCTTGCACACCTGATTCGCGGAGTTTAAATTTCTGCACTTTATTGGTGGGTGTGTAGGGCAATTCTGTGACGACCGTGATGTAGCGTGGGACGAAGTAGTGCGGCGCGTTATCGCTGATATAGTTGGCGATATCTTGTGATACTTCATTGTCTGCCATATCGCATTCAGCACTTACTACAACTGCGAGGGCTAGCTCGTCCTCGCAGTCAAGCTCATCAGACGGAATGCCAAAGGCGGCAACGTCTTTGACCAAGGGGTGCTGGCGTACCACACTCTCTACTTCGAGCGTAGAGATATTGCGACCCGCGTAGCGAACAGCATCTTTTTTTCGGTCAGCAAAAAAATAAGCGCCGCCGTCTATTTGGCGAGCGAGGTCGCCAGTATGAAACCAATCGTCTTGCCAGGCCGCTTGTGTGGCAATCGCATCATTAAAGTAGCCATTACAAATCGTATACGGCTGGTGCGGCTTGACGCAGATCTCGCCAATCTCGCCGGGTTCAATTTCTTGGTGGTTGTCGTCCAATAATTTTATGTCAAGGTCGCGAGCTGCATAGCCCATGGAGTTAGGTGGTGCTGTGTCAAAACCCGCGGTCGTGATGATCATCATGCATTCGCTTTGACCGTAGCCTGAGCCGATGATTTGTAGCGCAAATCGTTGCTCAAAATCTGCCCGTATTGCCTCGGGCATTGGCACTGCTTGAAGGCAGCGTAGGGTGTTTTTATCCAAGCTCGGTTTGGCAGGGGCATTCCATAAAAACATATGCATGGCGCCCAGCGTAAAAGCTTGCGTTGCGCCAAACTGGTTTACCCGTTGCCAGAAATTCGATACTGAAAATCGCGGTTCAATCACCACTGGGATGCCTTCGACTAAGGCGCGTAAAATGGCCGTATTCCATGCAGCGGCGTGATACATGGGCAGCACATTCATTATTATGTCGCCAGGTTCAGAGTCATACATAAGGCTGCTGCCGTCAATGATAGGGCGTAGCCAGTTGTTGTGACTCACCATTACTCCTTTGCTTTTGCCGGTGGTGCCCGACGTCCACATGATCGCGCTGGTGTCTCCGTAATACAGTTTTTCAAGTTCCGTTTGATAAGGTGGGTGTTCGAGCAACATATCGAGGCCGCCAGTATCCAGGATCAATAACTGTGGGCCGCTGATTTGATCAATTACGTCGGCGTGCGTTTCGTAAAGGCTGTTTTGAGTGACTAAAATTTTCGCCTTGGAGTCGTCTAAAGTTGTTTGTAACCAAGCCCCTTTGTAGTCGGTATTAATGGGCACCCAGATTGCGCCCAACATATTCGCTGCGATTGCCAGTAGCACGGTCTCTGGGCGATTATTTAAGAATAAGGCGATATTATCGCCCGAGTTGAGGCCGAGGTGTTGGAGCCCAGATGCGAGTCGACAGGCTTTATCGTAGGCTGCATGAAAGCTGAGCTGCAGTGACTCGGTGATTAAGAATTTTTGCTCAGCATTGTGCCTTGCCTGCAACTGCAGCAATCGCGGCAGTGTGCGATCCTGATTGTTGTCTAAATTGAGCTTATGCATTGGTGCTGCCTACAAAATCAATTTCTATGCATTTTTCTATGCTGCTTTCTATGCATCTTTATATGCTTAGAGGCGAGTACCAGCATTCTCTGCGAGCATGAATTTTTGTACCTTGCCAGATGCATTGCGGGGTAGGGCATCTAGTAAAACAAATTGCCTTGGTACTTTGAAATTTGCCATGTGAGTTCTTGACCATTGTTTTAGATTTTCATGGTTCAGCTCTGTGGCGTCCGTCGCAGGGTCGGCAACCAGATAAGCGCAACCGACTTCACCTAAGCGCTCATCCGGCATGCCCACCACGGCGGCGTCAATGATTTGCGGATGGTTTAACAGCAAGTTTTCAATCTCGGCAGGGTAGCAATTGAAACCGCCCACAATAAACATGTCTTTGGCGCGGTCAGTGACCTTGATATAACCGTTTTCATCCATCCACCCGAGATCACCGGTGTCCAGCCAACCATCTTTATCAATCGCTTCGGCGGTGGCGGCCTCATTCTCAAAGTAAGCTTGCATAACATTAAAGCCGCGTACTTGAATCGCACCTACGGTGTTCGCTGCACAGGGCTGGCCCTGATTATCTAAAATGCGAATCTCGGTTTGGTCGATGGCCTTGCCAGCGGTGTTGGCGATCAAGGCAATATCATCGCCTGGCTGAGTGATGCTAACGACCGGGCATTCAGTCAGGCCGTAAGCGGTGAAAACCTCCTCAAAACCGAGCGTGTTTTTCATCGCGTACACTAATTGCTCGGGCACGGATGCCGCGCCTGTCACGGAACACCGCAGACTCGACGTGTCGGTGGTGTTTAAATTAGGCTCGTTGAGTAAGGTCTGAAAAATTGTCGGGGCGCCCGGCAGTATGGTGATGGCGTGATCTGCAATCATGCTGAGTGTTTGCGCCGGGTCATAGACCGCCATTGGAAAGCAACTGGCGCCCTGAATCAAACAGCTCAACCAGCCGGCTTTGTAACCAAAACTATGAAAAAATGGATTTACTACCAAATATCGATCTGCTGAGCGCAGACCCACTGTGTTGCTCCAGGTGGTGAATATCTCCACAGTTTGACCGTGGGAGCTAACCACCCCTTTGGGTGCGCCGGTGGTGCCAGATGTGTACAAAATATCGCTGGTGTCTCGCGGTGAAAGCGCCGCTAGCCGCGCATCAACTGTGTTAGAGCTTTTGGAGTCGGCGCGTGCAAGAAAGTCAGTGATCGCTTCGCACTTGGCATGCGACCCACGTAACAATACAGTTTTTTCTAATTTCGGAAGCTCCTCAGAAGCGATCAAAGCAGGGTAATCAGTATCCAAAAAGCCGTTGGTCGTGAACAGTATCTTGGCCTGTGAGCGGCGTAGGATATCGCCGGCTTCGAGACCGCGATAACGCGTATTCAAGGGCACCAAGACGCCCCCTACGATATGCACGCCCAGCGCCGTCCACACCCATTCATGAATATTCGGTGCCCAAATGGCTACGCGATCACCGGCTTGCAGACCATTGGCAACCAGCGCGCTGGCGGCAAGCAGCGATTGCTGTTGCAATTGTTCGAAGCTGAACGAGATATCACCGTCTTGGATGGCGATCTGTTCGGGCCACTTCTCAGCCGCATTCTGCAATACGCTTGGTATCGTTTGTTGGTTTGACATGCCGCTGCTCTGGTTAACGAACTCGAATTTTTGGGTCGGGATGATCGCCTTTCATGTGCAAGAGAAATTGCTCGAAGGGTACTGGCTCGGCCACCTCGGGCATGTCGTCCTTGGGTGGGTTTTGCCAAAACTTTGCCCAACTCGGGAACAACTCATGATAGGCGCCGGAGTAGGGTTCCCGGTCGGGCCAGCGCATTTTATGGTCGCCAATCGGCGGCTTGTTGAGATCGGTGGCATACCAGTAGCAGGGCAACCGTCGGCGGAAATACCAGCGATCATCGATGCGTTCGTAGTTGTCCCAGTAAATCATTTGCATGATGACCCATTCATCTCCCTCGGCGCTTGGCGTCTCATGTTCATTTTTTGAGTACACCACGCCATGCGCATGGGTTGCATCGCTGAATTCGATGATGTGGTTGCCAATATGATGTGAGGTGCCAGTAAACTGCAGTCGCAAGGTGTCATCGAGCCAACGTTTTAAATGCGCTCTGCCGCGCAAATCCCGCGTAACTTGAATGTCTGCGGCAAATAAGTTGACGTGCGCATCGAGGTCACGCATATCAAGTGAAAGTGCATATTTGGCCGCTAGTTGGCGGATTTCATCCAGCGCTTCCAAGCGCTCTATGCGGCTAATAATATCGTCTTGCATGGGTGGTAAAATGACCTGGAGCGAGTCCAAAACGTTTTGTCCATGGTAAACAATTTCGTAAATATGTGCACTAAATTGAACGAAAATGCTCGTTTTTCAGACAATTGAGATACCAATTGCGTAAAATTAGCTACACTTAAGCACATCGCTATTTATTGCCATATTGGGCCGTATGACTGAAACCGACGAGATCGATTTACGCATCATTGAATTGCTTCAACAAGATGGCCGAATGCCGATTCAAGACATTGCCACAGCGGTTGATATTACCCCTTCCGCGGTACGTAAACGCATTCAGCGCATGGAAGACGCTGACATTATGCGCATTGTTGCAGTGACTGATTTCAACGCCGCTGGGTTTGAGCTATTGCTCGCCATCGCCATCGAGGTAGAGAACCGTCGCTCTGAAGAGGTCGCCAATGAATTGGCGGAACTCCCGCAGGTATTTAGCGTGAACCTGACGACTGGTGTGCATGATTTGGATATTTTGGTCGGGGTTAAAAACTTTGCCGAACTGTCCCAATTTATGCATGAGGAATTGCCTAAGGTGAAAGGGATTGCCCGTTTGGTGCCGGGGATTACCGTCGATGTATTGCGCTATGAATCAGGATGGGTTTCATCTATTGGAGGAGCAAATAATGGTTGACCGTATTTTGGATGATGTGGATCGCCAAATCATTGAGCACTTATCAAAGGACGCGCGCTTAAGTAATCGTGAAATAGCTGATGAATTGGGTTTAGTGGAAGGCACGGTGCGTGGACGCATCAAGCGACTGCAGGCCGACAACGTGATAAAGATTATGGCAATCGCCGACACCCGGGTTATGACCGGCCATGAAAATCCCATGATGGCCTACCTCGGAATTCACGCCAATCTAGATTCTTTGCGTGAAACCGCTGAAGAGATTGCGCAATTATCGTTTGTGCGATTCGCAGCTACCATGCTGGGTCGGTATGAAATCTTAGCGATCTCATTTTTCGGCTCAAATGATGAAATGATTGAATGTGTGAACAAGGACATCATGGCGATCCCTGGGGTAAAGCATGTTGATACCAAGCTGGCGATCAAAAATGTGAAATACGATTACCGCTGGGGAAGGATTATCGGTCAAGGCGAAAGCAGTAAAATATGAGTTCTATTTTTACGCAAATGGTTTATTTCGACCTTCTTCATGGTAATATTCGCAGAAATAAGTCGAGTTGATTACGTTTTATTGATTTATTGGCTCCACTTCGTGGCTGGTTAAAGCTGCGAGTGACGGGCCGCTTGCCAGCTCTTCAACGCCCACAAAACCGGAGTTCTTTTTTATGCCATCGAGTGCCGCCACTGCGAGCATGCCTGCCGCTAACTCAGTTGATATTGCCCCTTACTTAAGCAAGTTTGCAGAACGTTCCGATGAAGGCCGTGAGTTGCGGCGCTTGCCTGATGATTCGATAAAGGACTTGAAAGCGTCAGGTTATATTCGCTCGATGGTCCCCGCTCAGTGGGGCGGCTTAGAAATCACGCCGAGGGAATTTTTTCAAATTCAAACGGAGATTGCTGAATACGATATGAGCACCGCTTGGGTCGGTGGCATCATCGCGATTCACGCATTTCAAATTGCTTTGATGGATGAGCAAGCGCAGCGTGACGTTTATGGTGACAACCCCGATGCCTGCATATCAAGTTCCTACAATCCGGTTGGTGGCCGAACTGAGCCGGCCGAAGGTGGGTTGATGTTAAGTGGTCGCTGGGGTTGGAGCTCAGGCTCTGATCATTGTGAGTGGGTGTTACTGGGGGCGATTGTGGCCGGTGAAGGGTATCGTACCTTTTTAGTGCCGCGCGCAGACTATGAGATTGAAGATACTTGGAACAGCATGGGCTTACAGGGGACTGGCTCGAACGACATCGTTATAGATAAGCCTGTATTTGTGCCGGATTATCGAACCCACAAACAAATGGATGGGTTTGAGTGTAAAAATGATCAGCCTAGCAATTTATACAATTTGCCTTGGGCGCAAACTTTTATCCGTGTGGTTTCAACGCCGGCGATTGGTGCAGCCAAGCACGCCTTGCGATTGTTTATCGAAAATGCCAGTACCAGCAGTACCGATCCCACGCGGTTGGTCGGCGACCCTGACGTATTGCGGCGCGTAGCAGAAGCTGAAAACCTCATCGATCAAGCGGAGACCATGATGGCGCGCAATTTCGATGCAATGCAAGAAAAAATCGATGCGGGGGAAGAAGTGCCTCTAAACGATCGCGTGCGTTATCGTTATCAGGCTTCGCGCGTTATCGACGATATGTCCACGGCGGTGGATTTGTTATTTGAAGTTGCGGGTGGCCGCAGTGTGTACACCGGCTCGGAGATTCAGAACATCTGGCACGATATTCATATCGCGCGAGCGCACGTCGCCAATAACCCCGTGGGTTTTGCACGCAACTGGGGCAACATGATGCTCGGTGGCGAAAATCAAGACGTGTTTCTATAGCGCGCCGCCAACAGCCTTATGGCAACGAATACCGAGCAAGTGGATCATCGCCCGCCTGAGGGGCGCTATGTCAGCAATGGTGATCTACGGACGCATTACTTAGAGTTTGGTGAAGGCCCAGCCGTCGTCTTTCTGCATGGCAGCGGCCCTGGTGCAAGTGCGTATAGCAATTTCAAGCACAATATTGATGGGGTGGTTGCAGCTGGATACCGCGCAATTTTGATCGACATGATCGGTTTCGGTTACTCGTCAAAACCCACCGGCTGCGACTACACCACCGAGCTATTTGCGAGCAATGTGAAAGCCACATTGGATGCCTTGAATATTGAGCAATGTACTCTACTGGGGAACTCTCTGGGCGGTGCGATCTGTATTCGTCTCGCGCTCGACTATCCCCAATTGGTGACGGCGTTGATCATGATGGCGCCGGGCGGCATTGAAGAGAAGGAGACCTACTTTGGGATGCCTGGAATTGCCAAGATGGTTAGTGCGTTTGTAGACGGCGGTTTAGATAGAGACGGTTTGCGCACGGTTCTCAATACCCTAGTTTTTGACAGCAAACATGTGACCGATAGTTTGGTCGAAGAGCGTTTTTCTATCTTAGAGCAGCAACCGCCTGACGTGTTATCGCGCATGATTATTCCTAATATGTCTGCCGAGTTGAGTGCACTGAAATGCCCTATCTATGGTTTTTGGGGTGAGCAAGACGAGATGACTCCGGTAAGCGGTGCTGCGCATTTTACGCAACGCTGTGAGCATGCGCAGTTCACAATCCTAAGCCAGTGCGGTCATTGGGTGATGGTTGAGTATGCAGAACTGGTCAATAGCTATCTCGGCGCAATATTGCGCGGCCAATTAAAACACTAGCATGCTCAATGCAAGGCAAATTAAGCTCTATGCCGATGAGCTGTATGACGCTTGGCAGAGCCGTCAGGCGATCGAACCTTTAACAGAGCGAACTCCGCAGATGACGGTTGCGGATGCATACGCGATCGCGAAGATGGTGATGGATCGTCGCACAGCCGAAGGCTCCGACGGTGCTGAAAAAATTGTCGGTAAGAAGATCGGCGTCACCAGTGATGCGGTGCAGTCGATGTTGGGCGTCTATGAGCCTGATTTCGGATTGTTGACCAACCAAATGCAGTTTGGCGAGGGAAACGTTCCGATTGGAAATTTGATTCAACCCCGCGCCGAAGCTGAGATTGCGTTTCGTTTAGCACATGACTTAGTGGGGCCAAATATCAGCCAATCCGATGTTTTGGCTGCCACTGAATCAGTGATGGCATGTTTCGAAATAGTCGATTCGCGTGTGCGTGATTGGCAGATTAAGATTCAAGACACAGTAGCCGATAACGCGTCATGCGGCGTATTTGTTATCGCCGAGAAAACGGTCAATCCAAAAGATTTAGATTTGGCTAACTGCCGAGTAGAGGTGAGTAAAAATGGTGCGTTCTTGAGTGAAGGATTGGGCTCGGCGGTTCAGGGTTCGCCGCTGCAATCTATCGCTTGGCTTGCTAACACTTTTGGTGAATTGGGCATACCGTTGAAGGCGGGAGAAGTTATTTTATCCGGCTCTCTAGTCCCTTTAGAGCCGATTGTAGCGGGCGATCAGATGTCGATGACGCTTGATGGTATTGGTTCACTTGACGTTACATTTACCAAGACTTGAAAGAGGTATCACGATCGTGGCAGCACAAAAAATTAAGGTGATGATTGTAGGCTCGGGCAATATTGGCACCGACTTAATGATTAAAATCCATACTTTGTCGAAGCGGCTTGAGCTAGTCGGTATGTTGGGAATTGACCCTGAATCCGAAGGCTTGGCAATGGCACAAAAGTACGGCATAGCGACCAGCGCAGAGGGCTTGCAAGGCGCAACCAAGTTGCCTGGCTGGGAGGAGACGCGCATCGTGTTTGATGCAACGTCGGCAAAGGCGCATGAACATCATCATCAACTTTGTCTGCAAGCCGGCAAGCAACTTATCGATATGACACCGGCAGCGATTGGCCCCTACTGTGTACCGGCGGTAAATATGGCTGAGCATTTGGCAGAACAGAACGTCAACATGGTCACTTGCGGTGGACAAGCAACGATCCCAATGGTGTACGCCGTCAGTCGGGTTGCGGAAAAAGTGCCATATGCAGAAATTGTTGCCTCGGTATCTTCCCGCTCTGCCGGGCCGGGTACCCGAGCCAATATTGACGAATTTACCCAGACTACCTCTGCCGGCATTACCAAGATTGGCGGTGCCGAGAATGGCAAAGCCATCATAATTTTAAACCCGGCCGAGCCGCCGATGATTATGCGTAACACCGTTTACACCCTCTCACAGGGTGCCAGTGAAGACGATATTGCGAAATCAGTCGCGGCGATGGTGGCCGAGATTCAAACTTACGTGCCCGGTTACAGCTTAAAGCAAGAATTACAGTTTGAGCATTTCGCGCAAGACCGTTTACTTAATATTCCAGGCTTTGGTAAAACCACTGGCCTGAAGACCACTATTTTTCTAGAAGTGGAAGGCGCCGGGCACTATTTGCCAAAGTACTCGGGCAATCTCGATATCATGACTTCCGCAGCGCGTTCAGTGGCTGAGCGGATGGCGGTTGAAAAGTTTGGCTTGCAGGAGGCGGCATGACGCACACAGATAATGGGTTCGTGATCGGCCAACCACGCGGCAAGATAGCCGATCCAAGGCAAGAAAAAGTTTTCATTCAAGACGTAACGCTGCGTGATGGCATGCATGCTATCCGTCATCAGTATGGGCTCGATCATGTGATCAAAATTTGCCAGGCCTTAGATGCAGCCGGCGTTGATGCAATCGAAGTGGCACACGGTGATGGGATTAATGGTTCAAGCTTTAACTACGGCTTCGGCGCCCACACTGATTGGGAGTGGATTGAAGCCGCTGCTGACGCGGTCGAGAACGCCATGCTCACCACCTTGATTTTACCAGGCATCGCGACAGTAGACGCGCTCAAGCAAGCATATGATCTCGGTGTGCGGTCAGTTCGAGTTGCCACACACTGCACTGAAGCAGACGTGTCCAAACAACATATCGAATATGCTCGAGAATTGGGCATGGACACAATCGGGTTCTTAATGATGTCGCACATGAGCGAACCGAGTGCGCTCGCTAAGCAAGCAAAGTTAATGGAATCGTACGGCGCGCAATGCGTCTATGTGACCGATTCTGGCGGCGCGATTGATATGGACGGTTATGCTGATCGTTTTCGCGCCTATGATGAAATTTTAGAACCCGAGACAGAACGCGGTATTCATGCCCATCATAATCTTTCTCTGGGTGTGGCCAACTCAATTGTCGCTGTTCAGCATGGCGTGCGCAGAGTAGATGCCTCGCTTGCTGGCATGGGCGCAGGTGCAGGTAATGCCCCGCTTGAGGTGTTCATCGCCGCGATAGATCGAAAGGGCTGGCAACATGGTTGCGACGTGTTCAAGTTGATGGACGCGGCCGAAGAACTGGTGCGTCCATTACAGGATCGACCGGTGCGGGTAGACCGAGAAACCTTAACCCTCGGCTATGCCGGTGTTTACTCCTCCTTTCTTAGACACGCCGAAAAAGCCGCCGCCGATTACGGGATGGACGCTCGCACTATTTTAATGGAGCTGGGACGACGAGGTATGGTGGGCGGGCAAGAAGATATGATTGTCGATGTCGCCTTGGACCTGCTGGCCAAGCAAGAAGATAAAGTTAAGCAAAGCGGTTAAGCATGCCTGATTATTCCAATCACCTCGCCGTGCAAGCCAACCTCAATTCGGTTAAAGCTGCGATGGCACGCGATCGCGAAACTTGGCTGGCGCTGTTTGCTGATGATGCAGTCGTGAGTGACCCCGTTGGTGTCTCACCGTTTGATGAGCTCGGTTTGGGGCATAAGGGCAAGGAGAAAATCACCGCCTTCTTCGACAATGTCATTGCGCACGCAGAACTCGACATGAAGATCGGCGAGCATAGAGTAGCCGGGGCACATGCCTGTGCAGTGCCGATGACGGCGGTGAACACTATGAGTGAAGGTCCCACCACCACCGTGGAGATGATTGCCGTTTATCATGTTAATGCTGAGGGTTTAATCACCTCTTTGCATGCCTATTGGGATTGGGCAGCGCTGGAAGAACAAGTTGCTGCGGCGTTCGCAACTTCCAGTTGAACACCACTTTCACAACAACCAAATAATTAGAATTCGGAGAAAATCATGAGTGTCGCCAGTTTGGGCTATATACGAATTTCATCGCAAGATATTGATGCTTGGCGCAGCTTCGGAAGCGAGATACTAGGGTTGATGGTGAATGAATCAGCCAGCGATGCCAAGCGTGTGGTGTTTCGCATGGATCAACATCCGGCACGTTTGATTGTGGAAGCGGCCGAGCAAGATAAACTGGCTGCTGCGGGCTGGGAGTATGCAGATAAAGCAGCCTTTGATGCAGGCGTCGCCCAATTAAAAGCGGCTGGCGCAAATGTTGAGATGGGCGCTGCCGATGTTGCTGCGCAGCTTTTTGTCACTGAACTGGCGAGTGCCGAGGATCCCGCTGGCAATCCCATCGAGCTTTATTACGGCAGAACAGATCTGAGTAATGATTTTGAATCTCCACTTGGCATCGCTGAATTTGTGACCGGTGATATGGGCATGGGGCATCTGGTGGTTCCGGCGCCAAACATTGATGAGACACATGAGTTCTACAAATCTGCGCTGGGTTTTGGCGACAGTGACAATCTGACTCTGCCGGCGCCGGCTGAAGGTGCGCCACCGATGAATATTCGCTTTATGCATGCAGCCAATCCGCGCCATCATAGTTTGGCCCTGTTTAATTACCCCAATCCGGTAGGCATCGTACACTTGATTCTAGAAGTTCCTAGTATCGACGAGGTTGGCGCATGTTTAGACCGAGTCAATCGTGCCGGATTCCCATTGATGTCGACTCTTGGGCGGCACTGCAATGACAATATGCTTTCATTTTATGTGTTTGGTCCCGGTGGCATTGCCGTTGAATACGGTTGTGAAGGACAGCAATTTGACTGGCAAAACTTTACTCCAACAGAGTCTACTGTCGGCGATTTTTGGGGCCATGAATACGTGATTCCAGAAAGCTAAAAAGCTAAGAAGAGTTAACTGAACGCAAATATGAACAAACTTAAGAACCTCAATGCCGCACTCGCTGTGGTTGAATCGGGTATGACTGTTGGGATTGGTGGCTGGGGTCCTCGCCGTAAACCGATGGCCTTGGTGCGCGAGCTGTTGCGTTCAGACGTTACAGATTTAACGCTCATTTCTTATGGTGGCGCCGATGTGGGTATGTTGTGTGCGGCAGGCAAAGTTAAAAAGTTGATCTTTGCATTTGTGTCACTCGATTTCATTCCGCTGGAGCCGTATTTTCGTCAAGCACGACAAAACGCCGAGATTGAAATCATGGAGATCGATGAGGGCTTGATGATGATGGGCCTGCAAGCGGCTGCGATGGGATCCCCTTTTATCCCCACTCAGGTTGGATTAGGAACGGATGTGGTCACTCGCAATCCGGATCTCGCGCTGATCGAGTCGCCTTATGCAGATGCAGTAAGCGCAGATGAAAAACGGCAGTGGTTAGCCATGCCGGCGCTCAATATGGACGTGGCACTGATTCATGTAGACCGCGCTGATGCGAGGGGAGTTTGCCAAATAGAAGGTCCAGATCATTATATGGACGACCATTTTGCGCGCGCCGCGAATCATACTATCGTGTCCTGTGATCAGCTGGTCGAAACTGACTGGTTTCATCAACAGCCTAACGCGGTACGCTCAGTTTTTTGGGAGCGCAGTTGCACAAATTCGATCGTGAATCTTCCCTTTGGCGCTCATCCCAGTTCATGTAATCCATTGTACGGGTTTGATGCGGCGCACTTTAAACATTACGCCGCCAGTGCCAAACAAGAAAACGGCTGGAGTAATTATTTTCAAGAGTTTATCGCCCCGGGCGAACAGGCTTATTTGGATAAAATTGGTGGTGCTGAGGTGATTGAATCCTTACCTTTGCCAATCTATTAACTTGCCAGTGTAGCCCCTAGAAGAAACAACAACATCCAACATAAGATGACTGACTATAATCAATCCAATCCACTAGCAGATCTTGTTATTTGCGCCTGCGCACAAGCATGGCAGGGTGATGGTGAAGTGCTCGCTACCGGTATTGGGGTTATTCAACGATTGGCCGCGTCCTTGGCTATGGTTGAAAACCCAGACCTAATGATGACCGACTCAGAAGCTTATATCGTTTCTGAACCGGTGCCCCTCGGTGCTCGGCATGGGTATGAACCAAAAAGAGAAACTTGGATGGGTTTTTCACGAATTTTTGCTAACGTCTGGGCGGGCCAACGTCACGCCTTGGTCGGCCCCAGCCAAATCGATCAATATGGCCAAGCCAATATTTCGGCGCTGGGCGATTATGTTCAACCTAAGGTGCAAATGTTAGGTGTGCGCGGTTTTCCCGGCAATTCCATCAGTCATGCGAATTCGTTTTTTGTACCGGTGCACAGTAAGCGCGCGTTCGTGCCGAATGAGGTCGATACGGTTTGCTCGATTGGCTATAACTCAGCCAGGTTGCCGCAGGGAATGAGTCTGGACGATATCGATATCCGTCTAATAGTGACTGACTTGTGCGTGATGGATTTTGAGCCTTCCTCAAAGCAGATGCGCCTGCGCAGTACTCACCCTGGTGTATTGGTACAAGAGGTGCTGGATAACACCAGTTTTGAGCTGTTGACTGATGAAGTGGTTGAAACGCCAGCCCCTACTGCAGAGCAACTTGCTACTATCGCTAGGCTAGACCCTAACAATTTGCGCCAAAAAGCAGTGACGGCGAGGTAGTAACAATGTCGGACCAAAAAATGCCAAAACAGCAGGACAATGAAACAATCCCTCGCGTCGCAGCCGACGTCGTATATGAAGAATCAGAACCGGTTCTTTATGAGGTGGATAACCGCATCGCCTATTTAACTCTTAACCGAGTTAAATATCACAACAGCCAAAATTCGCAAATGTTGTACGCGCTGGACGATGCTTTCTACCGTGCCTGTGGCGATGACGATGTAAAAGTCATTGTTCTGAGAGCCAATGGGAAACATTTTTCTGCCGGGCACGACATTGGTACTCCAGGGCGAGACTTCGACGTGGGTCGAGACGATCGACGCTCGATGAACTACAACCACGACAACAAACCCGGCGCTGAAAAAGCTTACGTGCGAGAGGCCGAGGTTTATCTCGAGTTCTGTCGACGGTGGCGGCAAGTACCCAAGCCAACCATTGCTCAAGTGCACAAGGGCTGTATTGCCGGAGGCTTGATGCTCGCTTGGGTGTGTGACCTCATCATCGCTTCCGATGATGCTTTTTTTCAAGACCCGGTTGTGCAAATGGGTTTCCCTGGGGTTGAATATTTTGCCCACCCATTCGAGCTCAATGTTCGCCAAGCCAAAGAGTTCTTGTTACTAGGCGAACGTTGGAGTGCCGAACGAGTCTGCGCCGCTGGAATGATCAACAAGGTGGTGCCGCGCGCAGAGCTAGAAACCGCTGTTAAAGACTGGGCTGATCGAATTGCGCAACAGCCACGGTTGGCGCTCTCATTGACCAAGCAGGCCTGCAATCACATCGAAGACTTACAAGGCAAACGCACGGGCATTGACGCTGTTTATGCGATGCATCATTTTGCGCACGCCAACAATACCCTGGTAAAGGGCGACTACATTGCGGGCTTCGATGGTAAGAAGATGGCGGCCGCCAATAAGCGTGATGGCGATGGTGAAGATACTAGCTCCGAGAAAAAAGGCTAGATGCACGCAGCGCTCTCAACACCCTTAACCGATGCTTTAGGTTGCGAATACCCAATCATCCAAACTGCGATGGGTTGGGTTGCAACCAAAGACCTAGTCACGGCCAGCATTAGCAATGGCGCGTTCGGGTTTCTTGCGGCGGCAGTTATGGATCCAGCCGAATGTGAAATCGAGTTGCAGGCGATTAAGGCTGCGACCGATAAGCCATTTGGCGTAAATATCCATGCTTTTCAGCCGGGCATCGAACGGATTATTGATCTGTGTATCGATTACCAAGTGGCGGCTTTGTCTTACGGGCGCGGGCCAAATCCAAAGATCGTAGATCGAGTTAAAGCGGCTGGCATAAAATGCGTGCCCACCATTGGTGCTAGCAAACATGCGGCAAACGCGGTCGATATGGGCGCCGATATCTTAGTTTGTCAGGGGCAAGAAGGTGGTGGACATACGGGCGCAACGCCAACCTGGTTGTTGCTGGCAGACGTGATAGACCAGCAGCTGGGTGTACCAGTGATCGCTTGTGGTGGATTTAAAGATGGGCGCGGTCTGGCGGCAGCTTTAACTTTTGGTGCCGACGGCATCGCGATGGGAACCCGCTTTATGATGACCTCAGACAGCCCCACACCGCAGGCCACCAAGGCAGAATACATTGAAGCAGATGTATTAAAGATTCCGGTTTCAACCAAACTGGATGGTCTCCCGCAACGCATGATTCTGAATCAGACCTTGGCGGATTTAGAAAATGCATCCAAGTTGGGCATGTTAATCAGAGCCATTCAGAATGGTTTTAAGTACCGATCGCAAACCGGGATGTCTATGCTGCAAACCGCCAAAACCGCCTGGCGCATGGCGAGTCAATCAGACATGACCGTGGCGCAAACCATGATGGCCGGAAACGCGCCAATGATTATTCAAAAAGCGATGGTGGAGGGCCGACCGGATGAAGGCGTATTGCCGAGTGGCCAGATTGCCGGTTTGATTGCCGATTTACCAAGTTGCGAACAATTAATTAACGGCATCATTCAAGATGCCGAGTTAAACCTTAAGCGCGTTGCCGCCTAGGAGATCGCC
>CALJJR010000059.1 GCA_937973905.1 uncultured Arenicella sp. | reverse complement strand
GGTACTGGTAAGTAAGGCCGAGGGGAAGGACTTTGTTGGGCTTTTTTTCGCTCAAGGCTGTCTTCACTGATGGTGAGGTGCCAATAAGCTAAACCGAGGGGAAGGACTTTGTGAGGCTTTTTTGCGCTCAGGGCTGTCTTTACTGATTGTTGGGTGCGAACATCAACGGTGGTATCGATTTCTGGTAACTCGAACCATTTCTTGATGCACTGCTTCGGGGCCAGCGACGATATCACCTGAATCTAAAAAGCCTTCTCCACCCTCAAAATCACTAACCTTCCCGCCTACCTCTTTTACCAACAGTACACCCGCAGCAATATCCCAAGGTTTTAAGCTGGCTTCCCAGAATCCGTCGTAACGACCGGCGGCAACGTAGGCGAGGTCTAGCGCTGCGGAGCCTAAGCGTCTTATGCCACTGGTGCCGCGTGCCAATAAGTCGGTCATGGTGTTAGTGAATGAATCAACTTCTGCCAATATCTTGCCGCTAAAAGGAACCCCTGTCGCCAGCAAGCACCCATCATAAATATCGCGTGACAACATCGGCAAGCGCTGGCCGTTTAAATACGAGCCCTGCCCCACAACCGCATGAAACACTTCATTCTTGGCCACATCGGCAACCACGCCAACAACCAGCTCGTCACCGCGTTTAACCGCAATAGATACGGCAAAATGTGGAATACCTCTGAGGAAGTTAGTCGTGCCATCCAGTGGATCAATCACCCACTGAAGATCGCTTTTAGAACTCCCCTCTGACGTGCCAAACTCTTCGCCCAATATCTCACTATCTGGGAAGTTCTCTCTGACACGGTCGCGAATCAGTCGCTCCGCTTCTCGGTCTACCATAGACACATAGTCAAAACGAGTTTTTTCTTCGACCTCTAAGCTCTGCACGTCCAACGCCGCTTTACGAATATAATCGGCTGCCGATTCTGCCGCGGCTAAGGCGGTTTCAAGTAAATGATCGCTCACAACTTCAACTCTTCGACGCGTGCTTTCAACATGGATAACACCTCTGCTTCAAACCACGGGTTCTTGCGTAGCCAAATATTGTTGCGCGGTGAGGGATGAGGCAACGGCAGATAACCTGGGAGCCATCGAGCATAGTTACGCACAGTCGCAGTCAGAGTTGGTTCAGGGTCCGCCAAATACTGGTTTTGTGCATAAGTGCCAATAAGCAAAGTGAGTTCTATAATGGGCATTTTTTCGAGCAAGGCTTTATGCCATAGCGGCGCGCACTCAGGTCTTGGCGGCAAATCACCTGACTTTCCCTTACCGGGATAACAGAGCCCCATTGGAACAATCGCGACTTCCGGGGCGTAGAAACCGGCCTTGTCGATTCCCATCCATTCGCGTAAGCGGTTGCCGCTGGCATCGTCCCAAGGAATGCCGCTAGCATGCACCTTAGTCCCTGGAGCTTGACCAATAATTAGCAGGCGCGCACTGGGGTCTGCTCTCACAATCGGCCGTGGGCCAAGAGCAAGATGTTCCTCACAAACCTTACATGCCCGAATTTCTCTTAGGAGCTTTTGCATCAAGCCTCCTTTTCTCCAAGCTTCGCTGGATAAGGCTCCTTAAAAGTAAACGCCTCATCGCTTGGGCCAAATTCTTGTAGATGCGCTAATTTTTTGACCGCTTCGTCAACCGTTGGGATGTGCCCTTCTGGAATCCACCATAGCACTAGATACACATCGATATGGCTGAACCACTCCGCGCGGCGGCGCATAATTTCACGATGTTGCTTGTTGCGATAAACAAAGGCCGAGAGTGACTCAATACTTTCCCATACCGACAGATTTACGATCATTTCTTGATCTTCAAACGGATTTACGTCCGTCGCGTCGTTCCCATCGCCAACTAAACGCCACACAAAACCGGGGCTTTGTTCGGCGATCGCATTTACGCGATCAAGATTGTTAATAAAATCAAGGTTCGCCTCGTGCTCTCTTGGCTGCATGAACTTGGCGATATTTAGCTGGGCAAGATAAAAATTCAATCGACGTTCTTCCTCGGCGGCCACAAAGATTTGAACAATCCCCAGACAGCCGCACTAATACTCGGTGATAAATAAGTATGGTAACCCATTTATCCCGGTCACCTTCTGTTGAGGTTCAATCGATTCCTAGTTTTGCTTTTGAGTAGCGTGCCAACACCGGCGCCGTCAAACTGCTGACATACAGGTACTCTTCGGTTTCCCATGCGCCTGTGGTGGCTGGGTACGCTCCTTCAGGGTCCTGCAGGCTTTCAAGCACTTGGCCATTTTCATCAATCGCAATCACATGACCATAGGCCTGAACTTGCGGCCGTAAAAACTCAGGCATCCGTTGCACCACCTTGCGCCAAAATGGCTTATCAGAAAGATCATCCAAAATTGCTGTGCGGATGGTGGTGAAACCAACCCAGTAACGATCGTTCAAACCGCGATGAATATTGTCGGGGAACCCCGGCAGATTGTCGGCCAGCAACTCGGTTTGGCCGGCCTTTGTACCCTTTAACCAGTACTTCCAAACTTTATAGCTGCCGGTTTCGGCAACCAGTATAAAGTTGCCCGCTTGGTCAGCCGTGACGCCGTTGGCAAAGGTCATGCCATCCATCACCACTTTGGACGCGCCCGTGCTTGGTTCGAATTCGATTATGCGCCCATAATCGCCATGCTCCATGATATCTAGCAAACTCGCAGACAAGGTGTCCCCAGCCTCGGCTGCGGAAAATTTAGTTGATGCATCGCTAAAAAAGATCCGCCCATCCGGCACCACCACAAGATCATCTGCGTAGCGAATGGCGACGCCGTCGGTTTCCGTGGCTTCTACCGTAATCACCTTCGCAGGCGTAATTTTTTGCAAACCAATATACGCATTGGCGACCCACAAATTGCCATTCGCATCGAAATCGATGCCTAATGGCCGGCCTTTCGCGTTTACCCATTTCTCGGGTTCTGTCGCACCGGGAGCCCATTTTAGAATCCACCCCTCGTGGGTCGTCGCAAAGATATTCCCCGCACCATCATCGGTGACTGCTTCCGGACCACTCAATCCTGCCAACGGTAAAGCCTCAAAATCATCCAGCCGGTCATTACTTTGGTACGGACCAACAAATCCGTTTGAACTTGGTGCGTCCCAGACTTTAGGGTCAACCTGTACCGGCCACGCAGCCAAGTAAGCCATCACCGCAATCAGCAACACAGCAGAAATCTTAACCATACCTTTCACAAACAACTCTCCATAAATTAGGCAGTAAAACCGCCGTCTACAACAATGCACTCACCAGTCGTATAACTGCTTGCATCAGATACCAAATACAAAACCGTACCGGCCATTTCTTCTGGCTCCGCATGCCGGTGCATGGGGATCGCAGCCATCGCCATCTTATGAATTTGTTCGTTTTCGAATAAGGCACCAGCGAATTTAGTTTTGGTCAATCCTGGCAACAAAGCATTGACGCGAATATTGTGCTCGGCGCACTCCTTGGCAAAGGCCTTAGTCATATTGATGACCGCAGCTTTGGTAATGGAATAAATACCTTGCATTGCACCGGGCGTTAAGCCGTTGATTGAGGCGGTGTTCACAATTGAGCCGCCGCCATTGTCGCGCATGAGTTTGCCGGCCTCAGCAGACATAAAGAAATACCCGCGAATGTTTACATCCACCGTTTTATCAAAGGCCCCTAAGTCGGTATCCAGAATATGCCCAAAGTAAGGGTTTGCGGCCGCATTGTTAACCAGAATATCAAGGCGACCGTGTTGCTCTTTAATCTCAGCAAAAATATTGCTGATGTCATTCATATTGCCAATATTGCAAGCGATTGCTTGGCCGGAGCCGCCGCTTTTAGCGATATCGCTTACCACCGTTTGGCAATCCTCTGCACGTCGACTGGAGACAATCACATGCGCACCTTGCTCGGCTAATAACTTAGCAATCGCTTCTCCAATCCCACGGCTGGCGCCCGTGACCAAGGCAATTTTGTCGTTTAAATCAAATAAGGCGGTCGTCATGCCAAAATCTCCTGTGCTCCGAAGAGCCTATTAAGATGAACTATATCGGCTCTACTGGACAAATGGTATAGACCTCAGTCGGAACATTAGCCAGCGCAAGCCTACCGAGAATAGACGTATTTTCGGCGCGAATTTAAGCTGCGCAAGTCTACGCAAAACCGGCAAACCAATCTGTCGCCCACGCGCTAGTCGCCGATATATACAGCAGCAATCTCGTGGTCTAAAAGGCAGAGGGGTTACCTAGAGGCGATCAGATCTTTGACTACAGCGGGCTCGGCTAAGGTGCTGATGTCGCCGAGGTTGTCGGTGTCTAGCTCGGCGATCTTGCGTAAAATTCGGCGCATAATTTTGCCTGACCGTGTTTTTGGCAACCCTGGCGCCCAGTGAATCACATCCGGCGTCGCAACCGGCCCGATCTCCTTGCGCACGTGCCCGACTAGCTCTTTTTTTAAGTCATCGGTGTAGTCCACACCCGCCATCAGGGTGACGTAGGCATAGATACCCTGCCCTTTAATTTCATGTGGGTAACCGACCACGGCGGCTTCGGCTACGGCATCATGCAAAACTAAAGCGCTCTCCACTTCTGCGGTGCCCATGCGGTGCCCAGAGACATTAATCACGTCGTCAACTCGACCGGTAATCCAGTAATAGCCATCCTCATCGCGACGACAACCATCACCGGTGAAATAATAGCCAGGATACATGGAAAAATACGCCTCATGAAAACGGCCTGGATTGTTGTAAACACCCCTCATTTGACCCGGCCAGGAGCGAGGAATCGCTAAATTTCCGGCCGCTGCACCATCAAGAACCTTGCCCTCATCATCAAGCAGCACCGGTTCAACGCCAAAAAAGGGCAATGTTGCTGAGCCAGGCTTGGCGGGAGTGGCACCTGGCAGTGGCACAATCATGATGCCGCCAGTTTCCGTTTGCCACCATGTATCCACAATCGGGCAGCGACCATGACCAACTTTATGGTAATACCATTCCCAAGCTTCTGGGTTTATTGGTTCACCGACGGTTCCCAAAATACGTAAAGAGTCGCGATTGGTCGATTCTAAAAACTCGTCTCCGGCTCCCATCAAAGCGCGCAGCGCCGTCGGTGCCGTATAAAAAATATTCACTTGGTGTTTGTCTACCACCTGCCAGAACCGCCTGGCATCGGGATACGTCGGCAGCCCTTCAAATACGAGTGTGGTGGCGCCATTAGCCAATGGTCCGTACAACAAATAGCTGTGCCCAGTAATCCAACCAACATCTGCAGTGCACCAAAATAACTCTCCATCTTGGTAGTCAAAAACGTACTTAAAAGTGATCGCGGCATACAAGAGGTATCCTGCCGTGGTGTGCATCACCCCTTTGGGCGTGCCGGTTGAGCCCGAGGTATACAAAATAAACAGCGGGTCTTCCGCCTGCATCACCTCTGGCTCGCACTCTGGTGTTTGTTTATCCACCAGCTCGTGATACCAAACGTCACGCTCTTCTTGCCATTCAATATCACCGCCAGTCAGCTTGCACACCAAGACATTCTCAACCGAAGGCGTCTCAATACATGCAGCATCAACATTGGCTTTTAAAGGAATTGCTTTTTGCCCACGTACCCCCTGATCGGCGGTTATTACCAGTTTGCATTCCGAATCGTTAATCCGACCGCGCAGCGCCTCAGGTGAAAAACCGCCAAACACCACGGAATGCACCGCACCAATGCGAGCACAGGCCAACATCGCGTAAGTCGCCTCAGGAATCATCGGCATATACAGACAAACTCGGTCACCTTTTTGCACCCCGAGTTGTTTCATGGCATTCGCTAATTGGCACACTCGATCATGCAACTGTTGATAAGAGATGTGCTCTGAATCGTTGGGATTGTCACCCTCCCAAATAATGGCCGTTTGCTCAGGGTTTTTGGCTACATGGCGATCGATGCAGTTGTAAGCGAGGTTAATTTCACCGCCTTCAAACCAAGCAATTTCGGCCTTGGTAAAATCCTGCCGAACCACTCGATCCCAAGGTTTAAACCAGTCTAAAAATTCATTGGCTTGCTCGGCCCAAAATGTTTCAGGGTCAGCAATTGAGCGCTCGTACATCTCTTTATAGACCGATGTCGTAGCGTGAGTTGCCTCTGCCACTGAGGCAGGCACTGGGTAAACTTTCTGTTCAGTCATTTCTAGAAATATTATTTGTTTACAATAGCTTAAAATACATACTTAATACTAAGTCTGTGCAAAATTCGAGGCAGAATCCAAGAACGGCTTAATGTGCATCATGAGGTAGCTGGCATGCCCGGTGAGCGGATCGTATCAACCAGATCTTGCACTTCTTGCGGTGGCTCTGCGGTAAAACGGCAAACGATCATCGCAACCGCGAAATTAAAAATAGCTCCCACTGCACCGAAGGCATTGGGTTCGATGCCAAAGAACCAATTAGCCTGCATATCACCTAGAAAAGCCGTCTCTTGGACGAAGAAAAAGCCTTTGTGTTGAAAGACGTAGAACAAGGTCACGCTGATGCCAACCAGCATACCCGCCACCGCGCCTTGCGTATTCATCCGCCGATAAAACACACCCATCATCAGTGCCGGGAATATCGATGAAGCGGCTAAGCCAAAGGCCAATGCGACTGTTCCGGCAGCAAAGTCTGGCGGGTTAAATCCCAAGTAACCGGCGAGCAAAATAGTCCCTGCCATGGCAATGCGGCTTGCTCTAAGTTCATCTCGTTCAGAGATATTGGGCCTGAACACGCCCTTGAGAAGGTCATGCGAGATCGCAGATGAAATTGCCAACAACAGCCCAGCTGCCGTCGATAACGCCGCGGCAAGTCCACCGGCGGCAACCAAGGCGATCACCCAATTGGGCAATTTCGCGATTTCGGGGTTAGCCAAAACCAGAATGTCGTTATCAATCTTAACCATCTCATTAATGTCAGAGTCGGCAGAGTACTGAATCTTGCCGTCGCCATTTTTGTCTTCGTGCTCCAAAAGCCCGGTTTTTTCCCAATTTTTAAACCATTGCGGGCGTTCTGAATACACCAGGTTATCAGTCTGTCCAGGCTGAATCGTTTCCATCAGATTCAAGCGTGCCATCGCCGCTACCGCTGGTGCAGTTGTGTACAGAATTGCAATAAAGACCAGTGCCCAACCTGCTGATATTCTTGCATCTTTTACGCTTGGCACGGTAAAAAAACGAATAATCACATGTGGCAAGCCTGCGGTACCTATCATCAACGACAGGGTAAAGAATGTCATGTTTAAGGTGCTCAACCTGGGCCCGGTTGTGTATTCCTGAAAACCCAAATCAGTCACGATTTTATCGAGCTTATCCAGCAGGTAGATATTCTCACCCAACATCTTACTACCAAGGCCTACCTGCGGTATCGGGCTGCCCGTTAATTGCAGCGAGATAAAGATGGCCGGTATCGAAAACGCCGTAATCAAAACCACGTACTGCGCAATCTGTGTGTACGTGATGCCCTTCATGCCACCCAATACGGCGTAGAAAAACACGATAAACATGCCGACCATCAGGCCTTGCTCGTAAGGTAGCTCCAAGAAGCGACTAAAAGCTACCCCAATGCCTTTCATTTGCCCAATGACATAAGTGACGGAAGCAATGATTAAGCAGACTACTGCGACCACGCGCGCGGTATTGGAGTAAAAGCGGTCGCCAATGAATTCGGGTACGGTGTATTTCCCGTATTTGCGCAGATATGGGGCCAAGCACATGGCCAGCAACACATAACCGCCTGTCCAGCCGAGCAGGAATACCGAGCCTCCATAGCCGTTATAGGAAAAACCAATCAGGCCCGCCATGGAAATAAACGAGGCTGCTGACATCCAATCAGCGGCGGTTGCCATCCCATTCGCAACCGGATGCACCCCGCCGCCGGCAACGTAAAATTCTTTAGTGCTACCCGCGCGCGACCAAACCGCGATACCGATGTAGAGCAAGAATGTGCCGCCGACAACCAGCCAGCTCAGCATTTGTAAACTCATGCCTGATCTCCGTATTCATCATCCAACTTGTTCATCTTAAAGGCATAGACGAAAATCAGCACGACAAACAAGTAGATTGCCCCTTGTTGTGCAATCCAAAACCCCAATTTGTAGCCGCCTAATCTAAACTGATTGAAAAAGTCCACAAATACGATCCCACCCAGAATCGGAACCACAAACCAAATAATGAGCAGCGTGGCAATCAAGCGTAAATTTGCCTGCCAATACGTTCGTTGTTGTTTATCTTGCATGGCGTGAAATTAACTGTAGCAACGGATACCCGACTATACTCAAACCCATGAACAGCCACAAATTGTTCGCCTGCTGCTGCTTGCTTTGGTTTTTCTCCACTGACGTGCTATCAAGGGAAAGTGCTCAGCGGCCGCTAGAACTATTGACCGCCGTTAATGCGGCTAGAGCTGCACCTGATACCTGTAATTTGCGCCGTGATTTTCATGCCTTGAGCTGGAATGAAAAACTCGCAACGGCGGCTGCGGAACACGCCCGATATCTGCACTCGATTCAGCGGCTTAAACACACAGATCGCAACGGTCGACGCTTAGGCAAGCGCATCACGCGAACAAATTATGCCTGGCAATTTGTGGCTGAAAACCTCGCTATCACCACTAAAGAAGCGAGCGAGGTTGTGCTACTCTGGCGCAAAAGTTCAGCGCACAAACAAAACCTCTGCAGTGAAAAATATACTGAAATGGCGGGCGCGTATCACAACGGTGTTTGGGTATTAATTTTCGCCAAACCAAAAGCTCATTAACCAGAATTAGATCAGGGTTAAATCATTGAATAACGAATCTGCACAGATCATTCGTAAAGTGGTCGTGGCTGGCGGTGGTACCGCTGGCTGGATGGCCGCTGCTGCGATCAGCAAACTGATTGGCACCCATTTGGAATGCCCCGTCACACTGATTGAATCCGATGAAATTGGTACCGTCGGCGTTGGCGAATCAACCATCCCCACGCTGAAACACTTCCACAATTTATTGGGCATCAATGAAAACAACTTCATCAAGGCCACCGGTGGTACATTCAAGCTTGGCATCAACTTTGAAAATTGGAAAACCGAACAGCATGAATACTTTCACGCTTTTGGACAAACCGGTCGCGGTTCTTGGGCCTGTGGTTTCCAGCATTTTTGGCTAAAAGCAGTTAAGGACTATGGCTTAGAAAAAGAATTCGGTGAATACTGCCTCGAATGGCGGGCGGCCAAGGAGCTCAAATTCTCTCATCTGCAAAATGACGGCTTAAACCATGCTTATCACATCGACGCCACGGCCTATGGGCAATTCCTAAGGCGCTACAGCGGCTTCTTTGGCGTGCAACGCATTGAAGGAAAAATTGAGCAAGTGAATCTGCATGGCGAGAACGGCAATATTGAGTCGCTGACCTTAGCGAGTGGCGAAAACATAGAGGGCGACTTATTTATCGACTGCACCGGGCAGCGCGCCTTACTCATCGGCGGTGCACTAAAAGTGCCCTATGAAGATTGGAGTGAGCAACTGCTGAGCGACAGTGCAATCGCTGTGCAAACCGATTCTCACCGGCCACCCGTACCTTTCACCCGCGCCATTGCTCACCAAGCGGGTTGGCGCTGGCAAATCCCACTGCAAACTCGTGTGGGCAACGGGTTGGTTTATAGCAGCGCTCATATGTCTGATGATGAGGCGATGGATACGCTCATCAATGGCCTAGACGGCAAAGCCCTGATCGAACCCCGCCAAATTCGCTTTAAAACCGGGATGCGGCAACAACAGTGGTATCGCAATTGCGTGTCGATTGGATTGTCCAGCGGCTTTATTGAACCTCTTGAATCCACGAGCATTCACCTAATTCAATCGGGAATTTTGCGTTTACTTAAGATATTTCCCTATCATGGAATCAAGCAGATCGACATTGATAATTACAATCGCAAAACTCGTTATGAGATCGAACGGATCAGAGACTTTATCATTCTCCATTACCACGTGAATCAGCGCGACGATAGTCAATTTTGGCGAGATTGCCGCAACATGGTGGTTCCCGAGCTTTTGCAAAACAAAATTGACGCGTTTCAACAAACCGGGCGCGTATTTCACGACCCCCAAGAGATGTTTGGAGATTCGTGGATGCAAGTCATGCTGGGGCAAGGCATAGAACCGGAGGCTTTTCATCCGATCATGAACACGCTGAGCAAGCAAGAGATGGCGCAGTTCCTAACCTCAATCAGCCACAATATTAGCCAAGCACTGGGCCAGCTAACGTCTCACGACGAGTATGTGACTCAATTTACTGCAAACGCCACATTGGATATTTCTGACGGCATCTTGAATGCATCGGTGCGCGGCCAAACAAATAACAACCAGCAACCGCATACGCAGACGGCCAGCCCCAATACTCGTTAAACAAACGCGTGTACTTACTTTAAGCTTTACTCCGGCACTATTCCGGCACTACAACCACTTTGCCATCCGGTAATGGGATCACAAAAAAGCCTTTAATATCGCCGTTTACAAACTCTACGGCACCCACATCGCAGCGATCTGAGTTCGCGAGAGCGCGAGGATTGCCACGCTGATCCAGTTCAAGACAACTCATATTCGAACCGGTATTCACCGCAATACTCGTTTGCATTGGTAAATGTGTTTGCGTGGGTCCGCCATTGTTTGTCAAAGGCCCTAATTTTGGGTCACCGCTTCTAGTAGCACCGCAATCAGCATCAGTTTCCACAATCGACACATCATCAATATTTATTGTGCCCTGTAAATATTGGCAATCAGGCGTGCCAGCAGTAGAGTTGGCTAAAATGCTGTTGGTTATCGTCATGATTCCATTAAATTGGTACACGGCATTAGAGGAGTTCCCAGAGAATGTTGAGTTCGCTATTGTCATGTCCCCGCCGTTGTAAACCGCACCGCCACCCCAGCTGTTGGGTGATTGGTTGCCAGAAAAGGTCGAATTGAGTAATGAGACCACGCTACCACTCTCAACAAGCATTCCTCCTCCTTCAGCGTTGCTAAGACCAGCTCCAGCTGTACCTGATCGATTTGAAGAGAACGTGTTGTACTTGGAATTAAATGCGACATTTGTCCCGAGAAAAACCCCTCCGCCTTCTCTACCACTTCGATTTCCGTTCAGCGTTACTGCTTGAATCGTACTAGGTGGAGCTCCATCTCCTCCAGCCAGAACTGTTTGGTTCGCTATGTAAATACCACCCCCACGGTAAACAGCGCTGTTGCCGGATATTGCAGATCCAGTCAATGTTTCCGAGCGTGAGTCATACACACCAGCAACAATAACGCCGTAGTCATCAACAGCGACACCGCCTCCGTTCAAGGAGGCGGTATTGTTATTAAC
>CALJJR010000058.1 GCA_937973905.1 uncultured Arenicella sp. | reverse complement strand
TTCACCGGCATAATTAACTTACCCAGGAGTGGCTTAGATATCTCATCATCGGCGTGGGCGAGCAACGATTTAAGCCAAACCGAATTAAGCTACAACACGCCGTTTGAAATCAGTGGCGGAGACCCTTTTATCATTTCACCGCCGTTAAACCTTGAAGCTAAGGACCTGGGCGCGGCGGTTTTCGATTTTAAGCTTAGTAAAAAAACCGACAGATCCATCTATGATTTTCAGCTGTTTTACGCCACCGAGAGTCATCGTTTTATCGAGGCTGCAAGTAGCATTATTCGCGCGCGATTGGATGAAGATCAACTTCGTCTCGTGGTACCGCTGAATTTTCTGGCAGAACAATTCCCGCCGGTTCAGGTGCTTGAACAACTACGACTCGACTTTACTCATCACAGCGTTTTGGGTCGAACACCGACTTCAGAGCCTCAATGGTCGCTGACCAAGGCATCAATCGTGCATCGCGATAATCTCCCTGAAGTTCTCGCATCTTCGAAAAATTTAATTGCTCACAGCAAACTACAACGTCCCAGCAAATGGCAGTTGACCCGCGACATTCTTTCCGGACTCTTCAAAGATCGCGTGTTTATATTTATCTATCTGCTGGTGATACTCATACTTATAATCAGCTTTACTCAGAACTACCGAGGCAAGACATAGAATGAAACAACGGCTATCTCGACGTTTATTGGCAACAATATGCGGGCTACTTTTAAGTACCTGCATTAAGGCTGAGGTTTTAGAAAGTGGCGCTGGAGGCTTTGTTATTGAAACGAGCGCGGAGGTCAGCAAATCACCGGCAGAAGCCTATGTCCAGTTTTTGCGTATCCACGAGTGGTGGGACGGCGATCACTCTTGGTTTGGCAGCGCAGACAATTTTAGACTTGAACCCGTGGTGGGCGGCTGCTTTTGCGAAATCAGCGGCGATAAACAAGCGCAACATATGCGTGTCTCTTACATTGACCCAACACGCGAAATTCGCTTACTGGGTGGTCTGGGCCCGCTCCAAATGATGGGCGTGCACGGCGCTATGTCTTGGAAGTTTGAAGAGACTGAAAGCGGTGCACGCATCATTCACCGATACGCAGTATCAGGATTTGCTCGTGATGGGCTCGATAAATTGGCACCAGTGGTTGATGCCGTGCAAAGCAGTCAACTAAAGCGCCTGGTAGCCAAATTAGATGGTGAAGCCTTGTGAAAATAATTTGGCTCACTCTACTTCTGGTTACCTTAGCCGCGGGCTGTACATCTTCCGACAAGAAGTCCTCAGCTAATCAAGAAATTACTAACACGGAACCAGCCGCCACGATTAAAGAGCTCACTATCGACGCAGATGGTCAGCGAATGTCGGGTTTAATCTATATGGCGACGGGCAATGGCCCGCATCCAACAATCGCTCTGCTACACGGTTACCCCGGCAATGAAAAAAATTTAGACCTCGCGCAGTCACTTCGTCGCAGTGGTTGGAATGTGCTGTTTTTTCACTACCGTGGCGCTTGGGGTAGCGAAGGCGAGTTTTCGTTCAAAGGTGCAGAGCAAGATGTGCAAACCGTCATTAAGTTTCTACAAACACCCGCGCATCAACGTCTTTACCGAGTGGATGCCTCGCGTCTTTCTTTGGTAGGCCATAGCATGGGTGGGCATATGGCGATTGCTGGCATGCTAGATAACCAAGACATAAGCTGCAGCGTTGCTTTAGATGGTGCCAATATGGGCGTGAATTCTGGGCAAGGCCTGTTTAAAGACCCGCGCGTGGGTAAGGTTTGGACCGATTACAGTGACACGCTGTTTATGTTAAACGGCTGGTCAGGGCAAAAAGCACTTGCGGAGATGGAGCAATATGGCGCAGAACTTGATCTGATTCCGCGCGCCAAACAAGCGGGCAACCGCCCAGTGTTATTGCTTGCTGCTGATACAGATGTAATACCGATGGAGGTGCATATCACTCCGCTATTGCAGTCACTACAAGCGGTGCCGAACAATCGAGCCACAATGAAAGTCATTAAAGACGATCACAGTTTTTCTAACACACGACTCGAAATGATCGATACCGTCACCTCTTTCTTAGAGAAAAACTGTCGCTGAGAGTTTTTATACTACGGTTTACAAGCCAGCTGAATACAGCTGGGTCAATTGCTCAAAAAACGCCTTTTCAACGTTGTCAAAACGGTTCTTGATTGGGCTATCGATATCCAGCACCCCAGATAGGTTCTGTGCGTAGAAAGGCACCACAACCTCAGATTCACTGGCGGCATCACAAGCAATATGGCCGTCAAACAGATGCACATCTGCGACCAATTGAGTTTCCTTGCTTGCATAGGCGGTTCCGCAGACACCCTTTCCTACCGGAATTCTGGTACAGGCAACTTGCCCACAAAATGGACCTAAGACTAAGTCTTCACCGCGGAAAAAGTAAAAACCGACCCAGTTTAAATCTTCAACACCGTTGAATATCAAAGCCGCCAAATTAGCCGCATTTGCGATTGGGTCTGACTCTGCTTCGAGCAAAGCTTCGGCTTGTTTCAGCAATAATTCATAATTTGACGTCATATTTTTAAGATACCTTGAAAGCGCAATCCAAGCCTTTGTAGCGTTGCTTGCAGTTCACTCGAGT
>CALJJR010000057.1 GCA_937973905.1 uncultured Arenicella sp. | reverse complement strand
TTTTTCTTATTCGCTGCGTTCGGCTTTGCCTCACGACCTGCTTGCACGCCCGGGCTGAAGGTTCTTCTTATTATTCGCTGCGTTCGGCTTCGCCTCGCGGCGTGCTTGCAGGTCCGCGCTGAGGGCTCTTCTTTTTATTCGCTGCGTTCGGCTTCGCCTCACGACCTGCTTGCAGGTCCGCGCTGAAGGCTCTACTTCCTCAATCGGCTTACTCCCAATTTTTGATAAATCCTAATTCATTCAGAGCCACGGCGAGGAATGCGCGACTTCTGATCACGAAGACTAGATTGCTTCGCTTCGCCGGTAATGACAAAATTGGAGCCCTGCAAATTACGCCCTCGTAGCTCAGCTGAATAGAGCGACCCCCTCCTAAGGGGTAGGTCGCAGGTTTGAATCCTGCCGAGGGCGCCATTTCGCTCGTCAAATCACATCGCGAACAAGGCGTTCCATTCTCCGACATACCCCTCGATTACAGATCGTAACCCTCCTAAATCTGCGATCAATACTAGCTTCGCTCGAGACAACCTAAACAAGGATTGAAATGTCAAAAACTAGCTCATTTACTTGTCATTTGTTCGCTAAATAGAGGTAACTTGCGTTTATGTGAAAAGGAAGTTAAAGTTTTTACAAGGCAGACGTACAGCAAATAATAAAAACAACACCAACAGCTACAGAAACCATCCCCAAATAAATGCTACCGAACTCTAGTTCACAGAGAGAATTGAGAGGTCTATCGGGTTGAGTGAAATTTCCGTAAACGAAGTTTCCAACCTGGAGATCTGGCCACTTGTGGTCTACTTCGTTGCGGTTATTTTACTTGTTCTCACGATGCTTGGCTTGTCTTGGCTGCTCGGCCAAGCGCGTGCCAATAATTCCACCAATGACCCTTTTGAATCGGGCGTCGTCTCAGTTGGCGATGCGCAGGGACGTATCTCGGTTGATTTTTACTTGATCGCAATTTTCTTTGTGATCTTCGATTTAGAAACAGTCTTTATTTTCGCTTGGGCGATTGCTTTTTTTGAGCTTGGTTGGACCGGCTATGCCGCGATACTGGTTTTCGTCCTAGTGCTTGTGGTTGCCCTGATATACGAATGGAAATCTGGCGCGCTCGATTGGGGTAACAAAACACGCGTTGGCTTGGATGACGCGGTTAAAGCCGAACTGCAAAAAGTGGAGCCCAGCTGATGGAATGGAATTTAACCCGGCCCGGTGAGGCGTCTGCCGCCCCGGATACCGAGGCGATGATCGAAGAACAAGTCAAACGTAACGTTATGTTCGCCAAGTTGGAGGATCTCGTTGCCTGGGGCCGCGCCCATTCATTGTGGCCATTCAATTTTGGCTTATCCTGCTGTTACGTTGAGATGGCCACCTCGTTTACATCGCGGCATGACATTGCGCGTTTTGGTACCGAAGTTATTCGTGCTACGCCGCGTCAGGCCGACCTGATGGTGATTTCAGGTACGGTGTTTCGCAAAATGGCGCCGGTTGTGCAACGGCTCTATGACCAACTACTTGAACCGCGCTGGATAATATCAATGGGTTCATGCGCTAACTCGGGCGGCATGTATGACATTTACAGTGTTGTGCAAGGTGTGGACAAATTTATTCCAGTTGATGTCTATGTGCCCGGCTGCCCGCCCCGCCCAGAAGCTCTGTTACAAGGTTTGATGATGCTGCAAGACGCCATTAAGGAAGAACGCCGCCCCTTGAGTTGGACAGTAGGAGATCAAGGCATTATCAAACCAGAGATGCCGAGTCAGCGTGACAAACTGCAATTGGAACGCAATCAAGCCACCACTTATCGATCACCTGACGAAGTTTGAAGGGTATTAGTTACTAACATAGATCAACGTGCAAACAACAACCGCCAATAACATCAGTTCTAGAGCTCCTTTGCAGGGCCTGAAGGAAATGTTTGGTGGAGCGATCCTGGCCGAGCAAGCAACCGCCGATGCCACGCCGACGATCTGGGTGGCTGCTTCACAGATTCGTGAAGTGATGCTGCATCTCAAAGCTGACTACCCAATGCTTTACGACATTTTTGGTATTGACGAGCGCCAGAGAGATCATCGCGTCGGGCAACCGGATGCAGACTTCACCGTTGTTTACCACTTGATGTCGCTCACGCCGGTAGCCGAGATTCGCATTAAAGTTGCCACGCTTGGCGAATCGCCTTCGGTACCTTCGATCAGCTCGATTTGGCCAAACGCCAATTGGTACGAACGTGAGACCTGGGACATGTTCGGCATTAGTTTCGATCAACATCCTAACCTCTATCGTATTCTCCTCCCACCCACATGGGAGGGACATGCATTGCGCAAAGATCACCCGGCTCGGGCCACTGAAATGGAACCGTTCAGCATGGACGAAGCCAAACTGGTCGAGGAGCAAGAAGCCTTGCGATTTCGACCTGAAGAATGGGGGATGGAAGCCGACAAAGACGGCACCGAGTACATGTTTCTTAACCTCGGCCCCAACCATCCGAGCGTGCATGGAGTCTTTAGGATTGCGCTACAGCTGGATGGCGAAGTTGTGGTGGATGCAGTGCCGGACATTGGCTACCACCATCGCGGCGCTGAGAAAATGGGCGAACGCCAATCTTGGCCCTCCTACATGCCTTATACGGATCGCATTGATTACCTGGGCGGAGTGATGAATAACTTCGCCTACTGTCTCTCGGTCGAGCGGATGGCGGGCATTGAGGTGCCCGATCGAGCCAAAGTTATTCGCATCATGCTTGCGGAGTTATTTAGAGTTTCAAGTCATCTGGTGTTTTACGGTACGTTTGCCCAGGACGTGGGCCAGATGTCGCCGGTGTTCTATATGTTTGCTGATCGCGAGCGTTTGTTCGGCATTATCGAAGCCATCACGGGTGGCAGAATGCACCCTGCTTGGTTTCGTATTGGCGGAGTGGCCGCTGACCTACCTAAAGGTTGGGACACCATGGTGCGCGAATTTATCGACAGCATGCCAGCCCGCCTCGATCACTACGAGAAGATGGCGATGCAAAACAGCATTCTAAAGCGTCGTACTGTCGACATTGGCAAGTACACGTCACAAGAGGCAATCGATTGGGGAGTCACCGGCCCGAACCTGCGCGCTACTGGGGTGGAGTGGGATTTACGCAAGGAACGTCCTTATGGAGGCTACGATCAATTTGAATTTGAAGTGCCCATTGCGCAGAACGGCGACTGCTATGACCGTGCCGTGGTGCGAGTAGAAGAAATAAGACAAAGCCTTAAGATCATTCGGCAGTGTTTGGAAAACATGCCAGAAGGCGAATATAAAAGCGATCACAAACTTACATCGCCGCCGCCCAAAGAGCGCACGATGAAAGACATCGAAACCCTAATTCATCATTTTTTAAACAGTTCTTGGGGCCCTGTCATGCCAGCACAAGAGGCCTGTGTGCCAATTGAGGCAACCAAAGGTTTAAACAGTTACCACTTAGTGAGCGATGGCGGCACGACGTCGTATCGAACACGAATCCGCACACCTTCCTTTGCCCACTTGCAACAGATCCCATTGATCAGTCGCGGTTTAATGATTCCTGATTTGATTGCGATAATCGCAAGTATTGACTTCGTAATGGCGGACGTAGATCGATGAGCATGGGTGACACAACATTCCCCATTAGCCCGCTGCTGACGCCGGCGGAATTGCATGAGATCGATCATGAAATCTCGCATGCACCCTACCGTGACGCAGTCGCAATCGATGCCCTGAAAATCGTCCAGAAGCATCACCGTTGGGTTTCCGATGAGCGCTTGCAGGCACTGGCTGATTACCTAGGCATGTCGCATGCAGAACTCGATGGAATCGCGACCTTCTACAATTTGATTTACCGCCAAGAAGTCGGCGAACAGGTGATCTCTCTGTGCGACAGCGTTACATGTTGGGTGAAGGGTTACGACCGGCTGCGCAAACATGTTTGCTCAACCTTAGACGTTCCCCTAGGCGGAACCAGCAAAGATGGCAAGTACACCGTGCTGCCTGCACCTTGTTTAGGAGCTTGCGACAAAGCGCCGGTGATGATGTTAGAGGACGAACTGCACGAGAATCTAACGATCGAAAAACTTGATCGACTATTAAGCGGAGGCGAATCATGACGTCGCTGCCGCTGACCATGAATATCAATGCCGCGCGCGACGCTGTGGATTTAGAGGCCTACGAGGCCAATGTTGGCTATCAAGGTTTGCGGCGAGCATTCGACGGTATGAGTCCAGCGGATTGCTTAGACGTTATCAAAAATTCCAATCTTAGAGGTCGCGGCGGTGCCGGCTTTCCTACTGGTATGAAATGGAGCTTTGTGCCGATGGAAAACGTGTCGCCCGGGCACAAATATTTGGTTTGTAACGCCGATGAGATGGAACCCGGCACGTTCAAAGATCGGCTTTTGATGGAGTGCGATCCTCATCAATTGATCGAAGGAATGATATTAGCGGCTTACACCATTCAAGCGGATAAGTCGTACATTTTCATTCGCCACGAATACCACAAAGCAGCTCGCCTACTGCAAGAAGCCATCGATGCCTGTTATGCAAAGGGCTATTTGGGCAACAACATCCTCGGCAGCAACTTTAGCCTTGATATGTACGTGCACACCAGTGCTGGTCGATACATTTGCGGCGAAGAAACCGCTTTAATCAACTCGCTCGAAGGTAAGCGCGCCAACCCTCGAGCTAAACCACCATTTCCACAGGTCTCCGGATTGTGGGGTCGCCCCACCATCGTCAACAATGTGGAAACTCTATGCAATATCACGCACATTATTCGCGAGGGCGCTGAATGGTTTAATGAACTGGGGATTGGTGACGATGCCGGCACAAAATTGTTTGGCGTCAGCGGCAATGTAAAAAACCCTGGGTGTTGGGAACTTCCGATGGGCACAACCATTCGCGAACTCATTGAAGAACATGCGGGTGGCATGGCAGATGGCTATAAATTGCGTGGCTTTTTACCCGGCGGCGCCTCCACCGACTTTCTGATAGAAGAGCATTTGGATTTAGCCATGGATTACGACGTGATCGGTAAAGCGGGCAGCCGCCTCGGCACCGGCACGATGATTGTGCTCGACGACCAAACTTGCCCAGTCGGTATGGTCAAAAACCTGATTGAATTTTTTGCCCAAGAATCGTGCGGATTCTGCACGCCATGCCGCGATGGTCTGCCATGGTCAGCGCAGGTGCT
>CALJJR010000056.1 GCA_937973905.1 uncultured Arenicella sp. | reverse complement strand
ATCCCAGCCAGTGCGCACCCCATGGACGTGATGCGTACCGGTGTTTCTTTGTTAGGCAACCTCGAACAAGAAACCGATTTTGCTCAGCAGCAAGACAAAGTGGATCGCATACTAGCTCTATTACCTGCGATGGTGGTTTACTGGTATCGCTTTGCACATGATGGCGTACGCATCGATACCAACACCAATGCGCCAACCATCGGCGGCCACTTTCTGCACATGCTGCACGGCAAAGCGCCGAGTGATTTGCATGCGCAAGTGATGAATGTATCGCTGATTCTTTATGCTGAGCACGAATTCAATGCTTCAACCTTCAATGGCCGGGTTGCGGCTTCAACATTGACCGACATTCACTCAGTGATTACCGGCGCCATTGGCACTTTGCGAGGCCCACTGCATGGCGGTGCTAACGAAGCTGCAATGGATATGATTGCCGAGTGGAATTCTGCTGATGAGGCCGAAGCAGGCATCATGGATAAGTTGGCCAACAAAGAGCTGATCATGGGCTTTGGCCACGCCGTTTATAAAGAGCGTGACCCGCGCAATGCGATTATTAAAAAGTGGTCTGAAAAACTCTCTGAAGAAGTTGGCGATGAGGTCTTATACGCCGTCTCTGAACGCTGCGAAGCCGTCATGAAGCGCGAGAAAAACATGTTTTGCAACGCTGACTTCTTTCATGCTTCCGCGTATACATTTATGGGTATTCCAACATCGTTGTTCACACCTATTTTCGTGATGTCTCGAGTCACCGGGTGGGCGGCCCATGCCTTTGAGCAACGTGCGAATAATCGCATCATTCGCCCGAGTGCGGAATACACAGGCCCTGGTCATCGCGTGGTTGAGCCAATTGCTGAGCGGTAGTTCTTGTTGTTTAAGGCGAAGATTGCTTCGCCTTCAACTCGCAATGATGTGGGTGGTGGCTGCGATTCTGTAAAGCCCTGCTCTGTTGTCATTAAGAGCAGCGCTGCAACGTAGCAGCCTTCTCACCTCAACCAAAAACTCAGATCAAAACCACTAAGGCGTTCTAGGATAGAGCGTCTCAGTATTTCCATCTACGCCCACTACTTGCCCTGATATATGCTTGGCGAAGTCTGAGCAAAGGAAGCAAATCGTATGCGCGATTTCTTCGGGGTCGACGTAACACTGCATGGACGTTCCAATTGCGTATAAGCGGCGCACTTCCTCTTCGCTAATCCCTTCTGCCTCGGCGTGGGCAGCCACTACTCTGTCCATTCGATCGCCATTCACATTGCCCGGCACGATTCCGTTGACGCGAATGTTATGCGGCCCAAGTTCCATGGCGAGTGATTTGGTTAAACCGGTGACGGCCCATTTTGCCGCGGCATAGGGGCTGCGGTTGGGGAAGCCGAGAATGCCCGCTGCCGAGATTAGATTAATAATTACCCCGCTCTGCTGCGCTTTAAACACAGGTACAACAGCGCGAGTGAAGTAAAACTGCGAGTCTATACAGACCGAAAAACAGCGTTGCCACTCTGCATCTCTGATCTCTTCTATCGGTTTGGTTGGCCCGGCTATTCCCGCGTTATTTATCAGAATATCGAGGCCATCAGCAAGCACCGGCGCCATCATTTCGTTGACTTCCTTTGAGTTACCCACATCGCAGACGGTTGTCATCACGTCGCTGGGCAATGTTGCCAAGGCGGCTTGATCAACGTCGCAAGTAATGACATTCGCGCCAAGCTCATGCATTGCTAACACGGTTGCGCGCCCCATTCCGGCTCCTCCCCCTGTGATCAATGCTGTTTTACCTTTTAGCTCGATCTGCACTGTTTAGGCCTCCTAAAAATTATCGACATGAAGTGGACACCAACTTTCGTTGGTTTTCGGCTAGTACCATTTGTCTTCTGATGCGGCTTTTCTCTGCTCGATAAATGCACGGAGCTCTTCATCTATGGCCTCATCCAGAGCCGGCATTTGATACTCATTAAGCAGCGACTTCCAATGTTCATTAGCTCGCGTTACGGCTTCTTTGCTGCCGTTTTCCGCCCATTGCTCAACGCTTTCAGAATCTGACAGTTTGGCGTCAAAAAAAGCGGTTTCGTAATTGGCCATCGTATGCGAGCAACCAAGAAAATGACCGCCCGGCTCAACTTCAGAATAGGCCTGCGCAGCCAGACCGTTTTCATCGGTTGCCATACCCAGCAACATTCTTTGCATTCCTGCTAGGCGGTCGGCATCGAGCACCAATTTTTCGAAACTTGAAACCAGCCCGCCTTCGAGCCATCCGGCGGCGTGGATGACTAAATTGGCCCCGCCCAACACGGTCGAGTGCAAGCTGTCTGCACTCTCATAAGCGGCTTGTGCATCTACGCGTTTAGAGGCGGTTAGCGAGCCACCACAACGCAAAGGCATTTTCAGCCGCCTTGCTAACTGCCCTATGGCGTAATTCGACATCGTGGGTTCGGGCATACCAAAAGTAGGTGCGCCCGATTTCAGGCTCATCGATGATAAAAAGTTACCCAGCACAAAGGGTGCGCCTTGTTTCACTAGCTGGCTAAATGCTCCAGCTGCCATCCCTTCTGCCAAAGCCTGCGCCAAACTGGCCGCAGTTGTTACCGGCCCCATGGCTCCGCTCAAGATAAAAGGCGCGACCACAATGCCCTGGCCGTTGCCGCAATACACTTGAATCGCTTCTGAGGCGACTTTGTCGAACATCATTGGCGAGTTAGCATTTACATTGCCGATCACACAGCAGTGATTTTGCATAAATTCTTCACCAAACAGAATGCGCGTCATGGCGATGCTGTCTTCGGCACGGTCTTTTGCGGTGATTGCGCCAAGAAAGGCTTTCTCTGAATAGCGCATGTGCGAGTAGACGATGTCTAAGTGACGCTTATTGACTGCTACGTCGCAAGGCTCTACTAAAATGCCACCAGAATGGTGCAAGGATGGCGTCATATAGGTGATCTTGATCAGCTTTTGCAGGTCCTCCATATTGCCGTAGCGCCGGCCTCCATCAAGGTCGCT
>CALJJR010000055.1 GCA_937973905.1 uncultured Arenicella sp. | reverse complement strand
ATAAGCAAAGGCGCAAAGCTGGGCCTCGCAGTCTGAACGCGATGGTAAAAGCGATCTGTAAGGGAGACGGTGACGGCGCTGACAAAGCAAGCAAGATTCACATCGATCAAGCCATGCAGGCCAGCGTACTAAATCTCGATTCATAAATATTCCGACCGCCCTCATCTAGGGCATCAACAAACTCGGCAAAGCCCATCTGAGAATTTCGTTAAGGACCAGTTTCAGAGTGGCCAAGGAAGTCCTGCGCCAAGATAGAGAACAATTGTCTAGGCCGAAAACGAACAGTTTGTCCGACAAATCGTGTCTTAAAACAATAAATGCTGGACACCCAAACAACAACTCAACAAGTTCACATTGTTTAACTGAAGGGGACTAGAAGTCTCCTAATAGGTTATCCAGACTGTCGGCGTCTGTTGGGGGCCTACCCCAAAAAAACTTTGGGGGGGTGTGCAAGGGAGTTTCTTGCAGTAACAGACCTATCAAACTAAATATTGGTGAAATAATGAATAAACAACACTTAAAAATAGCAGTTGTTGCCGCAGCGGTATCCTTTGCCAGCGGCTGTGCCACGGTTGGCGGCGAATCCGATTTCGCAGCTCGTGAAGCAGAACTCAACAATCGTGCAAAAGCCTTAGACGAACGTGAAGCGGCTCTTTCTGTTGCATCACAACAATCTCAATCTTCAACTACTGGCGAAGGCAGCGGCGGATTTGCAGTTGCAGCCGGTGGCGACCTTCTTCCACCTAATGCAGCGCCAGGCGAATGCTATGCCCGTGTATGGGTTGATGCTCAATACGAGACACTCGAAGAACGCGTCATGGTCTCTGAAGAAGCCAAGAAGATTACGGTGATACCCGCTCAGTACGAAACGGTGACCGAAACAGTAGAAGTGAAAGTTGCTTCTTCTCGACTAGAAACAATTCCCGCGGTATACGGTACGGAAACTGAACAAGTATTGGTTCGTGATGCAACGCGCACATGGCGCATCGATACAGCAAGTAACAGCGCCCCTGCGAGCGATGCTTTGCTCGCGTCTGCGACTGCACACGGTATCAACCTGGACGCTGCGCGACCTGGAATGTGCTTCCATGAGCACTTCACTCCGGCACAGTATCAAACGGTTAGCGAGCAAGTATTGTTGGAAGCTGAAACTGAAACCGTGCAGGTTGTACCTGCTCAATATCAAATGGTTGAGAAGCAAGTTTTGGTCAAAGAAGCTTCTTCGAAGTTAGTTACTTACCCAGCTGAGTACAACTTTGTAGAAGAGCAGGTCATTGACAAGCCCGCTCATACGATCTGGAAGAAGGGCACAGGCCCAATCCAAAAGATCGACGAAGCCACTGGCGAAATCATGTGCTTGGTGGAGGTTCCAGCAACTTACAAAACAATTCGTAAGCGCGTTCTATCAACACCAGCTCGCACTGAAACCATAGAAATCCCAGCTGAATACAAAACAGTTTCTGTGCGTGAAATGGTTGCGCCTGCGTCTGAAAGCCGCACGCCAGTGCCAGCTGTATATGGCTCAGTTGAGAAACAAGTTGTTGCTTCAGAAGGCAGTTTTGTTTGGCATGAGGTCAGCAACACGGAACACCCAGCCGCGACTCGCACTGGCAACCAAATTTGTTTGACTGAAAGCCCGGCGCAATACAAAACGGTTACTCGTAAAGTTGTAGAAACACCTGCGCAAACTCGTGAGATCGCAATTCCTGCTGAGTATCAGAACGTGCAGCAAACTAAGCTCGTCGCTGCTGCGAGGGAAGAAGTAGAAGTCATTCCTGCTGAGTACAAAACAGTGACTAAGCGCAAGTTGCTTAAAGACGGTTACATGGCTTGGCGTTCAATTCTTTGCGAAACCAACATGACTCGTGCGCGCATTAGCGACATTCAACGCGCGCTTAACGCTGCTGGCTACGACGTCGGCCCTGCAGACGGAGTTATTGGGGCACAAACTATTGAAGCGGTAAATGCATTTCAACGTGCAAATGATTTACCTGTGGATCGTTACTTGAACATTGAGACCGTCAAGGCTCTTGGTGTATCAACCAACTAGTTTCACCCAGAAAACTCGCGAGTATCTACCTCTTCGGAAATTGAAAAAGTGAGTTTATTGCGGGTCACGGTTCAGCCGTGACCCGCTTTTTTTATGCATCAAGAGAAACAGCTTGCTGTTTAAGTTCGTTACCCAGAAATCCGCCACTTTGACGTTGCCACAACCGCGCATAGCTACCCCCTGCAGCAACGAGTTCTTCATGCGTACCCTGCTCAACGATCTCACCCTCTTCTAAAACGATCAGCCGATCAAGCTGCGCAATAGTAGAAAGTCGATGCGCAATGGCTAATACAGTTTTACCCTGCATAAGCATTTCCAGCTGTTCTTGGATAGCAGCTTCAACTTCAGAATCCAATGCCGACGTTGCCTCATCCAATACGAGTATTGGAGCATTCTTCAAAATAACGCGCGCTATCGCGATGCGCTGGCGTTGACCACCTGAGAGCTTAACGCCCCGCTCACCAACCTTGGCTGCAAGACCCTTGTTGCCTTCGTTGTCGATTAAATCCTCTATGAACTCATCGGCCTTAGCGAGTTGCGCCGCAGCATAAATTTCCGCATCAGTGGCGCCAGGTTTGCCGTACGCGATATTCTCTCGAATTGTTCGATGCAACAAAGACGTATCTTGGGTCACCATCGCTATTTGTTGGCGAAGGCTCTCTTGCGTCACACCGGCGATGTTCTGCCCATCAATATTGATCTGACCACCTTCGAGGTCATAAAGACGCAACAACAGGTTTACCAATGTGGACTTGCCGGCCCCAGAATGACCGACCACACCAATTCGTTCGCCCGGTTGTATCGACAATGAAAACTGGTCGATAACTCCTTTATCTTTACCGTAATGAAACGATACGTTTTCAAATCTAATCGCGCCCTCTTCCACAACCAGTTCGGTTGCATCGGGTGAATCTGTCACGCTGGTGGCTTGGGAAATTGTGTTTAAGCCATCCTGCGTGGTGCCGATTGATTCGAACAAACGCGCCAATTCCCAAATAAACCATTGGCTCATGCTCTGAATACGTAGAGTCAAAGCGCCGGCTACAGCGATTGCCCCAACCGAAATACTTGATTGCATCCACAACCAAATACTCAGGCCCATGGTTCCGCAAATCAAAAATGCATTGATCGAAATCAGGGTGGTTTGCAAGTACGTTACCAGCCGCATCTGCGCATAAACCGTAGTAAGCATTTCTTGCATGCTTTGTTGGGCGTAGTGCTCCTCTTGCTGGCTGGTAGAGAACATCTTGACCGTTTGAATATTGGTGTAAGCATCAACCACCCGGCCGGTCATCGTAGAACGGGCATCGGCCTGCAAGGTGGCCACTTTCTCCAATTTGGGCAAAAACAAGCGCATCACCAAGAGATACCCCACAAACCAAATAATCAAGGGTATTGCGATGCGCCAATCATTGATCACAAAAATGACTAATGCGCTGACAAAATAAACGGCTACATAGACAACCAGACCCATCACGCTCACCACCGAGTCTCGAATACTCAGCGCCGTTTGCATAACTTTGGTTGCGATGCGGCCAGAGAAATCATTGGCGAAGAACGTGGTGGATTGGCGCAGCAGATATTTATGCGACCGCCAACGAATTTGCATCGCGAAATTACCCAGCAAACCTTGATGCTCTAAGGCGGCATCGACAAAATTTAGCAAAGGCCAAACCAACAAAATCAATACCGTGATAAAAATCAGTTTGTTGCCATGCTCTTGCAGAAATAGGCTCGGATCGCTGACTTGCATCCAGTCGATGATCTCTCCGATAACACCAAACATATAAACTTCGATGCAGGCGATCAAAGCCGACGTTACCAGCAGGCCCAGCAAGAGCAGCTTGAAGGGTTTGGTGTAGTGCCAGATAAACGGCATTAACTTGCTAGGCGGCCGTTCCGCCATCTCCGGAGGAAACGACGAAACCGCACACTCAAAAAAACTCAACATGATTGTATTCAGACTTGGATCAACGCGAATATGAGAGGCCGATAAGCCAGAATTCGCAGGTGTAATACCAACAAGTATAAGGGTTCTTTGTTAAAGCACCATGGCCAGTGCGGCAACGGCAGTCATAATGATCACTAACCAGCGAAACACGTATTCGTTAATGAGGTTGATTATTTTCAGGCCGATCCAAGCGCCCAAAATTACCGCCGGAATAAATACTGCGGTCAACATGACGCTGTTCCAAGTAATTGTTCCCCAAGCAACAACATGAAAAGGAACTTTAGCGAGGTTGATAATGAAGAAAAACCACGCAGCGGTGCCAATAAACTGATTCTTAGGAAAACGCATGGATAACAAATACATCGCCATGACTGGCCCTGCCAAATTACCCACCATAGTCGTAAAACCGCCAAGAATTCCCACGCTGTAAACAAACCACTTGGCATCAGGTACTTGTTGCGCTTGCTCGCGCTGCTGCCAAATCATCAGCGGCAATGAAGCGAAAATGATGATCGCCATCAGAAATCGAAACATCAGGTCATCAATATGGTTGCCGGTAACCGTCCCCACCACAATCCCAATCATCGCGAAGGGCAGCAATCTCCTCAAATGGTGCCAGCTCGCATGCTGATGAAAATACAGCACCCCCATCACATCAGCAAAGATCAAAATGGTAAGCAATAAACCCGTTGATTCCTTACCACCAAAAGCAAGCGCCATGAGCGGCACAGCGATCATACCGGTGCCCGCAATCCCTACCTTTGCCATACCGAGCATAACCGCAACACTAGTGAGGATGATTAGATCTTGGACGCTAAGGGAATAAGAGAAGAGTTCAATCGGCAAAATATTTTTTGGCAAAAACCGGCTAAGTAAAAACTTGGCATTGAGAACCAGAAGCGCAAATAGTCTACGCTGGAATGATGCGCAAAGCGACTTCATGCGCGTCGTCTCGGATGTACTCCACCTTCAACTAGTCATAGGGAATTGCCTAGGAGTTTACAATTGATTACACGGGCGACACTTTTTAGCCAGAAAAATCATGTAGGCTAGTCGCAGATCTCGAATTTAAACGAGACCGTGAGATCAAGAATCTCGACTTATCAAATTCAACTGAATAACACACGGAGCTTTTCATGTTAGAACTTATTATCTCTCTCGCCAGTGGTGCCTTAGGTGGCAACCTTGCTGGTAAAAAAATTCTCTCCAACTTCGATCAGGGCACTTTGATCAACTCCATCGTCGGTATTTTAGGTGGCGGGTTGGGCGGTTCAATTTTGTCGACCCTGACTGGCGGCGCTGTAGATGCAGGTAGTGCTGCAAGCATCGGCGGTATTCTTTCCGCGGTCGCATCGGGCGGCGTTGGTGGTGGTGCACTACTGGCCGTTGTTGGCATGGTGAAAAAAATGATGTCTTAGGCGCAATACTCTCTGTGCACGCGCACCATGGATGGTACGCGTTAGCGCTCCGTTGAGCGCGGCTGTTACACTATTCTCCTTAGTAAACAGTTTTTCTAAAGGAATTTAATGAGTGACCATGTCTATAAAAAGACCGAAATAGTCGGTTCATCCAAAACTTCAATTGAAGACGCAATCAATAAAGCCATTGCACGCGCCAATGCAACTCTCAAACATTTGGACTGGTTCGAGGTTGTTGAAACCCGAGGGCATATTCAAGACGGCAAGGTTGCGCATTACCAAGTCACCTTAAAAGTGGGCTTTCGATTATCTGAGTAATGAAGCAGAGTAATTGGGGGATTATTTCTCCCGGCGGCATAGCACGTAAATTTGCACTGGCACTCAACGGTTTGGATCAAGGCGTGAGCTATGCGGTGGCCAGTCGCACGCAGCGCAACGCGGATGCTTTCGCAAGTGAGTTTGGGTACTTCAACGCTTACTCTAACTATCAGCAAATGCTGACTGACCCAGAACTGGATGCCGTGTACATCGCATCACCGCACCATGCCCATATGCAAATGGCGATTGATTGTTTGAACGCCGGCAAAGCGGTCCTTTGTGAAAAACCTATCGCTGTCAACACAGCACAGACGCGTACCATCTTTGCCGCCGCCACAGCCAACAATTCATTTTGTATGGAGGCGGTCTGGACGCGATTCTTACCGATCTATCAAACTATTCGCGATTGGTTAATAGCCGATGAGATCGGCGATGTACGTTTGCTGCAATTTAATTTTGGATTGAGTTTGCCATTTAAGCCAGAGCACCGACTGTTTAACCCTGCGCTGGCCGGCGGTTCGATACTCGATCTCGGTATCTACCCAGTGACTCTTGCGGACTGGGTGTTTGACTGCGCACCCAAGTCAATTCAAGCGAGTGGCACAAAGAGCCGCACTGGTGTTGATGATCAAATGGTAGCTGTATTGGATTTTGGTGATGGTAGATTCGCCCAGATTGGCTCTGGCTTGCACAATAGAACTTCACATGCCGCCTGGATTATCGGCACCAAGGGCCGAATACTCATCCATGAACCCGCGCACGGCAGCGAAGCTGCCACCTTGATTAAAGACGACTCGCTAGCACAAGACATCGAGGTTAAGTTGCCTCACCATATCAATGGATACGCCTTTGAAATTGAAGAGGTCCATCGCTGCTTGTCAAATGGTGACATTCAAAGCCTTGTGATGCCTTGGCAAAGCAGCTTGAGAGTGATGGCCGTACTGGATGAGTTGCGATCACAACTTGGAGTACGCTACGACTTTGAATAGATAGAAATAAGAAAGGCCTGAAGATGCCAGGCCTTTCCAATCTTTGCCATAACTGCAATGGGTAAGCGACGTAATTATGATTCAGGAACGAGTACTGTATCAATCACGTGGATCACGCCATTCGAGGTCATGATGTCGGTTTTGACTACATTGGCATTATTCACTTTGACGCCGTCTGCTGTGGAGATAGCAACATCAGCGCCTTGTACGGTCGTGGCTGAATCGAGAGCCATCACGTCTTCAGCTAGAACTTTGCCAGAGACTACGTGGTAAGTAAGAATTGAGGTGAGCAGTTCTTTATCCGCTAGAATTGCTTCAAGTTGGTCAGCCGGAATTTTTTCAAATGCTTCATCGGTTGGCGCGAATACGGTAAATGGGCCATCACCCTTTAGTGTATCAATTAAGCCCGCTTCAGTTAGGGCGGCGGCTAGAGTCGTGAATGAACCGGCTGAAACAGCCGTGTCGACGATGTCTTTCTTAGCCACTTCACCGTATTGACCAGCCATGGTGCCAGTGGCGATTAAGACGGCGGCGATCGTGTTGATCACGATGGTAATTAGTTTTAGTGATTTCATGAGAAAATACCTTGGTGGTTGTTTGGAGCGGGCAAGGTATCGCGCAGCTCGTCAGCTTAATGTGTGTTTTGAATTACCATTATTTGAGCTATGTGAGATGTATGATCACCTGTGTCACCGTGTTCTTCACATCAGAAATCATCCAATCACTCAACTTATCCCTAGAAATTTGATTTCTAAAGATAATGACGGCTCAACCTCCGGAGGTAAATATGCCAACCATTAGTCGACGAACTTGGCTCAAGGCTGCTGGCCTAGCTTCGATAAGCGCACCGCAGATCGGCGGCGCTTCGCCAATAGAGCTACCGCTCAATACAAAGAAGATCCCATCGTCGGGAGAAGCCATACCGGTGATCGGGATTGGTACGAACCGCTACGGAGTGGGCGATGACTTAGAGGCGATGCAACCATTGAAGGCCGTCTTAGAGACTTTTGCAGCGGCTGGGCGCGGCGTAATCGATACGGCTCCTCTGTACCGAAATTCTGAAAGCGTACTCGGGCAGTTGATCAAAGAACTCGGTCTCTCAGATCATTTCTTCATTGCTACCAAGTGCGATGTTGAAGGCAGCGACGCGACTCGTGATCAACTCGCTTCATCAGAACAAAAATTGCACTCAGGCACGCTAGACCTCGTGGCAGTACACAACCTCAAACATTGGCGTGAGCAACTGCCCATTTTACATGAGACCAAACAAGCCAAACAAATTCGTTATGTGGGCATAACCACATCGCGCGACCGTCAATACGAGGAGTTCAAAGAAGTGTTAGCAACGCAAGAGCTTGATTTTATGCAAATCAACTATTCACTCGCTGACCGTGACGCAGAGCCACTACTCCAACTTGCTGCCGAGAAAGGCGTCGCCGTGATGATCAATTTACCCTTTGGTCGAGGCAAACTTTTTGATGCCGTTCAAGGACAAGAGCTCCCAGACTGGGCTGCTGAGTTTGATGCTGACAGTTGGGGACAGTTTTTCTTGAAATACGTGGTCTCACACCCGGCGGTCACGTGTGCCATACCTGGCACCACCAAGGTCCGTCATATGCAAGACAACTTAAAAGCGGCTCAAGGACGTTTGCCAAATGCCGAGCAGCGTAAAAAGATGGCGCAGTTTTACGATTCCTTGTGATACATCGCGTTTAGAACAGATCGACCAATACGATCTGTTCTAAACGTTTTACAACCGTGCAACTCCAAAGGAGCTCTCCCAGAATTGCATCATCTGCTTAGAGGCAAACTACCACTGCGGCACCACTGGATGTCACGATCGGTAAACATAGATCTTCGTCGTTCGTATCGTCACAGAGATCGCCATCACCATCGCGATCAGCATCGGCTTGATCGGGATTCGGGATAAAGCGACAGTTGTCGGCCGTATTTAATACGCCATCACCGTCATCGTCGTTATTAAACTCAGCATCGGCGTCGAGCAATAACAAATCGATGCCATCGTAGCTTTGCCCTCCATTCAAGATATCGGCGTTAGCGGAACCAATCACCGTGCCGTTCTCGTTATAGTAGCCACGTAGGCTTAAGTCGTCGCAACCAGCTCGACAGAAATAGTCCACCTGCCAACGACCGGCTGGATCGGCGGGTATCGCTATTTCATAGTCTGCTTCAGCTTGCCCCGCTTGCAGCGTCAGCGAAGTTTCAAATTGAACACTGAAAGATGGTTGCTCGGTATCAAAGGCCCGCACCTCAATCTCTGTTCCACCGAGTGGTGCCACTCTGCCCGCTAAAAAGGAGACGGATCCGCTGATCGAAGTAGATGGAATCAGGGTCAAATCTACTTCGTCAGTCGATGAATCAGGGTTAATAAAAGTGGCCTCACCGGAGTACGGAACGGTGGTCGTGCGATTTCTAAAAAAGCCGATGCGCAGCAACTCTTCACAGCCAACAATGCATTCATACGAAACAAGCCAGTTCGCATCTTCATCAGAAATCTTCGAGAAATAGAAGGATGAATCCGAACCCGGTTGGATGAACGCAGAAGTAAATATATTGTCCGCTAGCTCTTGTGAGAAGGGTTGTTTTTGCAAGCCAATCTGGATGCCGATACCTGACGCTGGCGCCACCATGCCATTAGGTAAACTCACTCGTCCCATCACCTGTACAGAAGCCAAAGCGGTAATATCTAAATTGTTGCGCTCTGTTACCGCCGACAAGGCAGTTGCTAAGGTCTCATCCAATACCGCATTCGTGGGAAGAGAATTTCTATAAAAACCATCGAACACAGGGAGACAGGCTGCAAATGCAACACAACGATAACTTAATAGGTAGCTCGCATCAGGATCTGGCTCAACGCCAAGCGTAAAATCCACCTCAGTATCTCCCTGTGGCATCACTGCTTGAACTGAAACAGTTTCCATCGTGTTTTGTTCGGTTAACACGAGGTCGAACGCAATCCCAGCAGGGATAGTATTAAAAACACCGTCAGGCAAGGAAATTGACCCACTGAGTTCAGTAAACGCTAAGCCAGTGAAAACCAAATCTGCCACTGAGCTGCTCCCATCAAGCGCTTCCGCATCCGCAGCCAAAAATTGAGTCCCTGCCGTAGAGTTAAAGAAGGCCGCTTGGGTAAAGTCACAAGTGGATTGACATGAGTAAGACAACACGAGGTCTTCATCGCTGTTGGGCACGCTCAGCGAAAACGGCGCGCTATTGCCTGAATCAGAAACAGTAATTGTCTGATCATCACCGATGTCGGGGTTATCGCTACTAAGGTTCAGGTTAATGATCGTGTCGCCGTCGGCAAACACTCCGGCTGGGAAAACAAACATACCGCTCAGTTGCGTGGACGAGATGACCTCTAACTCAAGATCGAAGATTGAATCTGACCCCGATATGGGTTGTGCAGCCTCCTCGGAGAAAACGGTTTCAAGCCCGCCATAAAAACCCTGGTCAGTCAGACCATCGCAACCGGTTTCACAATCGTAGTTCAGAACCCAAGTGTCGGCGCCACTGGGTAAATCAAGTTCAAAATCCACGCGGTCAGTGCCGGTTTCAATCAACAATGGCGTATCTACCAAGCGCAGGCCATTGGAGGTGTTCACCGCGAACACCGAGAACTCGGCATCGTTAATCAGACCACCATCCGCGAGGATTAACTGCCCGGCAAACTGAACCGAGGAAATGATCTCCATATCAATATTGTCGTGATCCGTGTCTGGCGCCAAGCCTGTTGCACTTGCCTGCACGGCTATGGTTCCAGCTTCGGAGTAAAAACCACGCTCAACATAACCAGTACAACCATTTCGGCAAAGATAACTTATGCGCCAGTCTTCAGTTGCTTCCACACTGGTATCAATCGAAAAAGCGATGGAGTTTTCGCCCGCAGGAATGGTCACACTTATTTCATCAGCGTCGACAAATGGGCCTTGTACCGGAAGAGCATTAATACTCAGCTGCGTGCCTCCTGCGGGAGCATCAATGCCAGGCGGGAACGAGATCGTGCCACTGATTGTGCGAGCATCGAGCACGGTCAAATTGACATTTTGGTGATCCATTCCACCCACAAATTCAACCGCTGGCCCAGGGCCAGTACCACTTGGTGTGTCGGTATGAAAG
>CALJJR010000054.1 GCA_937973905.1 uncultured Arenicella sp. | reverse complement strand
TTGCACCAATACTTAATAAATTTTTTAACCATATTGAGTTTAGACAGTCAGCGCACGATAAACCAACATATTGATGCGTTGATTCTGGAGCCGCAAAAGACGAATTTGAGCGGCGTATCGTCTCTATTGATTTAATTGATTTTGTCACCAAACTTAGAATGACGTTCGTGTTAACACAGCGCCCAAGTGGATTATAAACATCACGAGCAAAGCGGTTCCTGCAGCAATCAATGATCGTACGAACCGTATTCGTTTTCGGTCTCGCAAGTCCGAGCTTTGATAAAGCTCAAAGGCAATTTCATCGACTAAATTAGCACGCCTAGCGTCACGAATGATTTCATCAACAGCAGCATGCCTTTCATGACGAACATAAAGCACCTTATAAATGGGGCTTTCCTCGTGACTGTTATCTGGTTTCACCGACTTTCGAGTTGGGTATAAAACAAAACCAAATAAGAACATTGGAAAGATCAACACACCCCAACCAAAGATAACAACCCAAAAGTCTGCTCCTTTACCTGGGAAAATTGATTCGTTGATCGCCAAGACAATGTTTAGCGAGAAGAGATACCCAATCGCACAAATCTGCGCTTTTGTATCGTAAGAACGTATCGATTGTTGTGTTTCGTTTAACGCTATTTTAAGTAATTCTGCAGAATTAGAATAATCAACATTGTCGGTTTTGTCTTGAAGAGTATCCACGGCAATATCACTCGGGTGTTGCTGGAGACTTTTTCATCTCATCCAAACCGGTTCTTAACCCTTTGGCCCAATGCTTTGCCAGTTGTTTAACTGCGGCCCAATTATTGAAAGGTGTAGATTCCTTAAAACCGAGGCCATCATAGCTCTCGGCAGACCTTCGATCGATAATTGTTGCTAGCGTTTCTCCTGATGCGGAGTCACGAAAACTTAACACGAGAGTCGCACGGCCTACTTCGTTGAGGTAGACCGTCGACCGGCTGGAGGTCAACGGCGGAATGTTTGAAACGATGTCCACCAATTTGATATCCAGAGTCATTACATTTTCACCTGGTTCACTTGAGAACCCGTAACCCTCAATATTTGATAATTCTTTGGTGAACTCATCGATAATTATCTGCTTATATTTGGATTGATCAGGACCGCTTAGTGGAAATATGTTTTTCGATCGGCTATACGGTGTGTTGTCGGACTCCACACTTCTAAACTCAATGCCATTGTCCTCGATCATGATGTCAGCATAGCTTGCTGGCGCAAATCCAGGCTTAACCCAGACCTGATCGATATTCCAATTCTTGACCTCTATGAGCCCTTTACTAGGCGCTTGCCTGGTACTTCCTGTCGTAGTGCAGGCGCTAACAATAAAACCTGAGATCAGAACGAATATTAGGTTACGGCGTAAACCAAGCATAAATTACTCCAGCTAAATTAACGGTTAAAACGTTTATATACTGCGGCCACTACAACTGCGGAGGAAACCCCGCCAACAAGGCTTTAGCAGTTTCTCTTTGTTTGTTCTCAGAGCCAGCTAGATCCTTAGTATTAAGTCTTTTGAAAGCGCTAGAGTGCCAAACTGGGCGTTTGTCTTTGGCATCAAAAATATCGACCGCAATACTGCCTTCAGTAAACTGATAGGTTGTGCGCGTGGTTACTGGAACAACCACGTCACGATAATAGTAAGGATAGTACATCCTTCCCCAACGCCAAGCATTTGGATCAACTCGGTATTCAGTCTCCAAGCGGTTTTTGATTTTATCTCTAGCTCCGAGCGTAAACGATATTAGAAAATCGGCATCGTCTCTAGAGTCGCTATAGGCGAAGCCACGCTCGAGCAATTCGCTTCTGAGTGCGCTTCCTATTTTGCTCTTCTCTAGTGCAGATACGGGGTAATTCCCTGATACCAAACCTGGTTGTTCGCTGGCCCAAGCAAATGTTTTATAACCATCAAATTTCTGATTAGGATCGAAATCAGAAAAAACTTTACCTGACGATGAGCATGCCGAGACTAGCGTCAAAACTACCAGTGTGATTGCTAATTTAAAAACGTTCATAGCCTGCTCCTTAGAGTGTTTAAAGGTTTAGAAAAAATTGAATGATAAAGGCATTGCTGATATCGACAAAAAACGCACCAACCAAAGGGAGAATAATAAACGCCAGCGGCGCGGCTCCATGAGACTTTGTTACCGCAGTCATATTAGCGATTGCTGTTGGCGTAGCACCCAAGGAAAAGCCCGCAAAACCGGCACTAAGAACCGCGGCTTGATAGTTAGCGCCCATCAGTTTGAAAAATACAAACACAATAAAAACCACTGCCGCCAGGGCTTGCAGACCTAGTAATAACATTAATGGGCCTGCCAACTCGGCAATTGACCAAAGCTGCATAGCCATTAGCGACATGGCAATAAAAAGACCTAAGGAAAAATCTGACACAACTGAAAGTGCTTGCGTATGTGCTGGCCAAGCCAGCTTAGGTGCTAACTTCGGAATGGTATTCGACAAGAATATTGCCACAAGAAGGCAAGCCACAAATAGAGGCAGTTTTAGCCCTAAGTTGGCGAAGCCAAGGTTTAAGATGAAGCCTAGGATAATGCAAATGTGGATTAGCAATAACACACCCATGAGGTTGACATGGGTGATGCTGGCACCACTTTCTTGGTTATAGCTGGTGCCCACACTTAGCTCTTGGTCTTGCTCTCCGCTTAGCTGATATTTACTCAGTAGGTATTTAGCAATTGGTCCACCCAAAAGACTCGCCATTACTAAACCGAGTGTGGCAGCTGCCACACCTACTTCCAAGGCATTTGCCACGCCATGATTCTGGGCAATTTCAGGTGCCCAGGCAATTGCGGTTCCATGCCCGCCGATCAATGACGCTGAGCCAGTTAATACTCCCATCGCGTTAGGTAAGCCTAGAAAGTGCGCAACCGTAACGCCGACGACATCTTGGAAAACAATGTACAGCAGAGTAATAATCAGAAGCGTTACCAGCGGCCTTCCCCCAGAAATTAAATCACTTATACGCGCATTCAGACCAACCGCGGTAAAAAAGTAGATTAACAGTACATCTCTTATTTCTAGGGTGTAGCTAATTTCCACGTTCCAAATTGAGAAACATGCCAGCGCAATAAGTGATGCAATAATGCCGCCAGTGACCGGCTCAGGAACGTTGAATTCCCGAAGCGCGGCAACTCTGCGATTAAGCAGCATGCCGGTGAAATACACCAGTATGCCAATGGTAAAGGAAGTGAAGTTATCTAACAGCAAAGCCCCTTCGTTCATTACTTCCAGCTACCGCCAAGAGCCAGATTAAGATTCACGTGCTGGCTTAACATAGCTCGTTTGATAGAAATAAGATTCCGCCGCGCGCTAAACACTCTTTGCTGAATGGATAAGACATCAATCAATGCAATTTCACCTTCTTTGAATTGAATATTGGCAATTCTGAGTGCCTCTTCTGCGGCATTGAGCGTGTCGGTTAAGGCTTTAACACGTTGCCGTAAAACCACATTTTGATCTAGAGATGTTTCTACTTCACCAAAAGCCGAGAGCGCGGCTTTGGTATAAGATGCTATCGCCGCTTGTTGATCTGCGGTGCTTGCATCAACTTGTGCTTTGGTTAGGCCGCCATCAAATAACGGGGCAAGCAAACTTGTGGCGGCTTGCCAGGCGACATTCCCTGGGTCCAACAGGGAACCGAGTGAGTTCGAAGAGCCACCCAACGACCCACTGAGTGAAACGCTCGGAAGTCTCGCAGCTTTGGCTTGATCAACTTTGTTATAGGCAGCGGCTATCCGACGTTCGGCCGCGATTAGATCAGGGCGGCGTTCTAAGAGGTCTGAAGGCAAGCCAGCCGGCGGAGCTTCGGGTAAACCCGGCAAGTTTTTGCTCACCTTTAATTCAGCCTCCGGGTAACGCCCTAGCAAGAGCTCTAGAGAACGTATGGCATCACGCCGTGCACCTTTACTCGATGCCAATCCATCCTGAGCACTTGCCAAATCTGCCTCAGCTAGAGCAACGTTTTGCTTGTCGCCGATGCCATTCTCATATTGAACTTTTACAATGCGGTTGGTTTCTAACAGAGTGTCGATTGATCGCTGTGCAATATCAAGCTGCTGAGCAGCCTCAATGGCGGCAAAGTAAGCTTGAGCAACATTAGCGGCAATTGAATACTGGGCAAACTTATAATCTGCCTCTGCGGCGATTACGCTTTGTGCCGCAGCCTGATTGCCAGAACGAATACGCCCCCATAGGTCCAGTTCCCAACCCGCCTGCAATCCAATGCTCTGATTACTGCTCCCCGTGGCTTCACGGGTGCCCGATCGAGATGAACCTGATTGTAGGTTAACCTGCGGTGATAAAGCCGACGCAGCCTGACGTGACAAAGCACGAGCACTATCGACATTACTCGCCGCCAATTTAAGGTCTAGATTATTGCTCTGCGCTTCATAGACTAATCCACTTAGCACCTCATCATCGAAGCTTGCGATCCAACCTACTTTCACATCTCCGGGATTCTGTTGAACCGTTGCCCAGGCAGATGGTGTCGATGGCAGGCTGCTTTTGGCGGCCTTTTTGGCTTCACCCGTTCTATCTAAGCTACTCGTACTTACACAAGCGCTTAATGCGAACAGGCAGGTGACAAATAGAGTGCATTTAGGGAATGCATTTGCTTCTCTCATCATATTTTTAGTCATTTATGCTGCCTCGCTTTCTGAGGAATCAATTTTGAAAAGGGCCGTATACAAAGCTGGCACAACCACTAGTGTTAATAAGGTTGCAAAGCTCAAACCAAATACCAGTACCACTGCCATTGATTTGAAGAACGCGTCTCCAAATAGCGGAATAACCCCGAGTACGGTGGTTAGCGCGCCCATCATCACGGGTCTCACGCGACTCGCCGCAGAGTCGACCACCGCATCAAACCGAGCCTTACCCTCGTCAATTTCAATATCCATTTGATCTACTAACACAATGGCATTCTTGATCATTAGCCCAGAGAGGCTAAGCAGACCAAGGATCGCCATAAATTCAAGTGCCGTGCCGGTAACCACTAAGCCGGTCACCACACCGATCAATGCAAGTGGCACGGTTAGCCAGATCACCAAAGGCTGGCGAAGCGCATTAAATAGAATCACCACAACCAATACCATGGCCAGAAACCCGAGGGGTAGAGTGCTCGCAAGGTCGCCATTCGCTTCGCTGCTGTCTCCGAATTCGCCGCTCCACTTAAGCTTGTATCCAGGGGGAAGTTCAATCGCCTCCACCGCTGGTTGAATCCGTGCTTGCAGATCTGAAGCCAGATCCCCGGCAATGGGGTCTGACTGCGCGGTGATCTTCCAAACGCGATTCTCACGTTTAAGTAGTGAGTCTCTCCACACGGTATTGATACCGTTTACCACCTGCCCCAATGGCACACTCGCGCCTGTGGCAGGGCTGATAATTTGAATCTGATCAATGCTATTAGCGTCAACACGTTCGTCTTTTGGAGCCCGGGCCACGATGGGAATAAGCGTGTCTTTCTCACGATAGACCCCGACCGTGGAACCGGAAAAGTTAGTCGCCAAAGCACTTGATAAATCCTGCCTTGAAACCCCGAGCCTACGACCTTTGTTGGCTGAATAATCGGGCTGAATTATGCTCACTGGCTGACGCCAATCATCCTTAACTGAGATTGCCCGGCCATCAGCAGCCATGATCGATTTGGCTTGATCGGCGAGCCTTCTCAAGACTTCCGGATCAGGCCCAGTGAACTCGGCTTCAATTTTAGATCCTCCGCCGGGGCCCAATTGAAACTGCCAAACTTTTGACTGTGCATCTGGGTAGTTCTCGTCTAAGTATGATTGGATCTTGGGTACCAGGCCCTTAATGTCGTCATAGTCTTTAACTTTAATTAAGAACTGCCCGTAGGAGGAGTTGCCACTTTCACTGCTATACACCAGCATGTAGCGCAATGCGCCAGCGCCAATCAAAGTTTGCACATTGGCAAACTCAGGATATTGCGCAAAGTCTTTCTCAATCAACAACATGTCTCGTTGCGTTTGACTAATGTCGGTACTTTCAGGGAGCCAGTAATCCACCACGATTTGTGGCGAAGTTGAAGCGGGGAAAAACCCTGCCTTTACAAATTGAAAGCCCCACACGGACATAGCAAACAGCGCAACCGCCGCGCCAATCGCAAGCCATTTGGCTTTTAGAACCCGTCGCATGAAAGCTTTATAGGTGGCCAAAAACTTACCTTCCGTTTGCTCTCCTTGCGAGACATTGACTTCTTTGAATAAGAGATCTGCTAAGAACGGCACCGCAGTGATCGCGAATATCCAACTAAAAAGCAGTGAAATCATCACTACCCAAAACAAGTGCCCGGTATATTCGGCGGTTTGCCCGGGTGCTAAACCAATAGGAGCAAAAGCAATAATCCCGACCAGCGTTCCGCCGAGTAGCGGCCAAATTGAACGTTCTATTACCTCCTTGGTGATGTCTATTTTCTTCCGGCCTTGCTGAGTGCCAACCAAGATACCTTCGGTGACCACAATGGCATTATCAACCAGCATGCCCAGGGCGATAATCAGGGCCCCGAGAGAGATCCTGTGCATCGGGATATCAGATAAAAACATGGTCGCCAGGGTCGCGGCAATCGTTAACAGTAGGACTGCACCAATAATGACCGCAGACTTTAAACCCATAAATATGAGCAAAGTGATCAATACAATCGCCAAAGCGGCCATCACGTTGAACGCAAAATTAAGAACCGCATCATCAGTGATTTTGCCCTGATGATAGTACTCATGCAGATCGATTCCGATGGGACGCTGAGACTCAACTTCTGCCAGCTTGGCATCAATCGCATTGCCCATCTTCACCACATTTGCCCCAGTCACATTTGATATGCCAAAGCCAATTGCCGGCTTACCGTCGTATCTTAGTTCGCTTTGAACTGGCGTTTGATACTCACGGCTTACCTTGGCAACATCTCTAAGATGGATAATTGTCCCGTCGTCGCCGGTAGTAATAACTAGGCTTTGTATTTCATCAACCGAATCGATAGAACCAGTGGGTTGAATTATTAACCTACGATTACCCGCCTGAACATTACCCGCAGAGCTGACGGCGTTCTGTTGTTCAAGCTGCTGATAAATTTGATTGGTGGATAGGCCTAGAGCGCTGGCTCGTTCACGTGAGATTTCAACGTAAATCGCTTCGCGCTGAAGGCCAGAGAGAGAAACCTTGGCAACGCCCTCAACAGACAGAACATCTGTGCGTAATCGTTTGGCATAATCTTCAATCTCTTTATAGGAATAGCCCTCCCCCGTAATCAAATAGTAGATTCCGTAAACATCGCCAAAATCATCATTGACGATCGACGTAGGAGTGCCTGGTGGCAATGCCGATTGAGCATCGTTTACTTTATTGCGCAGTTTGGTCCAGATACCTTGGAGCGCCGCTTTGGATGGCGAGAATTCATACTTAATATCAACATTAATGCGCGACAACCCTGCTGAGGATGTTGAAGTAATTTCTTTAACTTCTTGCAGCTGCTGAATAGCCGTCTCTAAGGGTTCAGTGATTTCGTTTGCGACTTCAGTCGGCGTTGCGCCTGGATACTGAGTTATAACGACTGCGGTTCGAATAGTGAATTCAGGGTCCTCAAACCGGGCCATGTTTTCATAGGCGTACCAACCACCTATGAGTGATGCCAAAATCACAATCATTGTAATTAGGCGATTTTTCATCGCAAAGATGCCTGGATTAAACATAGTTATGCTCCAGCCTTAATCTTCTAGAGGGCGAATTTTCATGCCTTCGAATAGGTATGATGCGCCTGCTCCAACGATAACCTCGCCGTCGGCTAAGCCACTTTCAATGACCAAGGACTCGCCAACACTGGTACTCACCACAACATTACGCCTGGTTACTGTCATTGGGTCGTTTTGCGCTATCCACACATATTGACCATCCCCATCACTGAGTACCGAATTTAAAGGGATACTAATTTGTGATTCACTATCATTGGCAAAGGAAAGTTTCGATTTCACGATGCCCGTCATGCCAGGCAAGATCGTAAGTGATTCAGGCGGGGTGAAACCAAATTTCACTTCAAAAGTTTGAGATTTTTCATCAGCCAAGCCGGATGCCTCTAATATCTCTGCCGACATTGGGCTATCAGGAGCAGAATCGAGTACAACCAAGGTTTCTAAAGGATTAATCTGTTTTGATCGAGCCACCAAACTCGCTGGAATCTTAACCACAGCCTCGGCAGCACCAACGGTTTGCAGGGTGACCACGGGCGTGGAGGGGCCGACTGTTTCCAGCTCTCTGGCTAATTTGGCTGCTATGGCACCATCAAAGGGTGAATAGAGAACGGTATCTTCAAGCGCCTTTTTTGCATTGTCGAGCTTCGCTGAGGCAACTTCGTATTGAGATTCTCGCTGATCGAATACATTTTTAGCAATGGCGTCTTGTTCAATCAGTCTTTGGGCGCGTTCAAATTCAGATTTAGCATTATCGAACTGGGTTTGTGCAGTTTGGAGTTCATTCCGATATTGGCGTTGATCAAGCCTGCCGATTACAGCCCCTTTCTTAATATCTACACCGGGGCTAACAGCAAGCTCAACAATTTGGCCTGACACTTGAAAAGCTAAGTCTCGAGACGTGGCGGCTTCTATAACAGCAGGAAAACTGTAGCTGTTAACATTGCTCGATGAGCTCACTGTAATTAGTTTAACCGGTCGTATGACTTCTACCTTCTCTGGTTCAACGCTCTGCTCACAGCCAGTCATGGCCAGAATTAGAATCAAACCGATCGTATACTTGCCAAAACCCCGAATCAGTCTGCTGTGGATGATCATTTTTGCTACTCTCACTTGATTATTACCATGGTTAGATGGCGCGGCTCACTCAGCCCGGCCTTAAGCTACAGTTTTCTGGATCTGCCACATGTTACTACAATTTATTATCGGTTCTGTTGTCATAACGTTCAGCGTCATTATTGAAGTACTTTTTGTCTTTATTGCGGTGCAAAAAATGAGCAAGTTTGGTGACACAAAAGTATTTTCATCCAACTTGCTTGCAATGATGTTTTATCTTGCTGGAATTACGCTGTGGCTTCTATTAGCGTTTAGCATCGTAAGCTGGTTATGGGCACATACCTTACTTAGCCTAGGCGCGTTTGAAACAACTGAAGAAGCGGTTTATTTCTCCATGGTTGCATTTACCTCGTTGGGCTTCGGTGACGTGGTGCTAGATAAGCAATGGCGGATGCTTTCAGGGTTAATAGCCGCCAACGGCTTACTGCTGTTTGGCTTAAATACCGCAGTGCTAGTCGAAACGTTACGCCAAGTGTTATTAGCAATGTCGGATAGAAAAATAACCTAATTTTGCGGAGGAAAACTCTCAAGAACCGCGCTTATGGCCACCTCCAAAGAGCCTCCATTAGAGGATATTTCTGAATCACTCAAAGGTTTTGATGCCTTACCATGCCACACCGGAGTTTTGGTTTGATTGTCAAAAATATCGATTGAAATCACACCTCGGGTATAACCCGCTCTTATTTCAGAAGGTATCACCATATCAAAATACCAGGAATGGTACTCCTTACCCCAAAGCCAATTATCTTTATTGTCGTAGACCTCAGATGCAGATTGATAAACTTCAATATCATCTCTAGCACCAATAGTATAAGCGACTAAGAAATTCGCTGTTTTAGAGTCATCTAAAAACATAAAACCTTTGGCAGCTAATTCTTTCTTGATTGCGGCGGTCGCCTTCGCCTCAACTTCATTTGAGACTGGAAGATTACCCGCTACAATCAAGGGAGGCGTGTGTGCCCAAGAAAATGTTTTATACCCAGTGAATGAGTGCTTGACATCGTAGTCCGTATAGGTTGGTGGAGTGCTGGCACATGCAGTTAGAATCAAGCACCCAAACAATAGACATCTCAATTTCATTAGTTTCCTCTAATTGGAAATATTTATTGTCTCAGATAGAGACCGGTTTTGAATGTCATTAACATAAGAGGCAGGAAACTTCCAAGCGACTGCGCCCTTGTCTCGAATCAGGCTACGCTGCTCAGGAGTTAATCCGAACCTTAAAATTGAAATCACGTCACTACTCACCCAAGGGCTGCTTCGAAAATAAGAATGGCCATGTGATGCGGTAATCTTTGGCGCGTCTGACACATCAACGACACTAATATTACTTTGATCAAAGAATTCTATTATGTAGTCGGCCAGAACATTCTTGCTGTCAAGTTGCCCTAATCTACCACCTTTAAAAAGAAAACTGGAAAAACCAAGAGCTGTGTCCCTACTTGATCCGTAAATAGTTAAGCGAGACGGTATATCAGCGATTCCATCTGCGACCGCAATTCCTAATAAGGTAGGGTTTAAATCGCTTGCGATTAGCATAGCGTTGCCAATCTTTTCATCCACGTTGTTTTTAGCAATGGCTAGATCTCTAAGTGCAGTGACAACTACCCGACCGCCGGCGCTGTGGCTAATGAGGTGAATTTTTTCAGCGTTGCTCGTGTTGGAAAGATACTTCAGTAGCTTGCCTAAATTGTGACCACTGATCTGAGCATTTTCCACATCTTTAAAGTAACCAAACCGCGCGGTGGTGGCGGGCCAAAGAAAGTTGATCATCACTCCTTCATATCCTAGGTAGTGCCACAGCTCGGCGGCGACCAAGGGAGGGCTATCAAAACTATCGTGTGCGCCGTGCACATAGATAAAAATGTCTTGTTGCTTAGAGACCGCCAGTTTTTGATTAATCAAATCGATGAACTGGCTTTCTCCCGTCACTTCATTTTCTAAGGCTTCAAAATCAGTCAGTGGGCCGAATGGTAGAACTGGCTTTAAGACTCCAAACGTTTCGACTTTTGAAATAGAAAGCTGGTTTCTTCCATATTGATTTAACACTACAGTGTTTAAGCCGACACTTAAATAAGAGTTTCGATCTTTGGAATACTCTTTGAGTTTATCAATTCGTTTTTCATTTTCGATAGGTGCGCGATCGGTTACGTAAAGGACGCCATCATACGGCGCATCGCCTGTTGGATCGGCCGAAATTAATTCTTCGAAAACAGAGTTTGTGTAAATAAGGGGTGTAGGCATCAAGTCTAGCCGCTGGTCCTTAATCTGCATACAAGCAGTCATGCTCAGTACGACCAATAAAGACAAAAATTTTTGAGCCATATTTATATTGAGTACTGTCACCAAAATTTCCTCTTCAAAAGATCGCAAAAGAAAAAGATTGTGGCGCCACCATGGTTAGCCAAGAAGTCGTGTTAATAAAGTGCAGTACCATCGAATTGTGCATCTTTTTATTTGGTCTTCTGCATGCGAGTGATCAATTGCGATTGAGCAGTTATGATAATACGAATTTACCGCTCACGATAATGTGGGCAGCAGAATTTTCCCAACTATTCGCCTCTACTAAATCAGCACCGTAGTTTGCTGGCATTGTAATCCTCACATTTTCTTTCTCTTGCTAAATGAGAAGTAAATTTTCGCGCCCATAATTAATGCCTACTTGCTTATCCAAACCCGGGGGCAAAACACCCTGTATCAAATCACTTATGACGTAAGAATAGCTTAGCCCTTTAGTTGTATAGTTCCGAACGGAGTATTCCAAGTTAGACATAAAGACGTTTTAGTAATTTTGTTGCAATTTAAAAACTCCAAACCTAATAATGTCAAAGAGTTATCAATTTCTGTATTAATCACTTTAGTTGCCTGCCCTATGAATTCCATCTTTCCTACTACCGCCGATAATAACTATCGCGGCAACCATATCGCACCCTGGGTGTTGCTCGCGTTTGTCGTATTATTTTTTGTTCGTAGCTTAATTCATGTTTTCAAGACGGATGGTGGTGCAAATTCGATTGCCTCGATTATCACCTTCTCTGGCTCTCCAGACCCTGATCAAGTGATCTATTTGCTGTTTGCCCTGTGGGGTGGGCAGCAGTTAGTCACGGCTTTTATTATGGCTATTGTCTTGTGGCGCTACAGATCGCTCGTGCCGCTCATGTTTCTGGTAATTGTCATTGAACAGCTCACTCGCATTGGGACTGGTATGCTAAAGCCGTTGAGCGCTGATTTTTATGCTCACACGCCACCCGGCGTCACCGCGAATGTTCCGATCTTAATCATCGCCGCGGTTATGCTGGTGCTGTCCCTTAGACCCTCGGCGAAATCGCCCAAAAATTAGTAGAGTACTGTTTATGTCTGACATCCCTGTTTTCATCGTCGTGAACCTTAGAGTCACTGAAAAAGATGCCTACCGCACTTATGAGAAAGGATTCTTCCCCATCCTAAAACGCTACGATGGGCAATTCATCACCTACGACGACAATGCGCACACATTCGAAGGCGATGAACCTCGCGAAGGGCGCATGATCATCTTTCAATTTCCTTCTGAAGAGCAAGCCAAGGCTTGGTACGCCGACGAAGAATATCAAGCCTTATCGGATCATCGTCGGGCTGGCACCAAACTGGAGTTCTTAACTATGGTTAGGGGTTTGCCGCCCAGAAGCTAAACATGTTTTTACAGAGCTCTAAAGCCCGCTGCGAGCTTTGATGATCTCGGTGGAACCGGCCAGCATAGAAAACATGACGCCATCCTCTCCAATCGTATAGTCACTGAAAACTTTGTCAGCGCCATCAAGAAACAAGCTAGCCTGACCTGGAACCACCATCGGTGGCACGATGTGGTAGTAGAGTAGATGACCCACCTGCGCCTCTTTTGCGATCTGCGCGGCATCCATCGGCGAAGC
>CALJJR010000053.1 GCA_937973905.1 uncultured Arenicella sp. | reverse complement strand
TGCGCTGGCGAGCTGGAATCCTGTCTGGGCTAACCTCCAGATATTTTCGCAGCTCTGGCAAGATTGTATTAATACTAAGAACTGGTGGCATAAGCTGACAATTTGGTTTCGACGCACTGGTTGGCGTCCACCCGATGTTGTCGCCGTTTCACCTCGATATAAACTCGAGGATTTAGACAACTTTGAAAAATTTGAAATCCCATTGAGTGGTAGAGAAAAGAGTTATGCACTGCTGCAACACTTGGTGACCACCGGCGTGGCGTTGCTGCTATTGCTAAACTTGGATTCTTTCAGCGCTGGGCAACAGTTGATTGTGATTGCAGCTGTCACGTTTGGGTCGATTTCTACTGGCGCGATACTCGAACAACAACATTGGTCTATATGGTCGGAATCAGTTAAATACGCAATATTTTTGGCCATATTAATGTGGTTGCAGCTGGGCACCGTGCCTATTGTGATGATGCTCGTTGCAATGGTTATCAGCGCTGTCTTATACCGCGGTTTCCCCTTATCGTTGTCCCACCAAAAGTCTCTTTCTTAGAAACTCGGTATGGACAAAGTTTCCGATTACGATTACGAACTACCTGACGAGCTGATCGCACAGTTTCCTCCGGAAACAAGAACCGCCAGTCGTCTTCTGCATGTTCCAGACTCTGGTGAGTTTGTCGATCTTAAGTTTACTGACATTGTCGATCATCTTGAGGCTGGCGACGTATTAGTCACTAACAATACACGCGTAATTCCGGCCAGAGTATTTGGTCGAAAAGAGTCAGGTGGACGTGTGGAAATCTTATTAGAACGGATAGTTGATGAGCGCACGATCCTAGCTCAAGTGAAGGCAAGCCGTGCTCCTCGCTCGGGTACGCTGCTCCTGATCGATGGCGATGATGAGAGTGTCGTTGAAGTGGTGGGTCGACAGGCAAGCTTTTTTGCGATAAAGATCATCACCGAAGGTTCGCTCTTAGCTTGGTTCCGTCGAGTTGGTCATATGCCTCTGCCTCCCTATATCGAGCGAGCGGATCAAAATGACGATCTTGAACGCTATCAGACGGTGTTCGCGCGTCGTGATGGGGCCGTGGCGGCGCCTACGGCTGGGCTGCATTTTGACACCGAGCTTCTTTCGCGCATAGAACAGAGAGGTGTACGTCGAGCCGAAGTCACCTTACATGTCGGCGCAGGAACCTATCAGCCGGTACGGGTCGACAGTATTGACGAGCACGTTATGCATAGCGAGTGGCTTGAGGTGAGTCAAGACAGTTGCGATGTTATTAACCGAGCTAAAAGTGAAGCGAAACGCGTCATTGCGGTTGGGACCACCGTGGTGCGAGCATTGGAAAGCGCCGCGCAGCAAGCATCAAACCGTAAACAAGCAACGAATCTTTTGGCGCCATACTCCGGCGAAACTGATATCTTTATTTTCCCAGGCTACCAGTTTGCCGTTGTGGATTGTCTCGTCACTAACTTTCATCTGCCCCAATCAACCCTGTTGATGCTGGTGTCAGCGTTGTGCGGAAGAGAGCGAATGTTGGCCGCTTATCAACATGCGATTGCGCAGCGTTATCGGTTTTTTAGTTATGGTGACGCAATGTTGCTTGAACCAAATTTCCTTGTTTAGGCTTTTAAGAGTAGTCGATCGTTGACTGGCACACTTAATTCTCGAAACGTTTTCTTAAGTAGATGAAGCGCGAGGATCCAAGCCAATAGATTGCCAAGCGCGATGCCGATAAATAAGCCGTTCAAGCCAAACAGTTTGGCGCCAATGATCGCGAAAGGGAGATAGAACAGCGCTAACCGAATGATGTTGATATAGAGCGCGAGACGGGGCTTGCCAAGGACGTTCATTGCGACATTGATTAAGATGACGATGCCGCTCAAGCCGTAGCTAAGTGGAACAATCCATAAGTAGAGCTTTATCGTGGTCTGCACTGATTCTTGGTCGCTGAAAATGCCCGCAATAAAAGGTGCACTTATAATCAGCAAAAAATAAATACCAAGCTGGAGTACGAGCACAAACTTAAAAGCAAGAGTGGTCGCTTCCGCCACTCTGTCGAACTTACCGGCACCCAAATTTTGCCCAATAAACATTGGCAGCGTCGATGAAAGAGCGTAAACCAGGATAAGGCAAATCGCCTCGATGCGGGTTCCGACTCCGTATCCCGCCACAGCGCCAGTACCAAACTCGGTAACAACTCGTGTCAATAGAGCTGCTGTAAGTGGCACGACGGCATTCGCTAACATAGCGGGAATCGCAATCTCAATGAGTTGGCCGCTGCGTTGTTTGAATTCGCGCCAAACTGGCAAAGCAGCCAGGAGCAGCTTTTCGCTAACAGCGAGTCGGTAGATTCCGAGAACAAATGACACAATTGTGGCTATGACGGTAGCCAAAGCCGCGCCTGGCATGCCCAAGGCAGGAACCGGGCCAAGGCCAAAGATCAAAATTGGATCAAGAATGAGATTGACCAAAGTCATCGTTATCGCGATTTGCGCCGACGTAGCTGTATCGCCAATAGAACGGAAGGTGTTAGCAGACACCATGGTGTACATCGTTAGGGGAGCGGAAAATATCCACACATCCATATAGGCACGAATATGTGGCAGGGTGGTGGCATCCGCCCCGATGGCGATAAAGATAGGCTCAAGTTGCCAAATCAGTAGGGCCGTGGTTGTGACTGAGACCAGACCAGTAAGATAGAACCCATCGGTAATAAGCCGCGCTGCGCTACCCATCTTGTTCGCACCAATGAGCTTTGAGTTAAGCGAAGAAATTGCCATACCAAGACCCAAACCCACGCTGGTGATGAGCAAGGTGATTGGCACAATCATAGCAATTGCGGCTAGCTCAGCGGTGCCCAGGAACGAAATAAAGTAGCTATCGACAATTCCGAGCCCCATGATTGCAATAATTGCATAGAGCATGGGGATTGTGAGTTTGATTAGCTCGGGACCAATCGGTTGGGTCAGAATATCGTTTCTGCGCTGCGATCGTTTACTGGTTTGTTTGATGGTGAAATCCTTTTTGGCAGACGCTGGTGCTCTCGTTAATCATCAATGGATGCTCAATCGCTAGGCTCAGCACTTTCAAGCACAGCGCGGGCGTTGTTTAGGGGAATGCCTGCGTCAATACCAGCCTGAATAGCCTCATCGACGCCGACCTCCCCAGCTGCGATGGCTCCCAAGGCCCAAATAAATGATGAGCGCATACCGCTGCGACAGTGTGCCAATACAGGGCCTTCAGCCGCTTGATGAGCTGACCTGAACTCATCGACTAGATTGGCTGGCAGAGGCTGGCCATTCGCCATCGGAAGATAGTGATAAGCCATGCCTAAATCGGCTGCCAACTTGGCCGCTTCTTGCTGCGGAAGCTGACCTGATTCTTCGTCGTCGGGTCGGTTATTGATGATCGTTTTAAACCCTTGTTCGGCTAGCTGGGCGAAATCACTTGCGTGTATTTGACCGGTCACGAACAGGTTTTCAAAGAGTTTCTTCATTGTAGATGCCATGATATTTGATAGGTTGTTTAACTAATGCTGTTATTTCCGGCTGGTTTACTAGTTGGCTTGAAGTGCTTCACTAATGCTTGAAATTTTTCCAACGAACCTGGGTCTTTACCGTATCTCAGCTGTAGGTAGTTCTCAGTAATCTCATTGATTTGATTTTCATATAAGGGCAGTTGAGCTGTAGCTCTCTCAGCGAATTCGAGCGGGGTTTCCGCGGGTTCCTTAAGTAGTTCAAATTTCTTTAATCGACCAATAAAACGAAGATAGGTTTGCTGCGCCTCTCCCAGTTTGATTGCCTTGGGAATGAGTTGCCAAAAATAAAATAGCATCATTGCCATAACGCTCGCGATGAGCAGGCCAAGCAGGGTATATACGCTATTACGATGCTCAAAACCCAGATTGGTAAGTAAAGTTTTCTGGGCGTTGAAATCGTAATTGATTACCCACTTGTTCCATTGGTAGCCCATATTATCCCAGCTGTCACGCAATCGCCTGATCGCGCGCTCATAACTTGATGGGTTTAAGTAATCAGTGAGCGATGCAGCGTTTCGATCAATGAGGTCGTCTTCCCAAAGTGCGAGGAGTGCTGCCATCCCTTGGGATATTCTTTGTTCTCCTAAACTGGAAACAGCGGTTGGATCTACTCGCTGCCATCGATTATCTATCCAAACCTCGCTCCAGGCATGCGCATCGGAATAGCGAACTTGCAAATAGTTACCGACCACATTTTGGGTGCCACCTTGATAACCAACGACGACACGTGCTGGTATGCCCAGCCAACGCATTAGGATGGTGAAGGTGCTGGCGTAGTGTTCGCAATATCCACTGCGAGTTTCAAATAAAAACTCATCAACCGGGTCATCGCCCAAGCCCGGCGGCGTCAGCGAGTACTCAAAGGCATTTTCACGCATATAAGCAAGGGCTTGATCAACCAGATCACTTGGCCGCCTAGCGTTGTTACGCCAACCTCGCATCAGAGCTTGCACTCGGGCTGACGGAACGCTGCGAGTTGACAGCAATTCGGATTGGTTCGCTAATCGACCCTGGTTTTGCGGTTCAGGCATGTTGGGGAAGCGGCTCGCCTCGCCATTGTAGGCAAACAAACCGCTCTCTTTTTTAAACCTAAACACCGATGCGTCCGGCAATTGCATCCCATGTTCCGGATTGTAGGCGTAGTCTAGATAGGGTAGGAAGTCATCTTCGCTCGGTTCATGCACTATCTGGTACTTGATTAGCTGGTCTTCTTCTGCCGTACGTGGGGGCATGTCACGTACTGTGCGAAAAGTATTGGCATCAGGGCGCCGCACTTCCCAGGCGAAATTTCGTTCATCGATCATGACCTTGGCCCGCCAATACAACAAATTTTTCGGTGGCGTGCTGCCCTCAAACTCCACTCGAAAAGCAGGCTCGTTACTGAACGCGGAATTGGCGAAATCTCCGGCCACCAACGAGTCATTTAACTGGCTGTCTCCGCGCAGGTCGTCTTGCGAAGGAATAAAACCGAAGTTGCCGTGAATGCGGGGAAAGAAAAAGAACAGCAGCACCGCAAGCGGTAGGGCTTTCACCAGAATGGTGGAGGAAGTTATCAGTGCTGAACCGTGATGTTCAGGCGAGGGGTCTGAGAGCCGCAACATAATCGCGATCGTGCCAATCGTATAACACAAAACCACGACAATGCTCATGAGCGAGGAGTTGAATAGAAAACTCGACGAGGCAAGAAAAAGAAGAATCAAACAGACTAAATAGTAGTCTCGCAGGGATTGAGATTCTAAAAATTTCAACGCCGCTAGCAGCACCAGAAAGCTAATGCCGGCTCGCTGACCATTCCAGCCCCCGTAGAGCACCAAGACTAGGACGAAGCTAAGGATCGTGAACACCATCACCATCCAGCGGGGAGGTGCAGCGGCGACACGAGCGATGGACGCCGCTTTGAGTGCCCAAATAATCACGCCGTAAACTACGATTACCAGATGCCCCAATAAAAAATGACTAAAAACCGCGATCGCAACCAACACAGTTAACAACAGCAGGGTGCGGCGTTGCGGCGTGTGCGTAGGCGGAGCCGTTGGTAACGGCGGCAAGCTGATCTTAAATTTGTTAAGCAGCTTCATGAGACTCCCACAAAGCAAGGGTGCTCAGGCACTTGTGATAGTGCGCATCGCCACTGGCAAATTGTTCCGTGTGATTGGGAAGCTCTAATTGATATCGCAGGTCGGCGGCATCGGCTTCGATAACCCACTGGCATAGTTGACTGAGCTTGTCTTCGACGCCCATGTTTGGAGGTAATGAAAACCAAGACAACGAAACCGAATCTCCAGTTCTATCCTGATGCTCAATAGTGACTAATTTTTGCGTTTTAGCTAGGGACGGCCAATGAACGTCGCGCAAACGGTCACCGGGCTGATATGGTTTCATGCCCGAGTAGTCTTCAGCGTTGCTGATCGAGCGATGGCTTAGAGACTTTGCCGAAGATGCCTCTCCTTGCTCTGGAAACGGGTGAAGTTTTAGGGGTTGAGGATAAACCAGGCAACGGTGTTCAGGATTAAAGCGTTTGGTCCAGCAAAAGAATATCCCGATTGGAAAGCGCGAAGTGATAATAACGCTGGCGCAGTTTAGGTAGCCGCGTTTTATGGTGGGAAGTTTCAGGGAAGCTTCTTGCTGTTCCTGAGCCCTCAAATTAATTAGTTGATGATAGCCATCGCAGACTAACCAAACGGCACGACGTTGAGACCGGCTTTTATTCTCTACATTAATCGGAAAGATCGCGTTTTCGCCCACAAATACTGAACGACTCGGTTTGCTGTTTAAATTCAGGCCGATAACATTATTGTGGGTATAGAGCATTGCGACCATACCGATTGATGCAAGCACGAATAGCATCATGAACGCGGGCTGGTTATCGAACTTGACCGCAATCGCGAGCAGGGCAATTAGAATAAGCGCGTAGTACCAGCCAATCCGTGTAGGCAGAATATACAGTTCGCGCCGACCGATCACGAAATCAGACATGCTGCGGAACCTAGATCACTTCCGTTTGCATAATAATTTCCGCAATCTGTTCTTGCGTATCACCACCATCGTTGCAGTGCAGTCGGTGACAAGCTGTGAATGGCGCGAGTTCTTTTATGTCGTCCGGTAGTACTGAATCACGTCCTTGCAATAACGCCCAGGCCTTGGCTGCTTGCAGCCATTGCAGACCCGCTCGAGGAGACAAGCCAGTGACAAAGCGACCGCTGTGGCGCGTTTGGTGCAGCAAGTTTTGTAAGTAATCAATGATCGCATCGCTGGCGTGAATACTGTCTACTTCCGCAGACAGCGCCCTGAGCTGGTCTTGATCAATAAGCGGTTCCTGACCTTGGTTAGCTTTACGCGCAGTTCTGGAGAGTAAGGCCTTTTCGAATTCTGGGCCTGGGTAGCCCAAAGAAATGCGGATTAAGAATCGATCGAGTTGGGACTCGGGCAGGGGAAAAGTACCGCTTTGCTCAAGTGGGTTTTGGGTTGCGATCACAAAGAATGGATCAGGTAGATTCACTTGCCTGCCTTCCACGGAAACTTGTTGTTCCTCCATGGCTTGCAGCAGAGCACTCTGTGTTTTCGGGGTCGCACGATTGATCTCGTCGGCGAGCAAGGTTGAGGTAAAGATTGGCCCGCGTTTGAAGTGAAATTTTTTGCTGTCGACATCAAAAATGGTCATGCCAATAATGTCGGTGGGCAGCAAATCGCTGGTGAATTGGATTCGTTTAAAGGGCATCCCAAACAAGTCGGCCAAAGCATGAGCCAATGTTGTTTTGCCAACGCCAGGAATATCTTCGATAAGAAGGTGGCCGCGTGCGAGTAAGCAGGCGACTGCGAGCCGCGTTGCTTGCGAGTTGCCGAGAATGATGGTGTCGAGTTTTTCGAACAGCGTGTCGAGTTGATTAGCGGGCATTTTTTCTTCTATCGTTTTTATTAGCCTTTGCGATTTGCAAGCCAGCGCAGCAAAGGAATGTGGTGTCGGTTGCGATTGATCAGTGTGTCAATCAATTCATTATTGTCTCTTAGTCGTTCAGGCAGTAGAAGATGGCGACTGCCGCCACAAACAAGAAGTTGATCATCAAGAGCTAGTTCTGTTTGCGTTGGTGGCAGGAGTTGGCTCACGCCCCCACGCAAAAGTAGCAATGGAATACATCGCGCGTGATTTAACTTCTCGTGATTACAAACGTCCCCCACGGTGAGTTTTCGCCCCGTTGATAAGTGATCAGCAATTGCCGGCGCTTCAACGGTATTTAAGCCTAAACGCCAAGTGATTGGATCACGATTCTTAGTAAGACCGCCAATTGCATCAATTAATTGCTCAGTATCGATCTCGCTGAGGCTACCAGAGTATTTCACAAACCGGCTGACGAGCGGGCGCGAAATCATGGTGAGAACCTCATTGGCAACGAGTTGACTGCGGCGCATGATGTATTGGCATTGCGCTTGCTTGAACAGCACCTGATTGTGCTGTCCGCTGACTCGCCCGACCGTGTAGATGTCAGGGTTTAACTGCCGGGCCGTCATTAATATCGACAGGTTGTTGGCATCGTCATCACTTGCCGCGATGATTAGATCGGTTTCATTGACGCCGGCTTCTTGCAAGGTTTTGGCTTCCGTTCCTCGCCCGACTATAGTTGATTCAGGAGCACGACTGGCAATGGGGTCAGGATCGACAATCACCAGTTCTATGTTTTCTCGGTCTAAATTGTTGGCGATCGCTTTACCTAGCCTCCCGTAGCCGCAAATTATCCATCGACCGAGCGGTAATCGATCTTCAGTGATGTGCTCGGGGCTGTACTGATTGATTAACCAGTTTTGAATTTTATGCAGGGCAGGTTTATGGGCCAACATATTGACCCGACTGGCAAAAGCGAGATAAGGATTAATGATGACATCAGTACCAAATGACGCCATATTGGCGGCTTCGTCTTCGATTTCTGATCGACACAGTACCGCGACATCGCGATTGAGTAGCTTACTGCTAACAGCCACTTGCAGATTGGTATGATCATCTTCAGTTACGGCGATGATTCCACGACAGTTATGACGGTTTATTCCAGCTTTTAACAACACCTGGGGGTTGGTCCCATCGGCTGCAAGTATAATAGGTGCGTAACGAAAATCTTGCAGCTGTAAGCTTGAGGTGCGTGCTTGGTTGTAATCGATAATCACGGTGACGAGGCCGAGCCGCGACAAGCCGCGATGAATCAGTTCTCCAGTTTCACCATACCCACAAATGATGTAGAAGGGCTGTTCGTTTCTATGGATTGCCCGGGTGAATCCACGTTCTGCAATGGCTTGTCTGAATAATGGGTCTTGCACCAAGGTCAGAATGCTGCCAATCGCGTATAACCAAGTGATAACAGATGTGTAAATGCACACCAATACCCAAGCGCGTTGCATTTCGGTAAACGGGTAGGGGATTTCACCAAAGCCGATGGTCGTGCCCATAAAGCTGACGAAATAAAAGGCATGGAAAAAACTCATATGCCAAGTATTCCCGTTACCATCTTCACCAGGAATCAGCACCATCCCCATGGTGGCCACCGCGTAAACCGCAATAAGGAGCACCAAGGGTGCACGCAAGCGGCGCAGAGCAAGAAAAAATATGTCAGACATGCTGGGTGTCGACTAGGTCAGGTGTGCTGCTTACTTGCGGACTTGGCTGGTCTCGATAACAAGTAAAATGACGGAGAGTAAATTGGCGATTAAGGCACCGCCGGCTAAAGAAGTGATACTCGCCATTTGGTCTGGGCTGATCGCCGTAGCACCAGCATTGGTTGCAACACCCCATATAATTGTCGCGGCGATAAGTTGTAAATCCGCAACCAGACTTGAGGCAAGAACGGTAGAGCCGAATTGGGTGCGGTCACCAAACTTCATAACCGTACAAATCAAGCTTACGATCAAAGCAGCGAACAATTCATAGGGATGATGATGGGCCGGGTCGTTCATGTCGCCGACGAAAAAACCAAAATTAAGTGACAGGGCGAGAATAATAAAAAAAGCAAAAATTACTTTCTCGAAATTCATTGAGTGCTCTCCTAAATGGCGATTCTCAACACTTGATGATCATTGCCTTTTTTGCACCGGGCGATAGGCTGTTGCGGACCATTTGTAGTGTCTCTGTTTGTCGCCTGAGCTTAGCATAAAGCTAAACACTGATAACACGCGTTTGTCACTCATAAGTGCTATCTTTAGGCCCGAAATCGGGCTTATATCTGGTTGCTGAGTAGGGGCAAAGTTGTATAATATGCGCCCGCCAGAACTGCGGCTTGAGCGAGTGCAATTTAAGCCATCTTTCGCTTAAAGCTGCGGCCAGACTCAACAGAAATATTGACTCGAGTTCGCGATTGGACGTCAACCAGTTATACGGCACTTTTAGGTTGCCTTTGAACTTGGTGATTTGCGTGAACGTATTTGAGAGCCTGAAACGATGCTGTTAAAACGTTTCGAAACCGAAAGCGTTCAATAAATCAGTTTTATTGAACATGTAAGAGACCGAGGAAAGATTTGTTTTTTAAGTTAAAAAAAGGCCTGACCCTGCCATTACGAGGGGCTCCGGACACTCGTATTGATAGCGCAAACCCAGTGTCTTCGGTAGCAGTACTTGGTCAAGATTACATTGGCTTAAAACCAACCATGCTGGTGAAAGAAGGTGATCACGTGTCCCTCGGTTCTCCACTGTTCGAAGATAAGAAAAACCCCGGTGTGTTAGTAACCTCGCCCGGTGCGGGCACAGTTACCGCGATTAACCGAGGCTCCAAGCGAGCACTTATCTCAGTAGAGATTGCGATCGATGAAGATGAAACCACTGGTGCTAAACAGTTCTCGGCGACAGCTGAATCTGAACTCACAGGTTTAAGTCCTGAAGCAATTCGTGAGACTCTGCAGCAGGCCGGTCAATGGGTGGCGTTTCGAACACGACCCTATGGCAAAGTACCTGCGGTTGACTCAGTACCCAACTCAATATTTGTCAACGCGATGGACACCAATCCGTTGGCGGCAAACCCGAGTTTAGTGCTGGCGGAAAACGCCATCGATTTCGTCAATGGTGTCACTGTTTTGGAACGCTTGGGCGTTCCGGTTTACGTTTGTCATGCCAAAGGCGCAGAACTTCCCAACCTGGCCAGTACCGGTGCCAAACAAGTTGCTTTTTCTGGGCCACACCCGGCTGGGTTGAGCAGTACGCACATCCATCATGTTGACCCTGTATCTCCGAGCAAAACAGTATGGGCAATCTCTTATCAGGATGTGATCGCTATTGGACGTTTGTTCGTTGATGGCGTGATTTTCACCAAGCGATACGTAGCAATTGCTGGTCCCATGGTTAATTCTCCGCGGATTTTTGAAACTCGTTTAGGTGCCAAGGTGTCTGAATTGGTTGAAGGAAAGCTCAGCGAAGGCCGAGCCAGGGTCATCTCAGGTTCAGTATTTCATGGGCACAATACACTTGGGTTCCGCGATTATTTGGGTCGGTATGATCATCAGATTTCAGCGATTGAAGAGGATGATAATCGTGAATTTATGGGTTGGATCGCGCCGGGCACAAAAAAGTTTTCAGCTCTGAACGTGTTTTTGTCCAGCTTGATCAAGCCAAAGGTGTTTAATATTACGACGTCTCAGAATGGTAGCCCTCGCGCTATCGTCCCCATAGGCGTATTCGAAAAAGTGATGCCGCTGGATATCCTACCTACGCCGTTGATTCGTGCCATCATTGTTAAAGACACAGATGATGCACAGCGAAAAGGTTGTTTGGAACTCGTAGAAGAAGACATGGCATTGTTATCGTTTGTGGACCCTGGGAAGCACGATTTCGCTCCAGTACTGCGTTCTACACTTACCCAAATTGAGAGGGACGGATAATGTCTTTTCTACGTCGAACCCTGGACAATATATACCCACATGTCGCGGACAATGGCAAATACAAACAGTTTTACGCGCTTTATGAGGCCGTAGACACAATCTTTTATTCGCCGGCTGATACCACCCAGGGCAGCAACCATGTGCGTGATGGGATCGACCTGAAAAGGGTGATGATCTATGTCTGGTTGGCCGCCATTCCTTGCGTGCTCATGGGTAGTTACAACGTAGGCCTGCAGGCCAATACCGTTTTGCAAAGCATGGGCATCGCCGAAGTAGCTGGTTGGCGTGGTGATGTTCTGGCACTTTTTGGAGTGGGGGTTGATCCGTCAAGTATTTGGGACAACTTTTGGCACGGTTTTTGGTATTGGCTACCGATATACGCGGTGGTTTTTGTCGTCGGTGGTTTTTGGGAAGTGTTATTTGCCTCTGTTCGCGGTCATGAGATCAACGAAGGCTTTTTTGTTACCTCAATACTGTTCAGCCTCATTGTTCCGGCATCCTTACCACTTTGGCAAGCTGCCCTTGGCATCAGTTTCGGCATCGTCATCGGCAAAGAAGTATTCGGTGGCACTGGTAAGAACTTTTTAAACCCTGCTCTAACGGGGAGGGCGTTTCTCTACTTCGCCTATCCGGCACAAATTTCGGGAGACGCCGTATGGGTTGCGGTGGATGGTTACACTGGTGCGACCGCATTAAGCGTTGCCGCGAGTGGTGGCGTAGAAGCGCTACAAAATGCCGGTTTTAGTTTGCAACAATCGTTGACTGGATACATCGCAGGCTCGATTGGCGAAACCTCATTGATTGCGATTGGTATTGGTGCGATCTTCCTATTGGCCACGAAAGTCGCCTCTTGGCGAATTATGCTCGGGGTTTTGGCTGGCGTAATCGCCACAAGTTTGTTGTTCAATGCCATTGGCAGTGATAGCAATCCAATGTTTGGACTTCCGGCGCAATGGCACCTTGTTATCGGTGGTTTGGCTTTCGGAATGGTGTACATGGCGACGGACCCAGTCAGTGCATCAATGACAGATACTGGGCGATTTTGGTACGGATTCTTGATCGGCCTGATGACGGTACTCATCAGGGTCGTTAACCCAGCTTTCCCTGAAGGGATCATGTTGGCGATCTTGTTTGCCAATATTTTTGCCCCACTAATTGATTGGTTCGTGGTTGAAGCCAATGTTAAAAGAAGGGAGCGACGCTATGCGCAGGCCCAGTAAAATGAAGATGACAAGACAAGGTGGGTTTTTACATCTGCCCAATGACAATATTGTAAAGACTATAGCGGTCGCTCTATGTCTCTGTCTGGTTTGTTCTATTGTTGTGTCGACGGCTGCAACGCTGTTAAAGCCTCGTCAAGTTGCGAACAAGCTTATCGATAAAAAAAGCAATATCGTCACTGTTGCAGGGCTAGCTGAAAACGGCAAATCTGTGGATGAGGCCTTTGAGCTGATCGAAACTCGCGTGGTCGAATTGGAATCAGGAGAGTACACCGATGCTGTCGATGCGCTCACCTATGACCAACGCAAAGCCGCTAAAGATCCGGCAATGAGTATTAATCTCTCCAACGATCAGGATGTTGCCGGGATTGGCCGCCGGGCGAATCTGGCGAATGTGTACTTATTAAAAGAAGGCGAGGAACTAAAGAAAATAATCTTGCCCGTAAAAGGTTATGGCCTCTGGTCAACGATGTTTGGGTTTGTTGCCCTCGAAGCCGACGCAACAACGGTGTCTGGAATCACCTTTTATGAGCATGGCGAAACCCCTGGTCTTGGCGGAGAAATTGAAAATAAACGCTGGCAAGAGAGCTGGGTTGGCAAGAAAGTGACCGATGCAAATGGAGACCCGGCCTTGAAATTAATCAAAGGAACCGTGAACCCTGATGCAAGCGGCGCTGAATATCAGATAGACGGCCTCGCTGGAGCCACATTAACGAGTAATGGCGTAAGCAATATGATCGAGTTTTGGTTGGGCCAAGATGGCTTTGGGCCGTATCTGAAAAAGCTTCGTCAGAACTCAAGTTCGGCGGCGACGACTGAACAGAATTTATACAACAAGGCTGAGACGGTTGCGCTCAGTGGCAGAGGTTAATTATGGCCAGTGAAGCAAAAAAAGCGCTGCTCGAGCCCTTGGTCTCGAACAATCCAATCGCCCTTCAGATTCTCGGTATATGCTCAGCTTTGGCGGTAACCTCACAATTGTATGTGGCGCTGATTATGTGTCTCGCGTTAACGAGCGTATGCGCGTTTTCAAATTTATTTATCAGTCTCATAC
>CALJJR010000052.1 GCA_937973905.1 uncultured Arenicella sp. | reverse complement strand
CAAAGTCATCGATGCGGCGGCCGGCTATCACCCCGCCATGGGCAAAGTTCGGTTCGAGCCGGTCAACATTCAGGGCGTGAGCTGCCTGCGGGTGACGCCAAAACAAGAAACCTCCGTAACCATGATTTATTTTCATGGTGGCGGCTATGTATTTGGGTCACCTGATGGCTATCGTGGTCTGTTAGCGCAACTGGCCGTCAACAGCCGCGCCACGGTGATAGCACCTGATTACCGCTTAGCACCTGAACATCCGTTCCCGGCGCCGCAACATGATTGTTTAGCGGTCGCTACCGAGATTTTTTCCACGCGTAACAATCACACCAAGGTTCTTGCTGGCGATTCCGCCGGTGGTGCTTTGGCGATTATATGTGCGCTCAAACTCGCGCAAGCCCAAGAGAGCAAGCCCGATGCCTGTGTACTAATATCACCGTGGATAAACCCACTCGAACAAGGCGGCACCATGCAATCCAATATCGAGCACGACTTTCTATTGCAGTCTTTTCTAGACTTCAGCTACGAATCTTTAATGCAAGGTCGGCCGCCTAGCGAAGAAGTGCAGTTGATAAACGCAGATTTGAGCGGCCTGCCGCCCACCTTAGTGCAAAGCGGTTCTGGAGAAGTATTTCATGACCAAATCAGAGCCTTTTGTGGTCGAGCCAGCGATGCAGGTGTTAGTATCGAGCATCAAAGTTACGCGGCGCAATTTCACGTTTTTCAACTTCTTTCACCAGTGCTTAAAAAGGCCAGACTCGCGGTGCAAGAGATCAGTGTTTTCGTCAACACGATTCAACCAAAGTAAGAGTTCTTTATGATGTTAAAACCCATTTATTCCCAACTGCGCCTTGCTTGCGTACTTTCTATTACCCTACTAATGAGCGGCTGTTTTGAAGAGCGCGTGCTCGTTCAGGTTAAAAAGGATGGCTCTGGCTTTGTTCAGCATAAATCCTACAACAGTGTTGGGGATCTTATGAGCTCCATGTTGGGAGGCCTTGGAGGCGAATCTTCAAGCTCAGGAGAGAGTGAATACAATGACGACTACTTTGCGGCAAAGGCAGGGCAAATGGGTACTGGCGTCACCGTCGACAACTGGCGATTAGCCAGTAACAGCGCTGGCTTTAAAGGCTACGAAGCGAGTTATAAATTTACCGACATCAATACGCTCACGGTTGAAACAGCGCCATTCAAAGATGAGGCGAAGGGCGAACAAGCGCCGGTAGATGGTTCTGCACTTGAAACGCAGCACTACTACACCATGAGCGACGGTAAGCTGACCATACATACGCCTGAACCCGAGACCGAAGAGAATCAACAGGAAATGGCCAATCAAGTAGACGAAGCTGCAGCGCAACAGATGTTGGCGCTAATGGGTTCTATGTTTCGAGGCGCCCGAGTCAGCATAGAAGTAGAAGCACTCGATACTATTAAAAGCACCAATGCGAAGCATCGCAATGACAACCGCATCACGGTTATGGATGTTCGGGTTGACCAACTCATCTCCGACCCCAAACTGTTCACAGAGCTGCAAAGGTTCAACGGCTTGAATCGCGAAGAAGCACAAGCACTCGCCGACCGAATCGACGGCATTGATGTTGATACCCAGGCTGAAATCACAATCCAATTTTAAAAAATATTATGCGTATTCTTTTTCTTTCTGCCATCGCCTTGCTGGCATTATCCACCGGCGCCGCCGCCAATGACCAAGCAGAATTTAAGCTGCAGCAATCGCAGATCGATACGGCGCAGGCACTCATCGATACTGCGCTGCAGAGTCCCTTAGCATTCGACATTGTGGAATCACTGACCACCGAAGTGGGCCCCAGACTAGGTGGTTCGGAAGCGGAGAAAAGAGCCCGTGACTGGGCTGAAGACCTAGGTGACCAGCTCAGCTTCGACAAAGTTAGCGTTGAAGAATTCAGCATGCCGTACTGGGTACGCGGCACGATGAAAATTGCGCTCACCTCACCCTATGAACAAGAGCTTTACGGCACGGCGTTGGGAGGCTCGGGCAAATCACGCGGCGACCTGAATGCCGAGGTGGCCTATTTTCGCTCGCTGGATGATCTCAAAGCGGTCAGCGATGGAGAGTTAAAAGGCAAGATTGCTTTTGTTGATGGCGACGTTTTGGTCAAAAGCCAAACTGGTGCCGGCTATGCGTTACCAAACAATCGGCGACGCATTGGTTGGCAACATGCTGAGCGAGGTGAGGCTAAGGCATTGGTGATTCGCTCGGTGGGATCAGACCTGCACCGTTTTCCGCATACCGGAATGATGAGCAAACGCACTGAAGGCAAAGCGTGGGCCAGCATTCCGGTGATCGCCATCTCTAACCCAGATGCTGACCAACTGCGCCGTCTTCACGAGCTCGGCAAACCAATGTCTATCGCACTTAAATCGACCGCGGCATGGAAAGGCAATGTAAACAGTGGCAACGTGGTTTTGGACTTAATCGGGCGTGAAAAACCAGAAGAAATCGTGCTAATTGGTGGGCACTTAGATTCTTGGGATTTGGGCACCGGCGCTATTGATGATGGCGCTGGCGTTGCCATTACTGCGGCCGCCGCTGAACTGATCGCTCAGTTACCACAGCGCCCGCGACGCACTATCCGCGTAGTTATGTTTGGCGCTGAAGAAGTCGGCCTGCTAGGCGCCAGAGCCTATGCTGAGAAACACGCAGACGCGCTCAAAAATCACGTCGTCGCTACTGAATCTGACTTTGGCGCAGATACAATCTGGCAGTTTGTTTCTAATGTCAACGAAGCCGCAAACCCAGCAATTGATGCTATCGCCAAGCTGTTAGTCCCACTTGGCATTGTGCAAGGTGGTAAAGACGTGCCCGGTGGCGGTCCAGACATCATCCCGCTGGCCGCAAAAGGTGTACCAACCGTTCGCTTAAACCAAAACGGCATGGACTATTTTGACTTACACCACACTCCCGACGACACACTCGACAAAATCGACCCAGAAAAACTCAAACAAAATGTTGCCGCCTATGCGGTCTTTGCTTACCTGGCTGCAGAACTGGATGTTGAGTTCCGCACGCCGTCAAAGGAAGAGGAGTAAACGCTCAAGCAGCTACGCTGCCGGCCACAACCAAGCAAAGGTACCGGCGGTGACTGCTGCGTAGATCAGTGAGTCAATCATATAGCGCACGCAGTTAGACCACGGTTGTCCCATCCAAATGCTGTATGGAATGGATGCCCAACCGTAGGCTAAAAATGCCGCCACAAAAAGATGCCTGAACACGGTCATATAATCGGCGCCAGCCGCGAGCGATAGCGTTGCTAGATAAGCAAGCAACAACGAGCCAACAATAAAGAACAGTATTTGTTGGCCAAGCAGCTTACCCATCGGTGGCATACCATTCGGCAGCACCGAAATCATCACCACTGGGCCAGCCGCAAACTTTGCCTGCATGCTCTCTTCGCCCATTTCTTTCATATCGGTACAATGCGGCATCGAGTAGAGTGCGGGCGCCGGGGAACCAGCTCGCAAAGCGGCCGAAACCTCATCTTCATTGGACAATTCGGAGTAATCGGAATTGTGATACTTGAGCAGCATATGTATCAAGGCGCTGGCGACCCAGCACAAAATTCCAGCTAGTAGGACGGGTAACCACAGGGCAGTCAGGGATACAACCATAATAACCTCCTTCATTAATGTACTTATCGGCCACTGCGCAGCGGCCGACTGTTTTACAAAAGTCTACCACAGCCGGTCAGGCTTATTCAGGCGCAACGAATGGCGAGCATTGAACAGCTTTTTACAAAATCAAACAGACATCGTGTTAATTTATCGGTTCATGCTGACAAAAAACTTATAGATCAAGACAAGATACACAGCATGCGAATAAACAGCGCAGTACAAGAATAACCTTGGAGGAAAGAATGACTGAGAATATTGGTGATTTTCTGGCACGCCGTGCCACTCGTGAACCCAACCTTGAAGCCGTGGTTGAACCACACACCGGTAACCGGGTGACCTTTGCGGATTTGGATCAAAGCATCAACCGAACCGCCAACGCGCTGTTAGATCGTGGCGTAAAAGTGGGTGACCGAGTTGGCTCCTTGCTGATGAACGGCTTACCCTTGATCGAAACTATTTTTGCCAATGCAAAAATTGGCTCAGTAAACGTATGTTTAAACTGGCGTTTAACGGCCGATGAACTGCAATTTATTCTCAAAGATTCTGGCACCACAGCGCTGGTTTTCGGTGATGAGTTTTTGCCTGTAGTAGCGGAGTTACATGCTCGCGGGGATGCCACTGATATCAAACACTGGATACATGTTGGCGGAGAAACGGCTGAGTTTGCTGAAAGTTATGCCGCCTTAACTGAGAAGGCATCCACCGAGGCACCTGAAATTGGCAGTAGCGGTGACGACCTGCTGTTCATCATGTACACCTCTGGCACCACGGGGCTGCCAAAAGGCGTTATGCATTCGCACAAAACCGTGGCATGGGCGTGCATCACGCAGCGAGCCTCACTGCCCTTTGAAAACGATGAACGGTTTTTGATTTCGCTGCCCCTGTTTCATGTAGGCGCGCTTACGCCGCTGTTTACCAACGCTTACTATGGTTTCACATCGGTGGTCACCAACGCCTTTGAGCCAAACGATTGCTGGAAAATCATTGAGCAAGAACGCATTACTGGCACCCTACTCGTCCCCGCCATGTTGCTGGCCATGAAAACAGTGTATGACCCAGCCAAGCATAAACACTCGGATTTACGCAATGTAATCAGTGGCGCGGCACCAGTGCCGGTCGCCATGATCGAGGACTATAAAAACCTCGGCATTACCATCAATCAAGTTTACGGCATGACCGAAAGCTGTGGGCCTGGCTGTGTGATTGTTGGCCAAGATTCAATCGACCGGCCGGGCTCAACCGGGCGCGGTTATTTCCATACAGATGTACGCATCGTTTCGTCCGATGGCGAAGATTGTGCGCCCGGTGAAGCCGGCGAACTGTGGATGCGTGCGCCTAACAATATGGTTGGCTATTGGAATCGCCCTGAGGCCACGGAGGAGACATTAATCGACGGCTGGGTTTTGTCTGGTGACGTTGCTGTAATGGATGAAGACGGCTTTGTGACCATTGTTGAACGCGTCAAAGACATGCTCATCTCCGGAGGTGAGAACGTCTATCCTGCTGAAATAGAAAATGTTCTACTTAGCCACGATGGCATTGCCGACGCGGCGGTGATTGGCGTGCCCTCAGAAAAGTGGGGTGAAAGCGCGATGGCCGTAGTGGTAAAGGCGCACGATGACATTAGCGAACAAGACGTAATTCAGCATACCAAAGGCAAGCTTGCCGCGTATAAATCCATCAAGGTAGTGCGGTTTACTGACGTTATCCCACGCAACCCCTCAGGTAAGATACTAAAGCGCGAATTGCGCGAGCAATACCCTGATGTTGAAGCGCCAGAGTAATTTCCTAGCTTTGACTAAGCAGTAAAAATGCAAAAGGCCGGACAGCATAAAGCTGACCGGCCTTTTTTTACTAGTCGAGTAGAACTAGTTTTGCTTAGGCGCTATACGTGAAGCCCAGCCATCCGCCACTGTTTTAGCAGCGTCTCGCCCACCCAGACCAAAGGCCAGAGCAGTGGCTACCGCAACCGCACCAATGGTGAAGCCAAAGGCCATATTCACGATATTGTCGGCCAGCCCCATGGAGCGCAGCCCCATCGCTAACACTAGTCCTAGAATCGCGATTCTCGCAATATTGGCTAGGCCCGCGTTACCGGAATCCACCAACTTTTGGTGCGCAAGACTACTCAAGAAGTTCCCAATTATGAGGATCAAACCACCCACCAGGATGCCGCCGCCGAACTCCAACACCTTAGCGAAGATGTTTGAGATGACATCAATACCCAGCGTATTTACCGCAGCGGTCGACGCGGTCAACATGGAGAAAAACATGATCGCACCACTAACCAACCCGACTGGCGTGAAAGACTCGCTGAATATTCCTGAGACACCCATCTTTTGCGGCAGATCATTGAAGGCCATACCGTCCAACAGGCCAGCCAACATATAGACCACAAACTTGGCAACAAAATACGTGACCAACAAGATAATGCCCGCACCTACAATGTTTGGTACCGCAGACATCAACTCATTAATCATGCGCGTGGCAGGCTCTGTGATCGAAGGGATATTCAATACACCCAATGCGGCAACCACGATAGGCAACAAAATGCCACCAAAGATAAACGCGCTGCCAAACTTCGAGACTTTCAGCTCTTCATTGCCGGTGCGCAGAGCCAGTTGTTGATCAACCTGCCCAAGCCCCACACCAACAAGCTCGGAGACGATTTTGGCAATCACCCAACCTGCATAGGCGACCACACCAGCACCAATAATATTAGGTACGGCGCTTAAGAACTCGTTGACCATGTTCTGCAGCGGAGCCAACACATCGGTTAAGCCAAAATGCTGCAATACCGCCATCAAGACGAAGATGGTGAGCACGGCTCGAATCAATGACGAAATTGGTTTCTCCAACTCGTGATCAGCCAAAAATTTGATTTGCTTTAACCCTTTGCCAAGCATGCCAGCAATAAAGCGCACAACGATCAAGCCGACCACCAAAATGACCAGACCAATCAAAGCATGCCCTAGTGTGCTGGAACCAATCGGCCCCAAATAGCTCGTTATGTTTGCAATAAATTCGTTCATAGATACCCCTGTACTGCCCATAATTTATTAAATGTGGAACTAGGCTAGCCCAATTCATGCCAGGCAAATGTAAAACAATGTGGCAAAATTTCAGGCAATCACTTCGCTCAAACCGAGTTTAGCGCGCAAAGTTGTAAACCAAATTTAATGAGGTAATGGTATCTGTATCATCAGCGCCGGGCGCCGGATCTGAGTTATAACGCACGAGTAAACCGGCTTTTAAGGAGAATGCATCGTTCATCGCTACGACCAGCGCCGCATCGTTCTCGATAAAGGTATTGTCCGCTCCGATATCACTGCGAAAATCATCAAGAAACTGAGTGTTTGCGGTGAGCTGGCGCACAAATTTAGACGTGAGTACTACCGTAGGGCCACTGACGTCCTCGCCTTCAATCTCACGGCCGTCTTCTAATCGAATAGCTTGTGCTGTATCTCGATAACCGACCCCCAGTGCAACTTCCCAGAGGTTGGGGTCGTCGAGAATTACGCGATAACCATAGCCCGCCGATATGCTGGTTTGTTCGGTAAAACCATCAAAATCATCATCCAGATAATTAAACCCTCCGAATACGAAACGGCGATCACTTAAGTCACGCTTAATCGTGTAATCCGCAAAAATACTGTCAGCGCTATCTATCCCATCAGCACTGGCTTGATAAAACCCAAGCCCTAACTCGTGCGCCCAGACGCCACTGTCTTTGGTAAACCCAAGGGCAACGTTAAAACTCTCATTTTCGGTATTGCCACTGGCTCTAACTAAGCCAGCCTCGCCTTTGCCGCTCCAGCCTTCAGCGCTCGCATCACCAATAAATAAAGAACCAGTTAACACCACGCACAGCGCATGGCGGAGCAATTTGATATTCGTCATTTAGAATCACCTTCAAAGAAAACATGAAGCTGCGATTCTAGTGGGCTGAAAGTTTAATTCGACGGTCGGCCTTAAATCGTCACAGTTTATTGCTGTTATACAAATTGAAAGTTATTCAGCACAACTAGCCAGTTCTGCGTCGAATACCAATCAGGAATGCGGCGATCAACATTTGCACAGCGCCGTACAGCAACACGGTGAACAGCACCATATCGCCAATATTGCCAGCACTGCCAGTGGCCGGAAACATGGATGCCTTAATCAACACACCAAGATTCACATTCCGAACCACCACTTCCATCTCAATGGCAGTGCGGTCTGGTTGCCTTAAGCCCAGCACAGTTGTGAGCAACCAACTCGCCACCCATAAGACAATTAAGAACAGAATCACCAACAAAACGTTGTTCATACCGAACACGTTAATATCAAGACGCCCAGCGCTGATCGACCCAACCACAATCATCAAAATACCAAATAACGAAGCTCGTATACTCCACTTAGAAATCCACCCAGCATGTTGCGGCACTTTGCTGAGCAGCAACATACCCAAGGCTAATGGCAGCAATAAAGTGAAGGCAATATCACTGATGATTTGTGCAGTTGGCATTACGAAATTTGCTGGTAAGTACTCAGTAATCAACAAACCCAGAATTAGCGGTGTGGTGAACAAGCAAGCCAACGTTGTTATGCCAGTAATAGAGATCGAGAGCGGAATATTGCCACGCGCAAAATAAGTGAAAATATTTGAGGTTGTGCCGCCTGGTATTGAAGCCACTAAAGCAACCCCAACTGCCACCCCACCGACCAGACCAAAAGTATGAATAAACAGGAATGCTACCAGGGGTACGAGCACTAATTGCACGGCGGTGCCAATCGTCACCGCGCGCGGCTCTTTTACAACATCTTTAAAGTCACCGACAGTGAGCGTGGCACCCATTCCAAACATGGCGAACACCAATTGGAACGCTGCAAACCAATACTCATACTGAACGTAAATATCACCCATTTCCAAACCTGCTTTTTATTATCAATGATTTTAGGATTATGGCTAAGCTCAGCCGCCATTTAATAAGTTTAAGCGTGCCGCTAGCTCAAGCGTAACATTGTCTGTCGTCGGCCAAAGAGATTTCGATTGCGCTATTTATTGGCAGAAAATACCGCTCATACGTTAATGATAAACCCTCTTATCTATAAGCGATTCTTTAATGAGTTTTCGGACCGCAGCTAGATTATCTCTCCAATCATAGAAGAGCGTTGACACTTATAAATATTACGTCGCACATTCACTTAAACACCAGCACTTCCATGCAAAGGACAACGCGAGTGTGACCATTTCACTGCCACAAAAACGACCTGCTACCCAAGAACCATAAACTCAGTCTCTAGCCAAGGACGCGCCAACCAGTACAACCAACTTATTTCGGACACAACGGCAATCTGGACGTAATTTCAGATCTGTACGGACTAATATTTAGGTAGACGACCCGGCTTAGTGCGCGTTCTTGATTAGCCGAAGACCCTCCATTTCTTCATCATTAATATCAGGCCGATGAGCGACAAATTTGCCAATGCCAAATAGTGAGGCTTGTCTTCCAATACCTCTTGAATGAGCTGGCCTATGGCGCTAATCGATACGGGTTGGATAAAAATAAATTGCAACAGTATAGCCGCCACGCTTAACGTGACTACCAGTGAAAACAACAGCCACTTAAATAGATTCGACTGTTGCGACTGGATGGCGGTCAAGGTGTCAAAGGCGAATTGATCTGAATCTTCGAGCTGGTAAACACGCTCTTTTTCCGCCTCGATGGTGCTTTCGAAATTGTGTAAGTCTGTATTCATTCTGCTACCGGCGCATCGCTGTTAAGTCTCAATCTGGCAATCGCCCGACTGATTTTAGATTTGCTTGTTCCTTCTGTTAGCCCCAACATTCCCGCAATTTCAGCAATACTGTATTCGTAAACATAGCGCAGCGTTATTAGCTGGCGCTCCTCGGTGGTTAAGGGGATAAGCAGCTCGCTAAAATCGCTTAATGCTTGCTGGTCGAAGCGGCTTTTGGCGTGTTCTAAATTCGAACTATGTTCGGGCATGGCAACATACTTTTGTTCTGCCTTGGCTAAATCTGTGTGGCAGTTGACAGCTATACCGGTAAGCCAATTTCTAAACCGCTTAGCCTTAATATCACCCAAACCTGAATGATTTGAGTTAAAACTCGCTAAGTAATTAAACGCTTTAATAAACGCTTGTTGAGACATATCTTTGGCCAGCTCGGTACGCCCACCACTCAAGCGCATACCTAAACCAAACAAGTAATCGCTGTGACGTTTCACTAGCGGGCCAAAATATTGACTGCCTTGCTCCAAGGTCAACTTAACAAGTTCGTCATCACTTTTCTCTGCAGTCTTGCTCGCGTTCATTCCCTAGGCCTTTGGCAGCTTACTCTGCAGGCTTTCTATTTAGATACGCATTCGCAATCAAAGCACCACCAATACAGCCAACAAGAAGCCCCACGCCAAAAATAACATCACCGAGACCAACCAGACCCAACAAACTCAATCCAAGCCCAACGCCAACCGTATTAATGCCATTACGCATATCGTCTCTTGGCAACACGCTCTTATACCCCGGAATTCCAGCGAGTACGCTCTCATCAAGTTCTTGCCCGCTTTCTACTAGCTTTTGCATCGTGTCGTGAAAACGTTGTTCGCTCTTATTCGTATAAGTGAAGATGATATACAGAATAGCGACCGGCATCGCAATGCCACACAGGGCAATGATAAAAGGAAAAAAACTCATAATGCTCCTAAGCCAAGCTTAGTTTTTTGTTTCGATACACCCTATACCCTCATAGAGCGAAAAACGTTGCATTAATCGTAAAATTTTCTGTCTGGCGGGTGCAGACTATTGAAAACGCTTATCCACGTTTTTGCGCTCGCATACAATTTGCGCGTCAGCGCGAGCGTGCGGAGAAGGGTGGCGAGTACTGAGAAAGATCCGTAGCAATCTCGAGTTGAAAGCCTTGTACACTCAGGAGAGCTGAACTATTAAAGCACTGCCATTCGCCACCCGTTTGTACGCTAAGAGAGTTGAAAGTGTTACTAACCAATACAATTGGTCTCTTAATGACAAACGCTCGTAGCTCATTTAGTTCTAAAAATGTAGGGTGAGGCCCAGCTGCTGGATCAAAACCCAATCGTGCGGTCTCAAATACAGGCAAGCTTTCGCCTGTGGTATTAAAAACCATGGGTATGCCAGTACAATTGTTGCTGGTGTAGCGAACTCCAAGACCGTTCTCCTGATTAAAAAACCCATCCCTAGTAATAGGCACCATAAATACGGGCCTCGGAGAGGGCCCAAATGAACCTTTCATGGCTACCAAGTCCCCAGCCGTTGCGGCACCGATGGTTCTTCCTTGCGAGTCTACAATCTCAATTGCCGGGCGTTGAGATTCGAGAGGGATCACCACCACTTTGTTTCCATTTTGTGCCATTAAAGAAGAAGAAATGGCGAACGGAAAAAGAAAGGCAAGGTTTCTTAGCGAGACGATTTTCATCACAATAGCTCCTTGTGCGTTAGTTTATAAATCGATTTGTGAGTAATCGAGGCTGTACAAGCTCCAACCTACCATTGGCCGCAACAACTACTCCATCCCCTAGATGGGGGAGCACTCAGCTGATCGTGCTCAGTCGTTAAGATTGTGCACGGCTCTGAGACCTTAAAAAGCTGAGAGACAGGAGGTTCAGTCAAGTTTCACATGCCCAGCAGATGATTTGCGCGCACAAAAGTACTAGACTATTGTTAATTATAAATGGAAGGTGAAATATGGCGGATCCAATCATTAAGCGCTGGGGGCCACTGGAGCTTGCTAAAAAGTCAATCGACCCGACCGATGCAAGTCTGTCTGCCCTAGATAAAGAAGAGCTTATTAAGCTTGTCACGATTGACTGCTACCCACCACCCAAGGCGACCACGCAATACAATAAGCCGCAGAGAGTAGTCCCGCTTGCGCAGCCACGCTCGCTCCAACAGAGCGAAAAAACCCATCTCACCAATATCAAAGATTTGTTTGGAGGAGCTCCTTCTACCTTAAAAGGTATTCAAACTGCTATCGAATCAAAGCTTGGCTTTGATGCAAAACTAGTTTCATACGCCAGCAAGAAATACCTCGCACTACAGACTCTCACCCCGTGTTTTACGAATGATATTTACGTGCGCTTGAGATACGAGATTTCAGAAGTAAAAATCAGCGCGAAGCAAGCTGTCACTCTTGGTGCTGATCAGTTCCCCGCTGGTGATGAGATCGCCACTTATCGAATCCGCGAGTTAAAGGATTATCGTTTTGAATCTCATCTCACTTGGAACAAAAAATGCTGTGAACGAGAGCCTGCGGAAACACCAACACCGTCAGCTACTGACTACTACCTAGCCCACTCCGAAGCTTCAATAGAGGAAGTGATCGAGACCGGCAAACGAATAAAACTGACGCCGCGCAAGAAACAATTCAAAGTAGAAGAAGAGAAGTGGGAGTTCGGCTTAGATCTTGGCTATGACCGTGACAAATGGGGTTTGGATTTAGATTGGCGTAAGTATCTAGAGGATGACTGAGGTGTGTCGTTTGTAGCCAGATAAACATTTCACAGGGTCTGCAAAATGAAAGTAATTAAAACTGTATCGTTGTTGATGCTAGGTCTTACAGGGCTAGTTGGGTTCATATTCGCTATCAATGATTTTTCGTCTGGAACTGGCATCGGCGGGAGCATTGCATTGCTTTCTGCAACGCTCGCGTTTGCTGCAGTCGCTTTTTTTTCCTGATCTGCACACAATGCCAACTCAGGCAAAAACCCAGTAAATTTAATTTTCTAGATTAACCGGCACATTTGCTCTGGCTCCAGTTAACAATCGCTTTATCGCGTTTGTCACACCGCAACCCGTCTTGTTCACAACGAATCACATCGTCCAAAATTCGAATACCCCAAATTTTGCAACCTAAATAGCGATTTACTCGCTCAGCAACTTCATTACCTTTGCACAGCAATTGACCATCGGCCAAACACGTTAGTGTCTCGCTTGAGTTGCCGTATAACTCTTCCAAGTAGCCAACGATGTTGTTTGGGCTTGGATTACTGATCAGATGCGGCAGATATTGTTCCGTTACTTCATCGTCCGCGTTTTCTTGATTGAACATATTCAACATCAAAATGTACACAAGTGGCGCTTCCTCAACTAACGCCTCGGTTTCAAGTAAGCCTTCAGCCACCTCAACTTCTTGAAAACCAAAACCGCCCGATTGGTCCATATCCAGCAGTGAGCAAGCAGAGTTCATAAATATTTTTAGAGCTAAGAGGTATTCTTCACGAGTGAACTCGTTGGGGTTAAGCTCGTAAATAAGGCGACGACTAGCTAGTTCAGACTTCAAAAAATCACAGTTATCATCGGGCGCCACGGCATCTGTGAGAATTCCTTCAAGGTCTTCACGAGTCAGTTCTTCGAGACACTCAGCAAAACTTTCTGTGCAGACTTCTAAGCCATTGTTGTACAACAACGAATTGGGAAATACGCTAAGAAACTGTTGAAAATGCATGGGCGCAATTTCGGCTGTAATAAGTAGTTGATCTAACAACTCCGCGCCATGCGGCTCGAACACGTCACGGATTTTCAGACGCAGATCGTACTGCCAAAAATCCACCTGAGGTCTGAGCAGTATCGGTTGTGGTGTGCCGTCAAACAGCACCTCTACTTCAATATACATCTGTGCGTCATTGGAAGTGGCGGTCATCGGTGCTGCTACTAATATAAACAACACAAGTGCCATTAAAAATTTTGTGAACATACCTGTTCTCCTTGTCTGATTGAAAGGTAAAGCCAACCCCGACCTACCCTTGTCAGCGGTTGCGCAATTGCCAAAAATACTACGAGTACGCGAAACAAGACGCATCCGTACTAATACTCAATTTTGCAAAAATGCATGCCTAGTTTTGAACACGATACTCCAAAGCGCCAAAGTGAATACCGCAATAATCGTTCCACACATGGTGTACTCTGAGCAATCACTCACCGTTTGGTCATTTATCAATTGATAGCTGGCTCAGCGCCCAACCGGCCAGCACATGACAAACCTTCGCTACTGCTATCAAACCATTGAGTTTGAAGAAACGGATATTCACCTCTGTACGCTTAGGGACAGGCAACAGTTTTATGATCCGCTGGGCCGTGCGGAAGAACTTGGCATTTCATCCGCTCAATGGCCTCTATTTGGCGTGATTTGGCCATCGAGCATGGTGCTGGCGCACTTTCTTTTTGACTACCAAACGAGCAACAAACGCATTCTCGAGATTGGTTGTGGCATGGCACTCAGCAGCCTTCTGCTCAATAAACAGCACGCCGATATAACGGCCACCGACTACCACCCCGAAGCCGAAAAATTCTTACTAAGGAATACCCAGCTCAACCAAGATAAACCCATTGCTTACCAACGCACCAACTGGTTGGGTGGCTGTGACTCTCTAGGCTTGTTCGATTTATTGATTGGCAGTGACCTACTCTACGAAGACCCGCACATTGATCTTCTCGCCGACTTTATCGCCGCACATGCTGAACCTAAGTGCGAAGTAATCTTGGTTGATCCAGGCCGCGGCAGAAAAAACAAACTCAGCGAAAAAATGCGCAGTTTCGGCTTTGAATCAGAGCATCACAAACCTTTACAGACCAAATATCTAGAGCAAGAATTCAAAGGCCACATTCTAAACTTTAAGCGCTAAGTTGCTACAGTCTCTGCCGCTACTCGGCGCCGCAATCGTTAAGTGGCGTAATTTGATCCTACCGTTGAACCTTTCTGCTGCCTTCCAAAGGAGTGCGTCAATAAAGACGGTGAGCTGAACATTGCGACAACACCATACCGCGTGAGCAAATATAGTCGCTGTCCTCATGCTGCTTCCAGGCAAGACTCTAACTGGGCGCTGGCGCGGTGACAGGTTCATGACCTTTCCATCGGTCGACGCCGCCAACGCTTGCCTTACACCACATCAATGATATGCAGATTGGCGACGTCGATGGCGATGGCAAGCTCGATGTACTTATCGCACCTCCACTACCACCCGCAACCAGCTCGTTCAATATGGTGCCGATGATTGACCTTTTGCTCGAGGAAGAGTTTTAACGCTTCTGGCGGCTAGCGCTCTGCACCGCGCTCTGCCAAAGTGTTGATCATGCTCTGGAGCTGATCTTCACACTTAACAATACTATTATTCTCAACCACTTTCTTGGCGGCTGCTTTAAGCTCAAGTGGCCAGCTGTCAATCGATGTCTCGTATTTGTGCCATCCAAGCGGCCTACCCAAAAAGAGAGCCATAGGCACAGGCAAGTAAGCTTCAAGATCCGCGACATCAAAATTCGCAATCGCCTGCAGCACCACCAAACGACGCATTTCCAACCAAAGAGTTTCCGTATCTGCATGATTTATCGCAATTTCACTTGGCGTTAACTTCTCTGGAGTCAAACAAGCCTTGATGTGCACCGCAGAAGACTCCTCCCCCATTCGCGCCAAATAATAATTGTAAGAATCGCTAAAACTGTCATGAATCATTTGTGCGCGCGCTAAAGTTCGAGTTTGCTGTAACTCCCACACCACCAGAAGTAAACCGCTAATAATCGCAACTGCACTGAGTATTTGTGCCAAGTTTGTTGTTTTCATTGTTGTTGTTTTTTTCGGTTCGATTTAGACGTGCGCCTGATAATCTTTCGGCGCGAATATCCACAAATATCGTGCAACAGTACACCCAAGATGAGGTGACGTAGCAAGCGTGTTTAGCCAGCCCAAAAGCGGCCTGGGTCGCTCATTTTATATCAAGCTTTCAACCATAATCCTTAGCGTAAGCGACCGGATTTATCCGCCTTCACTCAAGCCAATTTTCAGGGATCTCGAAGCGACCATCGGTCTTTTGCCAGCGAGGCGAAGCATTCTCGACACACCAACTCCAAGCTTCAAACTTGAAAATTCTACTGCATAGTCAACTCTCGCAAATGGCTTGCCTTCTATATCCAAGGCCCACCGAGCAAGAAAAATAGGAAAAGGTCGGGTGTTCGAATAAAATATATTGTTATATCATTAGGTCATATTTCAATTTCATATCTGAAAAGCACTATGCCCATCGGAAGTAAAAATTTCTCAATGCGAGTACTAATCCTTTTATTAAGCTTTCTGGGACCTCTTTCATTGGCAGCCGACAATCCAGCAAATGCCCCCACGGCAGCTAACCTGCAATATTTTAAACGCTTGTTAGTCGGAGAGTTCGACAGCGGGCGGCAAGCTCAAACAGACAAAGAGAATGGTGTTGATGAGAAAAATGCCCACGGTTGGGTGAATCGCTTTTTTATGGAGGTTAGTGCCTCCGCTGTCGCCGAACATGTGTTAGTTGGCAGCACTCGTTATGGTGGAGAAGAATGGTTGTTTGATAAGGATGAATTCTTAGTCTGGATTCTCCGCGCAGACCCAGATTTCAATGGAATTCTGATGTCTCCTAGACGTTTCAAAAAGCATAGAGAATATTCTGAGTTTGCCCGCGACCCACTGAAATTGTCAGATTTTTCTAGCGATGAGCTTGAGGGCGCAGTCGGCGGTGCGTCGTGTGACATTCTATGGCGACCTAGTAAAGATGGATTCTCAGGTCAGTCTAAGCCATGCTATGTGATGTCAACCACCAAGCATAAAATGCTCAATTGGGTGTGGAACTACGAGTTATCAAAAGACGCCTTGTGGATATCATTCACAAGGCGAGATGAAAATGGCGAAAACTCGTATTCGACCCCGGAAAATAGCCCTTATCGATTGGATCGATTAGCTGCCTCAGCCGAGTATGAGTTAGGGCGGTATATATTGCTAAATACACATGACCGCAATGAATACGATACTGCAATCAAATATCTGGAGAAAGCCGTAGCTCTAGAACCAGAGAATGGCGCTGCGCGTGTTTCACTAATTTACGCTTACACAAAAAAGAACAGGTTTACTGAAGCAGCGCAACAACTGAATGATGCAGAAGGTTTGAAAGAGTCTATGTCCTCCTCAGATGTCCTATGGTTGGAAGCTCTTAAGCACCTTGTTGCGGATAATCCTGAGGAGCAAATAAAAGCCTGGACGGCTGTACTAGAGGCAGAACCAAAAAATAGGTGGGCATGGTACGGATTACTCGCCGCACACTACCGCTTAGAGCAATATTCTGAAACTGTCGCGGCGGCAGAACAGGCGCTCTTTGCAGAACCCAACGAACAAGCATGGAGTGCCACGATGATCAGTTATTTGCATTCCAAAGCGCACTACCGCTTGGGCAATTTCGATGAAGCCATCAACGCCGCTGAACCTGGCGTGCGAAACCCAGCAACTCGTCGCGCCACTTATTTTCGAAAAGCTCTCGCAGAAATCGCTGCTGGCAAGATCACCGACCTTAATGAAGTATTGGATACATACCGCAAATATTCACTTAGAAATGGCAAGTTAAATGAGTCGGTTTACTACGCAAATCTAGGATTGCTATTTTTCGAACTGGGCGACTATGACAAGGCTGTTGAGTACGCGCAGATGTCCCACGATCTATCTACTGGCCCATATCAGTCTTTTACCCTTGGCTATAGCTTGATTGAAAAAGGCGAGATCGATGCGGCGCTGGAGATTCTCGACCCTGCGATTACTGAACATCCTAACAATCTGTATGTGGTTGCCGCGAAGGGTTGGGCAATGTACCGCCTTAGTCGTTATACCGAGGCTAAATCGATGTATTTAAAAGCCAAGTCCCTCAGCAGACGTAAAAACAGTGCAGTAGAACGTGATCTTAAAATCATTCAGGCGGCAATCGATGACCCCACGATCCCGCAAGTTCCACCGGTTAGGTGGTTTGGCGATTAGTGATTTAGACGCTTAGACTGTTACTGCCAATATTTGTGTAGCTGATCAACTCACCATATCCACCGCAAAAGCAAGCAGCGAACGTGCCCTGGCTTTAAAAATGAAAGCTTCTCTGTCCAGCAATTGAATCATAGCGTGTAAGCTCTTGCCCCCTTCAATACCACGTCTATTCCCCACAGACGGTGCCAGCTTGTTGGAAACATGACCTTCTCTATGGCGCACCCCGCCCACCACCGCGTTATGTCGATTTATTCCAGCCATAGGCATCTCTCACCGCATCTGCAACAGTCCAAGGATAAGAATCATTTGATCCGTTGGTTAGTACCACAACGCCGGTGCCGCGATTTGGGAACCCTCTAAATGCAGCGCGGAAGCCGCGATTCGAGCCACCATGAAAATAATTAAAGTTAAGTCCAGTTCGGTTACCGCTTCTGTTTAGCTGAACACCAAGACCTCGCACTCCCTCAGAGGTGAAGTTATGTTGAGGTGTGAGTAGATCAGCGATCTGCGCGTCTCTTAATATACGAGTTCCTCCAATCACGCCGCCGCGGTTGATAAGAATAATCATGCGCGCCAGATCTTCGGCACTGGTGAAGGCCCCTGCTGCAGCGGCTTCGGGGTAGCGATTCCGCTCGCCGGAAACAACTCGTCCATTACCATCATGGCCACTGGCTACATTCTTGGCGTTGAAGAACTTCTTCAGAGGGGTGAGGTCAAAGGAACTGTCGTTCATGCCCATTCGTGACAGCACTTCACTCTTCATCCAACTGTTGAAACTGCGCCCAGTCACATCCTCCAACATCTGCTGTAGCACCTGAAACCCACCGCCTGAATAATCAGCCTGAGTACCCGGTGAATAGGTCGCTCTCACGCGAGAAGAATTCGCCGGAGATTGGCCATTTAAAAGCTGCACCAAACTTGGCACGCTGTCGCCTTCGCGGTAGCCACCAAAGCCATGCACGTTGGTCCCGCCTGAGTGCGAGAGAAGCCGGCGAATTGTCGAAGTTCCTTGAACATTATTATTAAACGGCAGAGCCCAAGAAGTGAGCCGATCGGCAACGTCATCATCCATTGCGAGTAGCCCTAAGCGTTCAGCCCGCAACATACCCAGCGCGGCCAGCACTTTGCTGATAGACGCAGCCTGAAACAAGCTTTCTGGGTGCACCGCATGGTCTTCACCTTTTTTCAATTGGCCATACCCGCAAGACCAAGCAACGCGGTTGTTAATCACAGCTGCAACCGCAACCCCTGGCACTTTGTTGTCTCGCATGCTCTGCCAGATTGACTTGCCGCCTACGCGGTTTTCAAAATTACGGATGGGCTCTGATAAACGAGTGCGGAACTTGGAGTTAGCACTCAGTGACCAACCACGCCGGTCTGGGTCAAAGGCCACATTTTTAATCGTCCATTTGGCGCGATTGAACTTACCCATTTGGCTAAACAATTCGTCATCCACATTGCGCGCAAAAAAGTAGTCGTTGGCAACCACCACCCAGCCATTTTTGTCAGGATCAAATGCCACCGTGTGAACGCGACGGCGCCCCTGATGAATATTCCGCATTATTTGATAGCACTCATCAGGAATGTTGCGCGCATGAAACCCGCGGCTGCCAAGAACCACCCAGCGGTTACCTCCTTTGGGTGGAAAGGCAACAAATTTCACTTTGTTACCCGCGGCATGAAACTCCCGCATCTTGTCATGGCACTCGTTGGGGATATTGCGATTAAAGAATCCGTTTTCGGTAATAATGCTCCATCGATTTCCACCACCCGGTGGAAACGCCACGCAGAGAATCTTTTCTCGCTGCGCCTGGAACTCCAAGATTTTTTGAAAACATTCATCAGGGATATTGCGCGCAAAACACCGGTGCCGATTGGTAATGATCACCCAACCGCCTGAAGGCGTAAACGCGAAACAAGCTATCCCCTGAGAGGCATGCGCCCCAAGCTGCTCATGTGCTTCGTTAGAAATATTCCGATTAAAAATCTTCGCCATGAATCCATCTCCTTAGCATCCTATTTGAGTTACAGAATTATAGACAAGTGACTAAGAGTTGTTATCACCCTAATGGGTGAAATTAGCAAAGCGCCTAGATAAGCACCAAGCACCTCAGCTCAGACCGATTGCATGTCATTCATCCCAAAAAAACTTCTCCTTGTCTTTGCGAGCGCAGCGAAGCAATCTCCTTGATTCAGTGAAAGATTGCTTCGCCTTTGCCTCGCAATGACCAGCTTTTTTGATGCCCAGTAGTACACCCACGAAAGAGGCAACTAGCCTTACTGGCTCACACATTCATGTGATTGTTGCCTATTGAGCACTTGTCTATGATTTTCGACATACCCAACTAATCTCGAAACATCATGGAAAAGACCACAAAAAGCCGCAGAAAGAACAGCGAGAAAAAGCCCCACAAAACCCGGCGTAAGCTGCTTGCGGGTGGAGCCGCATTCACCGCTGCACCAATTCTTACTCAGTGGGGCAAGCCGATTATCAACAGCGTACTGCTCCCAGCTCATGCGCAAACTTCAGGCGACATCGCAGAGCCAGCACCGGCACCGCCTCCTCCACCGGATCCTGCACCAGCACCGCCGCCTCCTCCCCCACCACCACCGCCAGCGGCAGAGACTTTTTCACTGTTGGTATCACAGAACACGCCTGATACTCCGAGTGGCGAATATTTTGTGAGTGTTGACGACGGCACATTCTCGATTGTCATTTTCTTTGATGCAGCCGAGACCGATCTTTCACCAAGGATCACAACGTCCACCGCCACCGATGTGGGCGTGCCAACCAATCAAGTTGAGCAGGCCTGCGCCAACGATGGCTCACTAGGGCCAACGGTTGACGCGCCGGAGACCATCCAAGTGGTGAGTTATACGCCAGGCGTGAACGTGGAGCTGCAATTCGCATCGGGCGGTGTTTTTAGCCTGCCACTAGACAACAGTGCTGCAGCCCCAAGCTGCCCCATACTCTAGAGTCTTTAAAGCTGGCCCGCTAACTACTGGGCTGGTCGAGTCGCTCAGCCGGCAGCGTTAAGCTGAGCGACGTGCCAGTGTCTGTGCTGCAAATATCCAAAGCAGCATTGATCTGTTCAGCACGGTAACGCATATTGCGCAGGCCACGGTGTTTGCCCTTGGATGGTTCGTCTAATAGCTCCGTTGCTATACCAACGCCATTGTCTTGCACACGAATCAACACCTCATCTGGGTACTCGGGGTTGTGTGTAGCGCTAATTTTGATGCGCGTGCAGTTGGCATGACGAACTGCGTTTTGCAACGCCTCTTGCATTATCCTCAGTAAGTGCAATGCCGTTGCAGGCAATAACTCTATGCGTGTGTCCGGCGGTAGAGAGACCCAATCTAACTCAATCCCCGCTTGCTCCAGCATTGGGTTGGCTCGGTAACGAAACATACCTAATAAGGTCACGAGATCATTTTCTTCATTGTCGAGCGAATCAATCATCAAGCGCAAATCGTTAATGCTGTACTCGAGCTGAGTCTCAACTTCAGCCGCTTCAAATCGGCCGCTTTTTAGGGTGCTGAGAACCGATGCAATCTGCCCCGCAAATCCATCGTGCATATCACGCGTGATGCGCGCACGCTCATCGCTCAACCATTCATTTTTTTCCAGCAAACGCGTACGTTCCATTGCCGCCTGAATCTCCTGCGTTTTCTTACTCACCTCATCGCTCAAATTTAGGTTGAGCAGTTCCGCCTCATTGGTTGAACGAACCAAACGATACAACAAAATCATCGTGAACACGGCCAACAAAACAACCGCCCCAAATTGAATATAAAATCCGTCTTCCCAAGGCAGCACCGCTTGCACAATTAATAGGTCATGCAGCGCGTAAGGAATAATAAATAACCCACTGGCAGTAAGCAGCTGAGATTCCAGATCATTGGTTTTCCAGGCATCGATGGCTACAAATAAGAGAGCACCGCCACCAATAGAAAACGCCAATGGATACCAAAGATAATCGGCCATGGCATGCATCGCGGGTTGCGGCAACACCAGCATGAGCAATGGCAAAACGATCGCCAGACTCAAGAGAAAGCGTTCAAAGCGCGGATGGATTTGTTGTTTAAAGCGCGCAAGCACCACCGGCGCAACCAGGGCAAACCAACCTAGCGTAACGTATGAAAACCAATCCCAAACATGATTGGAGACCACAATATTCGTAATGTGATTGGTAGCGTTATGTGCCGCCCACAAAAACGTGGCCAAGGCAAACCAAGCGTACTCTTTATTCTGAGGCCGCAACCCAGCCAAAATCGCAATCACCAGCGTGGTAATCAGCAAGCCATAAGTGATTGATTCAACCAAAGTGATGCGGTAAAAGTTGTGCCGCTTAAAGGCGGGGTTAAGGGCAGCATGCGGGCCGACAAAAATCGCATCTAAAAAACCCTTACCGCTGACCGAAGATTTAAGCTCAACCTCCAGTATGTTATTGCCCGTTTGCAGCAAACCGTGCGGTACAACAAACATCAACGGCTTGCGCAAATTGCTCGCAATGGGTGGTTGCATTGAACCGCCATCACCTACTTTCTCACCGTTTAGAGCAACGCTCACATTGCTCCGTACGGTTGGAATCAATATCGCCTTGACGCTGTTGTCTAAGTCAGCAATAGAAAACTGAACTCGGTAAAAACCGTGCGATGTTCTGTTGTTATGCCATTGCCAATTATCGGGCAGTGTTTTTTGAACAGCGACTTGATTCGCGCCAGCCTGAGTAAAACTGGCTACGCTAAGTTTTAGCACGCCCGATGGCGTTTGAAATGAGATATGCCGAATTTGGTAAGCAACCGCCAGCACCACAACGCAGCAAGCCAGCCATATTAGCCGCCCATGCAGCTCGCTCATTTATCGTCGCCAAGCCCAGCTATGCCTAAGCGGCTGGCTTGGTATACCGCTTGGCCACGGCTTCGAACCTCGAGCTTTTGATAAATACTTTTGATGTAGGTGCGCACGGTATCGAGTTTGATACTGAGCCGATCTGCCACCTCTTGGTAACTCATGCCGGTAACCAGCCCTTGCAGAACTTCTGTTTCTCGCTTGCTCAGATTGGGTACATCAGCTTGATCAATCGCACTGGGGCGTGGGTCAGATTCCACCCGTTTGATGATCATTCTCGCGATGGTTGGGCTGATCGGTGAGCCGCCAGCGAGAAGATCAAGAATGGATTGGCACACGCGGTCTGATGATTCCGTTTTTAGCAAGTAACCCGTGGCGCCAGCCTCGATGGCATTGAGCACGTTTTTTTCGTCTCCGAATATGCTCACCACCATGATTTCCATCTCTGGGTATTGCGCACGGCAAAAAGCAATCAACTCAGAGCCACGGCCATCTGGCAGCCCGAGATCACACAGCAAAACATCAACCGAATTACTATTAAACCACTCCAGAGACTCACTCAAAAACGCCGAATCAAAGCCAACCGTAAGCTGCTCATGCACATTGATATCCGCAATCAAACGCGCACGAATCGCTTCGTCATCTTCAATAACCGCAACAGTGAATTTTGGTGCTCGCATGCGCCTCCTATTTGCTTAGCGCATCATAAAAGGTTTACGCGCTTAAGGGAACGTTAAGCGCTATGCAAGATTCCATACGTCGATATCAAGACGCCACAGTGTTCAGAGCATTACTCACGGACCCGGAAAAGGATTAGCTGCAACTCACAGAACGGTTAGTAGCGAAAGCAAGTAGCAAAAGAGCTCAGCCTAGTGCTTGCCTCAGCTCTCTAGGTTTTTATCTGACTAACCAATCATTTCAATGTTAATCAGCGGTCAAACCGAATATCTCTACAGGATCATGTTTGCCACGTATCTCGGTGCTGCCCAGCGATTGCCATTCAAAACCGGGTGCGGCGTTCACCGTGTTTTGGCTCGCGATGATCCAAAACGGCAAGTTCTTGGTCTTTGATTCCAATCGAGAAGCGACGTTCACTCCATCGCCAATAACCGTGTAGTTATTTCGAAACTTCGAGCCCATATTACCGACCACAACTAAGTCGGTGTTAATACCAATACCCGTCTCAAAATCGAAGGGCCATTTTGTATGGTTCTTTGCCTTAAATTCGGCGATCGCTTGCTGCATTTTTATTGCTGCTAAGACTGCCAATTCGGCATGGTTTTCTCTGCGAACCGGTGCGCCGAAAATCGCCATAACTTCATCGCCAATATACTTGTCCACCACGCCGTTGAATTCGTCGATGACACTACTTAAGCAATCAAAGTAATCGTTCAAAAATGCCAATAATTCTGTGGCTGATAGAGCTTCGCTCAAAGCAGTGAAATTACGCAAATCCGCAAACAGTACCGTGACCTCGCGCTCTTCACCGGAGACTTGAATGTCATTGTTAAGTAACTCTTCCGCCACTTCAGTTGATACGGAGCGGCCAAGTAATCGCCTGATCTGATCTTTCTCTTCCAAATTGCCCGCCATTTCGTTGATGCTTTTTGCCAAGTCTCCGATCTCATCCTGCCGGTCTTCTTTTACTCTAACCTTGTAGTCGCCTGCGCCAATCTCGAATACACCTTGCGATAAACCGACCAGCGGTTTAGTAATTGAATTACTGATCAACCCGGTGGCGAGCAAGGTAATAATGCCACCCACTAAAAACACTCCAGCCAAGATCAAGTTGAGCCGTTGATACGGCGCCAATTCCTCGGTCAATGAACCCTGTATGGCAGCAAACACACCGGCTTGGTTGGATTCGCTGATGGCCTCATTGTTCAGCGATAATATCGATGTAAGGTAGGTATCTTCGTTGAAGGCGACTTCAAATATGCCGCCAATGTGCTCTGCAAAACTTTTAAGGCTGTCTTCAAGCTGAACAGACCCATTCGTTGCAAAAGTACTCGCGTGCAGACTGATGGCCTGCCTATCTACAGGCTGGCTGAAAATAGAAATATTGCTCTGTGTGATCCGGCTGGCACTGGCGGTGAAACCCTGATCTAACGGAAAGCCCATCAAAACCCAAGCTTCTGGGTCTGGTATGAGCAGCGGCGTTACCACAAGTTCATAGGGCTGATTGTCTATGAGTACCACGCCATCAGCCTCGAGTTGAGCGTTCAGCTCCGCTTGATCAAGTAAATCTTGCCAACTACGCTCCGCGCCGGTGTTTAACTCTGTGGTTGATGCGATCAAGCGGTTGTCGAAATCAACCAGCATCATAACCGTGTTATCCACGTTTTTAATCCGCGCCGTGAGATTCCGCATAGCGGAAACCAACGTAGGTATGTCTCCTTGGCTGTAAACTTGCCTAAAGGCATGGTCGCTTGTCGCGGGCCGGGCAATGTCTTTTAAACTCTGCACTCGGCTCTTAATTAGCTGCTGAAACACATCCGCGGTAATCGACAAATTTGCCGTAATATTCGTCCGCGCATTGGCCAGATTGGCCTGGTTACTCAATAGCAGAGTGATACCAGACAGCGCTAAAATTAGCGCCGAAAAAAGGATGGCGATGCGCCACCGCAGCTGTTGCTTGTAGAGTTTAAGGAACATCATCTACAGCATTCTAAGTCTTGTGTGTTTACTTGTGTGCCTATTAGTAACGATCGTTTGAATTTGAGCTTTTACGTTTTGATCTAAACGATGGCTTTAAGCGAATATTAAGATCCTTTTTTATCGCCTTCTCGCTAATAGACAACGACTCTTGATAAGGTTTCTTTTGCCGTGGATGCCATAAAACAAGCTCATAATCACCGGTTGGAATGTCTTTGAATTCAACGAGCCCTAAATCATTGGTTTGCTGGTAGTAGGGAGTATTTACCACCACCACATGCGCGCTCATCCAATCATGAATGTTGCAGCCTAGGGTTGCGATGCCAGCCGTATCAAACTGTACAGGCTCATTCGGCACGCCTTTATATAGAGGCAAATCAAATGTTTTCGCTTTTGAGAACGAATATACATGGTGCAATATATCGTCTCGATTCGGAAACGAAACCAACGAGCCCACCGGTACCACGGTGACGGCAGGAACAAATTCTTTATCAATTTGCTCAATGCTCACGCTCACAGGCATATTTAATTCAGCTGCGTTCGTACCACCAACCCGCTCCAGAGTAATAACAACATCCTTTAATGGTTGTTCTTTATTGTCACTCACACTCACAATCAATTCGCCTGCAAAGCAGCTCGGCGATACAAGAATGCCAATGAGCAATAACAACTGCGCGTTTAAGCTCATACACTGTTTGGAGAAATTTTTATGCATTTTGACTGCTAGGATTAAAGTGGGCGAACAAACCATGCCGCTTAACGATTGCCGATTACCAGTTAATAGTATATTCAAGAGAAAAGAGGTCGCGTGAGTATTTAGATTCAACGCCAGCTCTACCCGATTGATACGAGTATAAAAAGTTCAGCGCAGTATGTTCGGTTAAAGATCGGTTCAACCCCACAGAAACCATATTTGCTCGCCCATCACTTCGATAGGCAACGGTATCCGGCCGTATTTCTGAGTAGTCATTAACGGCTGACGCACGCGCCAAAATGGCTCGATTGGGGCTTGAAATAGAAATCAAATCACCGTCAATCAACGATAGGCTGATGGGCATACTCCAGTTGGAATCGAGATGCGTAATCGATGATATTTGAGCGACTACAAAATCCAGATCGTAGGCATTACCTACTAAAGTAGATCGCAGTTCCTCAGGTGTTGGCTGGTCTTCGTTGGCGCGATGTCGTTCGGCGCTTAAAGTTAGAGCAAGATCTATGCGCTCACTAATTGGCTTGCTTAGCCCTAAGGATACGGTGCTAACAAATACGTCTCTTAGATTCACGTCGTAGTTTCTCGACTCCCCTGCAAGGGCAATCGACATTCTGGGCGCCTTGAAGCCCAGGCCAAGCTTTCTGTTGTAGGCAGCGCGCAAACCAATGTTAATGTGATCGAGTGGGTAGTTGTTGTAGTCGCTTAGCTCGAGACTGCCGCTAACCCTTATTTGGCTAAATGGACTCAATCGTTTAGAAAACGCTTTTTCCCCAGCCACGCGGAGCAGACTTGCCGAAACAACTTCGCTTGAGTTCGGGGTAAAGCCAACGTTGCTGTCGTCTATTAGGCCCACCGAAACGCTCGCGTCTTGCGCATTGGCACTCAGAGAAAAAAGCAGCAAGAGTGTCGCGAGAAAATATTTAATGAAAGACATCATCTGGATCAAACACACAGCTGAAAAAACATCGAGTGAAGGCTTGGCCATATCAGTTCAGTAGCCTACCAGCTTAGAAAGTAAAAATCTTGAAGTGGATCTTTCAGTTTGACCGTTTTCTCACCATGGTTCACGGAACTATGAACCGGTGCGTAGGGCTGATAAAACCCTGTTTTCCTTGGCACAGAACCCTCCTTGATTGCATGGCTATTCGCGTATCGCAACAATTTATTGGTGTATATTCTATTGAACGCAATATTCAACCCGTCAAAACTGGGTAATTGAAGTTCGGGTTCACGCTTCGTAAATCGGGTTTCGTCATTGCAGTTACACATGCGTTGGCGTTGCCATTGAAGGTAAGCAATGCCGCAACAATACTCGTCTGTTTAATTTAGTTTCTGAAAAAACCTCAAACTGTTGAGCACATGCCACCCATAAGCAAAACGCAGCTCGCATGCCTCGCCACCTTCATAGGCGGTAGCGCCTCTGCGCACGCCGCCATTATTAATGTGGATGCGGGTTGCTCGCTGGTGGATGCTATTCAAACCGCTCAGAGCACCAACAACTTTGGCAGTTGCGAACCCGCCACGCCAGCTGAGCCAAACACCATAGTTCTGCCCGCCGACAGTGATCAGGCAATACAGACAGCGTTTAACAACGGCACAGTCGATGAACAGAACCTGTATACAGCCACCCCGTTTATTACCAGCACGCTCACCATTGAGGGCAACAACTCAACTGTGCGCAAAGTAGCCAGTGCGCAGCGCTTTCGCTTGTTTGCGGTTACCGATGGCTCGCTCACGCTAAACAACCTCACGGTGAGCGATGGCGTGCTAGCAGGTATTGGCAGTGGCAGCGGTATTTATGTTGGAGAGGATGATTCGCTCACGCTCAATAACGTAACCGTAAGCGGAAACACCACTACTTCTGACAGTGCAGGGGGTGGTCTTTTTTGTCTGAGCGGCACGGTCACCATCAACAACAGTGAGTTCTCGAACAATTATTCTGAGCAATCGGGTGGCGCTATGTTCGTATCACTCTCAGAGGCCAGCATAAGCAACAGCACAATCACCGAAAACACAGCAGGCAAAGGTGGTGGCTTATTCCTCAATGAGAGTAATCTCACGATTTCTCAAAATTCGCTGATCTCAGAGAATAACGCCAACAGTACAGGGGCAGGCATTCATGCCTCCAATGGCAATAGCATTGGTATTAGTAACAGTACTCTGCGCGCTAATCATGCCGGCGGTAACGGGGGCGGTATTTACACCACGGCCATTTCCGCAGCGCAAAAAAACAGCCTCACGCTAACTAACACCTCGCTTACTTCAAATTCAGCGACAGATAGCGGTGGCGGCGTTTTTCTAAGCTCTAGTGACACCATGGTGATGAGTAACTCAACGGTGCACCGCAATTCCGCCTACCGTTTTGGCGGGGCGTTTTACGTGTTTTTAAACGCAAAGCTAGAGTTAGATACGGTAACTGTCTCTGGTAGTTCAGCCGCAGAATCTGGTGGTGGGCTGGTATTAAAAGGTGCCGGCGTATTTAGCACTATTTCTAAGTCGACCATCTCCGGCAGCAGCGCTAACTTTGCCGGTGGCGTATTGGTTCAGGACGGTGCCAATCTGATTCTTACCAATAGTACTGTCTCTGGCAATCGAGCACGCCAAGTGGGTGCCGGCATAGGCGCAGTTTCTGATGGTAGCTATGTGCGAATGACAAACAGCACCCTGGTGAATAACTCCACCAGCCTAGCAAACTCTTTTGGCGCGGGGATATCAATGCAAGACAGCGCTGAACTAGAACTGTTTAATAGTTTGGTCTCTGGTAACTCTGCC
>CALJJR010000051.1 GCA_937973905.1 uncultured Arenicella sp. | reverse complement strand
GCCGATTCATAATTGGAACTTAACCTTATCTCAGCTGGCTATCTTCTTCGAAGGTCGGCTTGATGGCGCACTCGATCTATGATCAGATAGATTGAGTGCTTTTACTTTGACACAGAATTTAGAACAGTCTCTATTCGAATGGCGAATTTTCAGACACATTCCCAAATTGGTGTGTTGCAAGAGGAGAAAATTTCGATTTTCGTGTGATTGTTTACTATAACAAAAATTAGAAAGCACATTCGCGAGAGAAAAGTGCTAACATTTTTTTTCGTGCCAATTCTTTATGATGCTGAATAGTTGATCTAAGCCTTCGGTCAAAGCTGCTGGGCCGGGTTGCAAAATATGCGCGGACTTTATCTCAAAGATCTGGTTATTGATCACCGCAGGCACTTCTGACCATCCCGTTCGCTCCTTGACCTTAGTGGGATGAAAACGTTTTCCGCACCAAGAGCCAATGATGATATCCGGTTGCCGTACTACCACGGTTCGCGGATCTGCGATGATTCGATCTTTACCGGCCTGATGTTGAGCTAGTTCTGCAAAACAATCTAAGCCACCAGCAATCTCGATCAGTTCGCTAACCCATCCGATGCCACTGATGATGGGTTCATACCATTCTTCAAAATAGACGATTGGCCGGCGAGAGTAGCTGGTGTTTGCATCTCGCAGTTGGGCTATTTTCTTTTCATACTGGCAAGCCAAGGCGTCGGCTTTCGCCGCCGCATCAACCAAACGACCAAGGGTGCGAATCATTTGCAGAATTCCCGCGACTGACCGCTGATTGAACACGTATACCTCAATGCCATGCTTAATCAGCTCTGCCGCTATGTCGGCCTGTAAATCGGAAAAGCCCAACACGAGGTCTGGTTGCAAGTCGAGAATTTTGGGGATCTTTGCGCTGGTAAAGGCCGAGACTTTTGGTTTTTCTTTACGCGCCTCGGGAGGGCGAACAGTAAACCCAGAAATGCCCGCAATGCGCTCTTGCTCACCCAGCAAATAGAGAGTCTCGACCGTCTCTTCGGTCATGCAAATGATGCGTTGTGGCCCGGCCATCAGAGTTGTCGGCTGAGTGGTAATTCAGGTGTGTTTTTAATTTCTGTAACCGCCATATGCGAATGAACTTCGCCAATCATTGGTAGCTCGAGCAATCGTTTGCGCACAAATTGCTCGTAATGACGGATGTCCTTTACCACCACTTTCAGCATGTAATCCCAGGCACCGGTCATGGTGTAGCACTCGATCACTTCATCTAGTTGTAACACACCTTTTTCAAAGCGCTCCATGTTTTTGCGCCCGGCTGCGCTTAGGTTAATCGTGGTAAAGGCGACTAAATCCATCCCTAAGGCTTCACGGTTTAGCAGCGCAACCTTGCGGTCAATATAACCCTCTTGTTCTAGACGGTTAATGCGTCGCCAACAAGGTGACTGGCTCATATTTAACAACTCGGCAATTTCTGCAGAGCTGCGATCCGCGTCAACCTGCAGCAATTCGAGTATTTTTATGTCTTGTTGATCCAGTTCCGGCATCTGTGGAGACTAAAATAGTCTTGAATATAATTGATTGAGGATAAATATACCTAATATTGGGTGAAAATTGGATTCTAAAGCATAAATTTTGCGGTTTTTCATGACTATAATTTTCACAGAATAAAAATAGGCTTTAAAAAGCTAAAAGACGTTAACCAATCACTTCCATTCTGTCCAAAGGAAAACCATGAAGTCTGCTCGAAAGCCATTGCGCGAAGTTGCGCTTGATGACAAGTACAAATTAGACCAAACCAAAGCCTATCTAAACGGTATTGAGGCCTTGGTGCGCTTACCTATGCTGCAGCATCAGCGTGATATAGAACGCGGATTGAATACCGCCGGATTCGTTTCTGGTTACCGCGGTTCACCCTTGGGAGGTGTGGACCAAGCGATGTGGGGAGCTGAAGAATATTTAAAAAAGCACGATATCACTTTCGTGCCTGGCATCAATGAAGACCTTGCTGCCACCGCGGTACGAGGGTCACAAGAGGTTGGCTTATTGCCAGGCGCCAAATATGACGGTGTCTTTGGTATGTGGTACGGCAAGGGTCCTGGCCTTGACCGTAGCATTGATGCGTTTCGTCATGCCAATGCAGCTGGCACTTCCGAATTTGGTGGCGTGTTAGCAGTGGTCGGCGATGACCATGGATGTAAGTCATCAACCTATCCGTATCAGTCTGAGCATCTGTTTATGAGTTTGTCGATGCCCATACTGGCACCAGCGAACGTGCAAGAGGTGCTTGATCTCGGTATCTTTGGCTGGGAGCTATCACGCTACAGTGGTTGCTGGGTTGGCTTAAAAGCGATTACTGAAAATATGGATTCAGCGATTTCTGCGGAAATTGATCCAAGCCGAATTAATATAAAAATTCCACAAGATTTCGAATTACCAGCGGATGGTTTAAATGTGCGCTGGCCCGATTCGCCCCTCGCGCAAGAAGAGCGACTCAATAAATATAAGATCTACGCAGCCTTAGCGTTCGCGCGCGAAAACGACATTAACAAAGTTGTGATTGATAGCGACAAACCAAGGTTTGGCATCATCACCACAGGTAAAAGCTACCTTGATGTATTGCAGGCCTTTGATGACTTAGGTATCGATGAGCAGCTCGCCGCAGAAATCGGTATCCGCGTTTACAAAGTGGGCATGCCTTGGCCCCTAGAGCCAGTTAAGACCCATGAATTCGCGCGTGGTCTAGAAGAAATTCTGGTTGTAGAGGAAAAACGTTCGGTTATTGAAGATCAGCTCACCGGGCAGTTATATAACTGGCCAGTGGGTGGGCGGCCGCGCGTGATTGGTGAATACGATGAAGACGGCAATGACCTCCTCACCAACTTAAGTGAGTTGACACCGGCAATGATCGCGCGCGCCATTGCGCAGCGCATAGAACGTTTTTACACCAGCGAAACGATTCAACATCGAGTCGGTTTTATTAACCGTAAAGAAGCACGTCTTGAGCAACCGCGTGAAGCTTCTGAGCGCAAACCCATGTTTTGTTCTGGTTGCCCACACAATACCTCGACGGCGGTGCCTGAGGGTTCAATTGCTGGCGGCGGAATCGGCTGCCATTACATGAGTACTTGGAGTAAAACCCGGCCCGCACACAATTTCACGCACATGGGCGGCGAAGGTGTCACCTGGACTGGGCAAGCGCCATTTACTGACACTAAGCATATCTTTCAGAACTTAGGTGACGGCACTTACTTTCACTCTGGAATTTTGGCAATTCGTCAGTCGGTATCGTCGAAAGTTAATATCACCTATAAAATTTTATACAACGATGCTGTAGCCATGACTGGTGGTCAGCCAGTAGATGGTTCATTGACACTGCAGGATCTTATCTTGCAGCTCAAAGGCGAAGGGATCAAAAAGATTGAGCTGGTTTCAGATACACCAGAGTTGCACGGCGCGCTTGCTGATGAAACAGTCACAATTAGCCATCGCGATGAGCTTATTGTGGTGCAAAAGGGCTTGCGCGAAACGCCAGGCACTACCGTGCTTATCTATGAGCAAACCTGTGCCACTGAAAAACGGCGCAGAAGAAAACGTGGTCAGTTGGTTGACCCTAACAAGCGCGTGTTTATTAATGACGCGGTTTGCGAGGGTTGTGGCGATTGCAGCAAAAAGTCCAATTGCTTATCAGTGGTCCCGAAAGAAACCGAGCTCGGTCGCAAGCGCCAGATTGATCAAGCTGCCTGTAATAAAGATTTCTCGTGTGTAAAAGGTTTCTGCCCAAGCTTTGTGACGGTGACTGGTGGGGAGCTGAGAAAGAACAAAGCCGCTGGTAATTCCAATGAGCAGCCCGAGTTGCCGGAACCGCCACAACGAGAAATTGATCAACCGTGGAATGTGTTGGTGACCGGTGTCGGTGGTACTGGAGTGCTTACTGTCGCAGCGGTTCTCTCAATGGCTGCGCACCTTGAAGACAAAGGTGTAGCAACTCTTAACCAAACCGGGCTCGCGCAAAAGTTTGGGCCTGTGACTAGCCATCTGCGGATCGCAAACCGGCAACGTGATATTCATGCAGCGCGCATTCCTGCTGGTGATGCGGATTTAATTATCGGTTGTGACCTTGCGGTGACAGCAACCGATGATGCTCTGGCTAAGATGGAGCGGCAGCGTACGCACGCCGTGGTTAACGACACCATGTTGCCAACGGCTGAGTTTGTACATAATCCCGACGCGGTCTTTCACAGCGAGCCGATGAAAGCCTCTATTAATGGGGAGATGGCAGAAGGGCAGGTCGATTTCTTGCCCGCCACAGAACTGGCTTCGGCACTGCTAGGCGACACCATCGCGACCAATCTATTTATGGTTGGCTACGCTTACCAAAAAGGCTTTATTCCACTTTCTGAAGAAGCCATATTTAAAGCGCTAGAACTGAATGGCGTTGCCGTTGATTTCAATAAGCAGGCGTTTGCGTGGGGGCGTCGAGCGGTGGTGGATATCACTGCCGTTGAAGAAACAGCGGGCGTAAAAGAACAGCGTTTTGAGCGACTGAATTCTCTGAGCGATATCGTCGATTATCGGAGTAAAGATTTGCAGGCCTACCAAAGCAAGCGCTATGCGAAGAAATATGCCACGCGAGTTGAGGCAGTGGCGGAGCGCGCAGCGCAGAAGGTCGCCAACCCCAAAAGCTTTAACGTGGCCGTGGCCAAAGCTTTGCACCGCGTCATGGCTTATAAAGATGAATATGAGGTTGCGCGTCTCTACACGGATGGTCGTTTTGAACAACAGCTGAAGGAAAAGTTCAGCGGCGACATCAAGCTCAGTTTTCATATGGCACCGCCATTGTTGTCAAAAGCTGACCCTGATACTGGGCACTTACGCAAGCGAGAATTTGGCGGCTATATCTTCACCATGTTCAAAATCCTTGCGCCATTGAAACGTCTTCGTGGCACCAAGTTGGATATTTTTTCTTATTCCGCAGAGCGAAAGATGGAGCGCGCTTTGATTGGTGAGCTCAACCAAACCATCGACATCTTGCTCGATAGTCTCAGTGAAGAGAAGCTTCAGCACGCCATCGAAATCGTGGAGTTGGTTTTAGATGTGCGCGGATACGGTCATGTTAAAGAAGCCAGCTATGAACAGTACAAGTTGCGCTTGCAACAACAGCTTAAGCGTTTTCAAGGTGGGTTAGGCATCGCAGTTGAAGTAGCCAAGGTGGCTTGATCTCTGACTGCCATCGCCTCCGATCAATCATTTATCCCCAATCCAGAGTAAATATTATGTGTGTATTCTCTTCGCCGTCGTTCGATCATCACGAATTAGTTACCTTTGCCGAACATCAGGATTCCGGGCTGCGCGCTATTATCGCCGTGCATAACAGTAACCTTGGTCCTGGGGTTGGTGGTTGCCGCATGTTCCCCTATGCGAGTGATGTTGATGCGCTTGAGGATGTGCTGCGCCTAAGTCGTGGGATGACTTATAAATCGGCACTTGCTGGTCTACCAATGGGCGGCGGTAAAGCCGTCATCATTGGCGATCATCGTAAACACAAAACGCCCGCTCTCTTAGAGGCCATGGGTGATTTTATCGATGCTCAAGGCGGCAAGTATGTGACGGCGGAAGACAGCGGTACCAGTGTTGCGGATATGAAGGTAATTGGCCAGCGTACTAGCTACGTGTCTGGCGTGGATGAAAGGCAAAGTTTTGGCGGAGACCCATCGCCATTTACCGCGCAAGGTATTTTTTACGGTATTAAAGCGGCTTTGCAGCACAAGGTTGCTAGCGATGAACTAAGGGGTGTGAGAGTCGCCCTACAAGGCGCCGGTGCGGTGGGCCGCTATTTGGCCAAGCAGCTGCTTGCCGAGGGCGCGCTGGTGTTTGTTGCCGACATCAACGAAGAGAACCTAAATCAGGTGGTGGCAATGGGCGCACAGCAAATTGGCGTTGATGAAGTGCTCAGTTACGACGCCGATGTATTGGCGCCTTGTGCAATGGGTGCCATTCTCAACGACGACACCATTCCTCATCTCAAGGCCAAAGTAATTGCTGGCGGAGCCAATAATCAGCTGGCTGAATCGCGCCACGGTGACGATCTGCGTGAGCTTGGTATTTTATACGCGCCAGACTTTGTAATTAATGCCGGTGGCATTATCGAAATTCATCATCAACGCGCCGGGTCGGCTGAGAAAAGCAGTGATCACGTCGCGCGTATTGGCACCACGTTAAGTGAAATTTTCGAAGCTAGCGAGCAACAAGGAAAATCGACCTTGGCGGTCGCTGAGCAACTGGCTGAAGACAAATTTCGTAGCCCGGCCTTGCTCTACGGCGCGGCGTATAGTGTGAGCAATAATGCGTAATTAAACTTTTAGCGTCACATCAAGCCGAGCTGTCACCGGCGTTACGTGATCACAGGGCTTAAATGATAGACTAACCGTCCTTCAAATTTTGAGACATCCTCTGAGCATTGCATCATGAAAGCACTTGTTTGCACCGAACACGGACCTGCCGAAAAACTAAGCCTTGAACTTGAATGGCCGCAACCTGAGTGCGGCCCTACCGATGTTGTCATCGACATCAAAGCGGCGGGCATTAATTTTCCTGACACTTTGATGATCGCTGGTAAGTATCAGTTTCAACCTGATATGCCTTTCGTGCCAGGTGCTGAGGGTGCTGGAGTGATTGCGGAAGTTGGTGCTGAAGTGAAAAACGTGTCGGTTGGTGATGAGGTTATCTTTATTGCCTCGAACGGCAGCTTTGGTGAGCAAATTGCGATGCCCGCGGCCATGGTCATCCCCAAACCGCCGCATTTAAATTTCGTGCAATCGGCTGGCGTCGCGATGACGTATTTCACTTCTTATCATGCCCTAAAGCAACGCGCGCAACTGCAACCCGGTGAGACGGTATTGGTGTTGGGTGCGGCAGGTGGGGTAGGTATTACTGCGGTTGAATTGGCCAAGCAGATGGGCGCCACCGTAATCGCTGCAGCCAGTAGTGAAGAGAAGTTAGAACTCACACGCAAAATGGGTGCTGACCACACAATCAACTATGTGACCGACAACTTACGTGATCGGATTAAAGAAATTACCGACGGTAAAGGCGTAGACGTAATCTACGACCCAGTTGGTGGTGACATGGCTGAGACGGCACTGCGTTCAATTGCTTGGAATGGTCGCTTTTTGGTGATTGGTTTTGCCGCCGGCGAAATACCCAAGATCCCACTCAATCTCGCCCTATTAAAAGGAGCGGCGATAGTTGGGGTATTCTGGGGGGCGTTTATCCAGAAAGAAGCGGCGAATCAGATGCAAAACACCCAGGAGCTTTGGGGCATGTTTGCCGAGAAAAAGCTCTCGCCCATCGTGACCGACGTTTTCCCATTGGAAGACTACGAACAAGCATTCAATCAACTCACTGAGCGGCGCGCGCGCGGAAAAGTAATTTTCGAAATCGCCTAACTGTAAATTGGTAACAGTCAGTCAGTAGTGCCGGTGGCAGAGGTTTCTCTAACCGGCACGCCAACATTACACACTCCAATCTTACCGGCCTCGTCTAAAAACCATTCGTTCTTGCGGTAGGTTCTTGATTTCACATAACTGGCAAAGGTTGGTGTGTCGGTGCGCAAAACTTGCAAGTTTATGACCTCTGGCCCAGTTAGTTCTGAACCAAGCCTAATCGACTTGATCGGCACATGCTCTGATTCAGTCTCATAGAAGCCTAGGTTGCCGGTACCACGGGGCAAACTCGAGAGATGTTCCATGCCGCGCAGAACTCGGCCCAACAACGTTACGTTGCGATCAAGATGGCGAGGGGCATGCCCAGTGACTACGTAGAGTTCTGCGGCGTTGCCGCTATTCGCCGCCATGCCACGGCCTGCTCCAAGCGCACCATAACAATGGGTCAACCATGCTCGCTGCTTGTCTGTGCCAACGGTAAATCCACCGCTAAAACCAACGCTGTTGGCATAGGCATCGCGGCTCTCGATTTGGGTAAACGGCAACCCCTCAAAAGCGCGAAAAAACTCCGGTTCAAGCGAGGCTTTTGCCTTGCCTTGCGACTTGGCCAAATCAGTACCCGCCTGCGAATCACCCCATTGCGCCACGTAGTTGTCTTGCGACCGGATGATCGCTAAGCCATCAAAATATCGTTGCTTGATCAAGACTTTTAGATTTGCAATGTGCGCAGGGGCAAACTGCTCAGACAACTCAAAAATAACGCGCCCGCTCGCTATTTCCATAACCATGATTTTATCGGGATCCGGTGTCCGCCAATCGGCATCGCTGGCGCTTTCGAGCACGCTGGCGGGCGTTAATGGAGCGTCATTTATTTCTTCCGCGAGTGCTATATCTAGTGAGAGCAACAACGCAATAGAGGTGAGTAGATTTATCGGTTTCATGCCCAGTTTTTAACATAAATTCGGCTTTATGCTCAAACTAATTGATCTGCTTACACTTTTTGATTAGCTGAGAGCAAATAGTTTTTGACAAATCAGTGATTCCCTCCATAATTGCGAGACAAAAGACATTTTAAAAAAAACATCGGTTGGTTGGCTAAGCAGCTTGCTTATAGGGAACTGGTGAGGATAACAATAAAAAAATATTACGGGTTGATTGCAGCAACGGTTTTGCTGTTGGTTTGCACTTTGGGATTGGTGGCATCGCGTGGTGCGTTCGAACCAAGTATTGTGCTGCGTGGCTACGCGCCTCTAGCCGTGTTTCTTATCGTGATTGCATTAGTAGCGCTGATTGCGCAGCTACTAACACACACACTGCGCGTGGAAGCCTCTCTGGCAAGCAATAATGCCGAAATAAATCATATTCTAGCTTCGGCCAACGAAGGCCTGTTTTTGATTAACAAAGACTTTGAAATCGGGCGTCAAAAATCTGCCCGCGTAAAAGAGATCTTTGGTGATGGCGTCGACGTGAGTGGCAACTTCTTTCACTTGTTGCACCACGTGTCGCCACAAACCGAGATCAAACTCGCCAGAGAATACGTGGAGCTGTTAATGGCTGGGCGCGTTAAACAACAGTTAATGCGTGACATTAACCCCATGCAAGAGGTGCCCATCGAGGTAACTCAACCCAATGGCGGAACAGTGCAGAAATTTTTGCATATCGATTTCACCAGGGATGAATCTGAACATATTGACCCCAAGCAACCGCGCGCTTTGGTGAGCATCACCGACATTACTCGTGAGATTCAATTGCGCGGCGAGTTAGAGCAAACCAAAGAGCAACAACAGGAGCGCCTTGACCTACTGCTGAGCGTCGTTAACGTTAATGCAGACGAGCTCGACGCGTTTTTTAATGAAACCAAAGAGAACTTGGTGGAGATTAATAGTGTGCTGGCTCAAGAGGGTGCCGAACACCAGGACAATGTTGAAAAGTTAGCGTCGATTGCAACCATGGTGCATCGGTTAAAAGGCGATGCCAGCGCGCTTGGCTTGGATTTCTTCGAGTCTGCTTTCGATCATTTTGAAGAAAGTGTTTCGCTGGTGAAGCGCAATATGTATATCGACGGCCGCGACATGATGGCGTTGACTGTACAGCTTAAAGAAATAATCAACGAGGTGGAGATGGTGAAAACCATCACCCCGCAGTTGCGCAGTGTAGGCACCAGTCAACTGAAAGCGGTTGAAACTGAAATTTCTTCAATTCCTGATCGCTTACTCCAAGTAGCGCAACGGGCCGCAGAGAATGCCGGCAAGCATGTTGATTTGTCCTGTACTGGATTCGAAGTACTTGCCGATCGGCCCGAGCTAGCGCGCAAGATGGATGCGATGGCAATCCAATTGGTGCGCAATGCGGTAGTACACGGTATTGAAGCACCAGTAGACCGACTTGACCAAAACAAGAGTCCGCTGGCAATGATTCGAGTGAATCTTGCGAAAGAAGAAGCGCGTTACAAAATGTCGGTGCTGGACGACGGGCGAGGCCTCGACTTTGACCGCATCCGGGCCAAGGTTGCTGCACAGCTTGGCATGGATGAGAAGCAAGCTGAGAAATTAGATCGCGGTAAACTTCTGCACTATATTTTCCAACCGGGCTTTACGTCTCTGGATGAAGCTACCGTTGATGGTGGCCGTGGTGTCGGCTTGAGTCTAGTACGTGATGAAGCGAATAACCTTGGTGGGCGAATCGCAGTAAAATCGTCACCCGGAAAATACTGCCAATTTGCAGTAACGATTCCATTAGCGAAAGAATCTTAAGTAATTTTTAACTCTACTCACTAAGCGTGCAAATAAGAAAGAAAAATAAACCGCGCACCTTTATGGTCGTCGATGATTCGCAAGTGATTTGCCGACAAATAGAAGCCGTGTTGTCTAAACAAGATTTCGATGTGGTATCCACGGCGGCAGACGGGGTGCTGGCCTTGCGCGATTTTCGTATGCTGAAACCCGATCTCGTGACCATGGATTTAACCATGCCGAGGTTAGACGGTATTCAAACAATCAAGCAGATGATGATTATCCATCCCGGTGTGCGGATACTGGTAGTCTCGGCCGTGAAAGATAAAGCAACAGCTCTAAGAGCCTTGCGGTTGGGTGCTTACGGCTTTCTTTGCAAGCCGTTTACTCGTTTTGAGCTTGCCGAAGCAGTCGATGTCTTAATTTCTGATCTCGGTAAGACCTAAGCGCAGCGTGAAGGAAGAAGAAATCAATGTGTTTGTGAACGGGGTTGTTCACTACTTTGAAACGATGGCCGTTGTTCCCGCTGAGGTCAGTTCGCCTTATCTGATAGATGGCTTGACCGGCAGTATTATGGAGTACACAGGGGTCATTGGTATCACCGGTGAGTATCAGGGCAATGTGTTATTCACGGCGCCAGTTGAAATGATGGCCAAATTGCTAGCGCTCTACGACAACCAAGAAGCCTCGGTCGGCGCATTGCTTGATCTGGTCGGCGAAATAGCAAATACGTTCTCGGGCAATGTGCGTGAGGAATTTGGTGCTGACTTTCAGATTTCACCACCACTGGTCGCGCATGGCAGCCCCAAAGAAGTGCGCACTGCAGAAGGATTGCAAACCTATTGCATACCGATTTTGTGGCTCGGTATGCGAGCAAACCTTATTGTTGCCCTGCGTTAAGTAAAAACATCTCATTGGCATCGGATGTGCCTTTGCCGCTGGGTTCGGTTGCGCCGCCTACCACATAAATACGATCACCAAAACGACCAGCACCAATGCCATGGCGCGGGGTCAACATTGATGGCATTTCTGACCATTGATCTTGGCTTATTGAATAGCGCCATACCTCTTTAAATACCTTGGCTTGCGGCGTAAAAATTTCACCGCCGAAAACAATAAGCCCATCATCAACAACCACGCTGGCGGTGCCCGCTTGTGGCAGGGGAAGAGCCGCTGCCGATCGCCAAGTGTTGGTTTTTAGATCATAAATTTCTGTGTTGGCCAAGTTTCCGCCCGCCGTTCTTCCGCCTGTGACAATCATTTGGTCATCAAGCCAGCCTCCAGTTGCGCTATTGCGAGCAGTAGGGATAGGCGCCAGGTTTTGCCAGTCTTGTTCAGCGTCTTCTTCAGGATGCCAACGTAAATGAGTAGTAACTTCTGCGTGATCGCTTCGTTTTACGTTGTTGTCGCCGCGTGGTGATTGCCCACCGACTAAATGGATTGCACCATCGGGAGCGGCAGCCAGTACCCCTTCCGCTTGAGGGGCAGGCAACGAGCCTATTTCTACCCAATCAGATCCGAGTAACTCATACACCGTTGAGCGCATGCGCCAGATGTGGCTATAGCCGCCATTAAAACCTCCTACCAAAAACAAGCGACTGCCCGTGCTCACCAAGGCGGCGTGATGTAAGGCCTCGGGTAAATCTGGCTCATCACGCCAAGTATTGGAGTCCGGATCAAAACTGACGACTCGATCCGTGAAATAAGGCACGCCGAGTTTAGACGCGATACCGCCGGCTACGTAGAGCCGGCCTTGGTGAACGGTAGGATAGAGCTCCTGAGTTTTCAGAGGCATGACTTGCGCAGCTCGCCAGCCATTTGAATTGTTGGCCCATACTGGTTGACTGATAAAAGCCAGAGCGGGCCACTGAATAAAGCGTCGACGAGAAAGTTTTGGCATATTTTCAAAATCTCACCCATATGGGTGATTCGCAAGATGTCACAATCGGATACATTACTTTCCAACAGGCACAAATACAAATACGGACGTTTTGGCAGAATGTTGGTGTTGTTTGCATGAAAGAAAAGGGTCTTTCGATTTGGAGTAGTTTGAACGGGGCACACACCGGAGGGTAAGTGTTTAGAGTATGGAGCTCGCAAGGGAGTAGGGGACAAGACCGACTAACTGCCTGGCCAGGACGGCCGATTTGTGCCGCCTTTTTTCGGGCGTGAAGCTATGCAGGTTTAATGCTTGGCGCTAGAAAAGGTAGAAGATATGGGGATCATTTTTAGAGCGCTCTCGAGCGCTTTCTTATTGTGTACACAAGCGTAAATAGCTTATTGTTAAGCTGCGAATAAAACCTACCCACGCTAAATTCGGTTTAGTCGTGTTGCCACTCCCTTAACCTGTTATCGAGGTCCAATTGGATTCTGTTATCTCTGTCAATGCGCTGAGTAAAACCTATGACAATGGCTTTAGCGCGCTCAAGAATGTCAACCTAGAAATACATCGAGGGGAAATTCTCGCGCTGCTGGGGCCCAATGGTGCCGGTAAAACTACCCTGATCTCGACCATCACCGGCATCGTTTCGAGCACTTCCGGCACGGTACTTGTTGATGGCTATGACAATGTGACGCAATATCGAGAGGCACGAAGCCGGGTAGGTTTAGTGCCACAAGAGCTTACGATCGGCGCGTTTGAAAGCGTTTACGCAACGGTAGCCTTCAGCCGTGGTTTGTTCGGCTCCAAACCGAACCCAGCGTACATTGAGAAAATTCTCAAAAGCTTGTCGCTATGGGATAAAAAAGACGACCAATTGCGGATGCTCTCAGGGGGTATGAAGCGTCGTGTTTTGATCGCCAAGGCCCTGTCACACGAACCAACAATATTATTTCTCGATGAGCCTACCGCAGGTGTTGATGTAGAGCTGCGAAAAGATATGTGGCGCTTAGTCGAAGAACTGCGCGCCGATGGCGTCACGATAATTTTAACCACGCACTACATTGAAGAAGCAGAGGAAATCGCTGACCGTGTTGCAGTAATCAACGGCGGTGAAATCTTATTGGTTGAGGACAAAGCTGAGTTGATGCAAAAGCTCGGCAAGAAAGAGCTTCGAGTGGAGCTAAAATCGCCGGCCGCTTCGATCCCTGAAGGCTTAAAAGAATTTGATGTCGCGCTTGCTGAAGATGGAAATCAATTGGTCTATACCTATCAAACCAACCAAGAATCAACCGGCATCACAGCGGTATTGCAAGCCATCAACGCGGCAGGTTTATCACTTAAAGACATTCAGACCTCGCAAAGTTCGTTGGAAGATATTTTTGTAGATCTCGTAAGGGAGCAAGCATGAACTTTTCCGCAATTAGGGTGATCTATATAGCTGAGATGATGCGCGCTTGGAACACGTTGTTTCAGACGCTGGCTTCACCGGTGATATCAACCTCGCTTTACTTTGTCGTGTTTGGTGGCGCCATCGGCTCACGCATTCAATCCATTGAAGGGGTTGAGTATGCGTTATTTATCGTGCCTGGGCTAACGATGTTAACCCTGCTGACGCAAAGCATCTCAAATGCGTCGTTTGGCATTTACTTCCCTAAATTTACCGGCACTATTTATGAAGTATTGTCGGCGCCCATTTCATTTTTTGAAGCACTCATCGGCTATGTGGGCGCGGCTGCAACCAAGTCGTTCATTATAGGGGTGGTGATTTTACTCACCGCGAGCCTGTTTGTTGACCTTCGTATCGAGCACCCGTTTTGGATGCTGCTATTTTTGGTGCTTACCTGCGTTACCTTTTCTCTGTTCGGTTTTATTATTGGCCTCTGGGCAGACAGTTTCGAGAAACTGCAAATCGTTCCGATTCTGGTGATTACACCTTTGGTATTCTTAGGAGGCTCGTTTTATTCGATTAGTATGTTGCCACCCATTTGGCAAACCATCACCTACTTCAATCCAGTCGTTTATTTAGTCAGTGGTTTTCGTTGGAGCTTTTTTGAAGTCGCCGATGTAAACGTATGGATAAGCTTGGGGATGATCTTGTTTTTCTTGTTTGCGTGTCTGGCGGTGGTTTCTTGGATGTTTAAAACTGGCTACAAACTTAAAGAGTAGTTCAGTCGAGAAAGCCATCAAGTGTTTTTGCAAGCTCGGGTTTTCCTGCCAGAATTTCCGCTTTGCTCAGGCCTTTAAGCTCATGTGGAAACACTAGCCAGGCGTCAGTCTCGTGCACGTAAAAATGCGGTTTTAAATCTGTTTGATTACGCGAAGGTTTGTACCAGGGGCAAGCAATGCGAATATCGTTTGGTAGATTGCGGCGCGTTTTCTTTTTAAGTTTTTTCAAAATGGCGCGAATGCTTCGACCGGAATCAAACACATCATCAACCAACAAAACACGATCATCCGCGTTGATGTTATCGATGATGTAATCAAGCCCATGTACGCGCACAACCTTATTTTGCCGGTTTATACCGGTATACGATGAGGTGCGAATCGCAATATGGTCGGTTTCGATACCGATAAAGTCGAGATACTCTTGAATTGCGATGCCCACCGGCGCACCGCCACGCCAAACACCGATGATGAAGTTTGGCCTAAAACCACTCTCTACTACGCTACGCGCCAACAAAAAGGAGTCACGTAAGAGATCTTGCGCACTTATAAACGTTTTATCCATGACATTCTGCTCGTGAATTTGGCAATCGGGTACAATTCATCATCTGAACCCACAACCCTATCAAAGTAACATGCAAGTCGAAAATAAAAATGTCGTGATTACCGGTGGTGCTGGCGGAATTGGCAGTGCTTTAGCCAGAGCTTTGGTCAACAAAGATGCCAATGTTGTTGTTTCTGACCTTAATTTGGATGCCGCGCAAGCTGTCGCAGAAGAAATTGGTGGGTTCGCTGTGCAGTGCGATGTGAGTAAAGAAGACGGCATAGTAAATCTGATTGAACAAGCCGAAGGCAAATACGGGCCGGTTGACATCTTTGTTTCCAATGCGGGCTTTGGTGTGGGTGAGCCCGACCACGTTGCCTCGGCAAGCAATGATGTTTGG